>NZ_OU963893.1:1587647-1905177 GCF_918797525.1 unidentified bacterial endosymbiont | reverse complement strand
CAGACGCGCAACGCACGTCAACTGGTCGACAGCATTACCAGCGCCGGTTCGGTTTTCCTTGGCGACTGGTCGCCGGAATCGGCGGGCGATTACGCCTCCGGCACCAACCACGTGCTGCCAACCTACGGTTATACCTCTACCTGCTCAAGCCTGGGGCTGGCCGATTTCCAGAAACGCATGACCGTGCAGGAGCTGTCCCGCGAGGGGTTTGCTGCACTGGCCTCAACCATTGAAACGCTGGCCGCCGCAGAGCGGCTGACCGCCCACCAAAACGCCGTTACGCTTCGCGTTGCCGCGCTGAAGGAGCAAGCATGAACATTGAAGAGTTAGCCCGCGAAAATGTCCGTCGCCTGACTCCCTATCAGTCTGCGCGCCGTCTGGGTGGTAACGGTGATGTGTGGCTGAACGCCAATGAATTTCCAACGGCAGTGCAGTTTGAACTGTCACAGCAAACGCTGAACCGCTACCCAGAGTGTCAGCCAAAAGCGGTGATTGAAAACTACGCCCGCTACGCGGCCGTGAAGCCTGAGCAGGTACTGGTGAGCCGTGGCGCAGACGAAGGGATCGAGCTGTTGATCCGCGCCTTCTGTGAGCCAGGCAAAGATGCGGTGATGTACTGTCAGCCAACCTATGGCATGTACAGCGTCAGCGCTGAGACCTTCGGCGTGGCGTGCCGCAACGTGCTGGCGCTGGACGACTGGCAGCTAGATTTACAGGGAATAGCCGATAATCTTGATGGCGTGAAGGTGGTGTTTGTCTGTAGCCCGAACAACCCGACCGGACAGATAATCACCCCGCAGGATATCCGCACGCTGCTGGAAATGACCCGTGGTAAAGCGCTGGTTGTGGCCGACGAAGCCTATATTGAGTTTTGCCCACAGGCGACGCTGGCAGGCTGGCTCGAAGAATATCCCCACCTGGTGGTACTACGCACGCTGTCTAAAGCTTTCGCCCTTGCCGGACTGCGCTGTGGGTTTACGCTGGCGAATAAAGAGGTTATCGATCTGCTGTTGAAAGTGATCGCCCCGTACCCTCTCTCTACGCCAGTCGCGGATATAGCCGCTCAGGCGCTGGCTCCCGAGGGGATTACTGCGATGCGTGAACGCGTGGCGCAGATCCTCGAAGAGCGCCAGTACCTGGTGAGGGCACTGAATAATCTTCCGTGCGTGGAGCAGGTGTTCGACTCTGAAACTAACTACATTCTGGTGCGCTTCACCGCCTCAAGCGCGGTATTTAAATCTTTATGGGATCAGGGCATTATCTTACGAGACCAAAATAAACAACCTTCCTTGAGCGGCTGCCTGCGTATTACCGTAGGCACCCGGGCAGAGAGCCAGCGCGTTATTGACGCCCTGAAAGCGGAGAAAGTATGAGTCAGAAGTATCTCTTTATCGATCGCGACGGCACTATCATTTCGGAGCCACCAACCGATTTTCAGGTCGATCGTTTCGACAAACTGGCTTTTGAACCGGACGTGATCCCGGTGCTGCTCAAACTGCAGAGCGCAGGCTTTATGCTGGTGATGATCACCAACCAGGACGGCCTGGGTACGGACAGCTTTCCGCAGGGGGATTTTGACGGCCCGCACAACCTGATGATGCAAGTGCTTAGCTCTCAGGGGGTGGTGTTTGAGGAGGTGCTGATTTGCCCGCACCTGCCCGCCGATGAGTGCGACTGCCGTAAACCGAAGATCAAGCTGGTGGAACGTTATCTGGCAGAAGGCCGGCTTGATAAAGCCAACAGCTATGTGATTGGCGATCGCGTCACCGACCTGACGCTTGCCGAAAACATGGGTATCGCGGGCCTGCGCTATAACCGCGAAGCGCTCAACTGGGCGCAAATTGGCGAACAACTGACCAAACGTGACCGCTACTCGCACGTTGAGCGGAATACAAAAGAGACGCAAATCGACGTTAAGGTCTGGCTGGACCGCGAAGGCGGCAGCAAGATCCACACCGGCGTCGGTTTCTTCGATCACATGCTGGACCAGATCTGCACCCACGGCGGCTTCCGCATGGAGATCGCGGTGAAAGGTGATCTGTACATAGACGATCACCACACCGTCGAAGATACTGGCCTGGCGCTGGGTGAAGCGCTGAAGCTGGCGCTGGGTGATAAGCGTGGCATCAACCGTTTTGGGTTTGTTCTGCCGATGGACGAATGTCTGGCGCGGTGTGCGCTGGATATTTCTGGCCGCCCGCACCTGGAATATAAAGCCGATTTCACCTACCAGCGCGTCGGCGACCTCAGCACCGAAATGGTGGAGCACTTCTTCCGCTCTTTGTCCTACACCATGGGCCTGACGCTGCACCTGAAAACGAAAGGCAAGAATGACCATCATCGTGTAGAGAGCCTGTTCAAGGCCTTTGGCCGCACCCTGCGCCAGGCCATTCGTGTGGAAGGCGACACCCTGCCCTCGTCGAAAGGAGTGTTGTGATGAACGTGGTGATTCTGGATACCGGATGCGCCAACCTGAACTCGGTAAAAGCGGCGATTATACGCCACGGCTATGAGCCAGTGGTGAGCCGTGATCCGGACGTCGTATTACGCGCGGACAAACTCTTCTTGCCGGGTGTGGGCACCGCCCAGGCCGCGATGGATCAGATCCACGAGCGTGAGTTGGTTGAGCTGATTAAAGCCTGTACCCAACCGGTGCTGGGGATATGTTTAGGTATGCAGCTCCTCGGCCGTCGCAGTGAAGAGAGCAACGGTGTTGACCTGCTGGGCATTATTGAGGAAGACGTGCCTAAAATGGTTGACCACGGCCTGCCTTTGCCGCACATGGGCTGGAACCGCGTTTACCCAAAAGCGGGCGAGAGGTTGTTTAGCGGTATCGAAGACGGCGCCTGGTTTTACTTCGTGCACAGCTACGCCATGCCCGTGAACGTGAACACCATCGCCCAGTGCCATTACGGCGAGGCCTTCACCGCTGCGCTACAGAAAGATAACTTCTTCGGCGTGCAGTTTCATCCGGAACGCTCCGGTGCCGCAGGCGCACAGTTGATGAAAAACTTCCTGGAGATGTGATGATTATTCCTGCTTTAGATTTAATTGACGGCACGGTTGTGCGTCTGCATCAGGGCGATTATGGTCAGCAGCGTGACTACGGTAACGATCCGCTGCCGCGTCTGCAGGATTACGCCGTGCAGGGCGCACAGGTGTTGCACCTGGTCGATCTGACGGGCGCGAAGGATCCGGCAAAACGTCAGATCCCGCTGCTTAAAAAGCTGGTCGCAGGCGTGGATGTTCCGGTACAGGTTGGCGGCGGCGTGCGCACAGAGGATGATGTTGCTGCCCTGTTGGACGCTGGCGTGGCCCGCGTGGTGGTTGGCTCTACTGCCGTTAACGATCCTGAAAGGGTCAAAGGCTGGTTCCGCCGCTTCGGCGCTGATGCGCTGGTGCTGGCGCTGGATGTACGTATCGACGAACGGGGCAACAAACAGGTTGCGGTCAGCGGCTGGCAGGAGAATTCCGGCGTAACGCTGGAGGCGCTGGTGGACGTTTATCAGCCCGTTGGCCTGAAGCACGTGTTGTGCACGGATATCTCCCGCGACGGGACGCTGGCAGGCTCGAACGTCTCGCTGTATGAAGAAATTTGCGCGCGTTATCCGCTCGTTGCATTTCAGTCGTCCGGTGGGATTGGTGAATTAGCCGATATTGCCGCACTGCGCGGTACTGGAGTGCAGGGCGTGATTGTGGGACGGGCTTTACTGGAAGATAAGTTCACTGTGACGGAGGCGATTCAATGCTGGCAAAACGGATAATCCCTTGCCTGGACGTACGCGAAGGCCAGGTCGTCAAAGGCGTACAGTTCCGCAACCACGAAATTATTGGCGATATCGTCCCGCTGGCAAAACGTTACGCCGATGAAGGCGCGGACGAACTGGTTTTTTACGATATCACCGCGTCGAGCGATGGCCGCGTGGTCGATAAAAGCTGGGTGGCGCGCGTGGCGGAAGTCATAGATATTCCGTTCTGCGTGGCGGGCGGGATTAAATCCGCGGAAGACGCGGCCAAAATCCTCTCTTTCGGCGCAGATAAGATTTCTGTTAACTCCCCGGCGCTGGCCGAACCCGAACTTATTACCCGCCTGGCGGACCGCTTCGGCGTGCAGTGCATTGTAGTGGGGATCGACACGTGGTATGACGCTGCAACCGGCAAGTATCACGTTAATCAATACACAGGCGACGAGAGCCGCACCCGCGTAACCGAATGGGAAACGCTGGACTGGGTGCAGGAAGTGCAAAAACGCGGTGCGGGCGAAATTGTACTGAACATGATGAACCAGGATGGCGTACGTAACGGTTATGATCTGGAACAACTGAGAAAAGTGCGCACGGTGTGTAACGTCCCCCTGATTGCTTCCGGCGGCGCAGGCACTATGGAACACTTCCTGGAAGCCTTCCGCGATGCGGACGTTGACGGTGCGCTGGCGGCCTCCGTATTCCATAAGCAGATTATCAATATTGGTGAGTTAAAAACGTACCTGGTCGACCAGGGCGTGGAGATTAGGGTATGTTAACAGAGCAACAGCAGGCACAGCTTGACTGGGAAAAAACTGACGGGTTACTGCCAGTGGTTGTACAACATGCCGTGTCGGGGGAAGTGCTAATGCTGGGCTATATGAACCCAGAGGCGCTGGCCAAAACCCTCGACTGCGGCAATGTCACCTTTTATTCGCGGACCAAACAACGCCTGTGGACCAAAGGGGAAAGCTCTGGTCATTTCCTGAACCTGGTCAGCATTACCCCAGACTGCGATAACGACACCCTGCTGGTCCTCGCGAACCCCATCGGCCCCACCTGCCATACAGGCACCAGTAGCTGCTTCGGCGAGGCGAGCCATCAGTGGCTGTTCCTTTACCAGCTGGAACAACTTCTGGCTGAACGTAAAACGGCTGCCCCTGAAAGTTCCTACACCGCACAACTGTACGCCAGTGGCACCAAGCGTATTGCGCAGAAGGTAGGTGAAGAAGGCGTTGAAACAGCGCTGGCTGCCACCGTGCATGACCGGGAAGAGCTGACCAACGAAGCGTCGGATTTACTGTATCACCTGCTGGTGCTGCTGCAGGATCAGGAGCTGGATTTAACGGCAGTGATTGAGAATTTGCGAAAGCGACATAAATAAAAAGAGACCGGGGAAACCCGGCCTTTTTTATATGTGAATCAGGATTTTGGCTTATAGCTACGCAGTGCGTTACGTCCGATAACAAACACGCAACCTACAATCCCACCCAGCAATACAGCCAAAATCATCGTAATAGCACGTTTCGGGCTGTCCCGCTTGATTGGCAAATCAGGCTTCATCACATAGCGATAAACATGGATGGTTTCCGGGTTCACACGCAGATTTTGTATATCCAGCAGATTCTGTTTGGTTTGGTAATAAGCAGATGAAAATACTAAGGGACGTGAAGCCTCATTTTGGATCATTGAATTAAGCGCTTCTGAACCCAATAAGAACATTGTTTCCTGGGTGACATCCTGGGTTTGCTGAAGTTGCGGAGAGGTAATTTTAGCGGCCTCTGCGTTCTTAAGTGCTTCAATAATCTGCTTAATGCGCAAATCTTTCTGCTCCTGAGCAACCTTCTCCTGATTTTCCAGAGAGTCATTCAGCGTCGCAATCTGCAGCTTGATGTTGTCCTTGAGATCAACACTTAGTTCTTTAGCGGTTTGTTCATCCACCTGCTGGATATATTGCGCAAGCTGCTTTTGGGCACCTTCAGCAGTGGTGCTGACGTAAGAGACAGTGAGTGGGAGAGCCTGACCTTTAACAGATTGTTCAATTGTCAGTTTTTCAGGTTCCTGCTGGTTCTCTAACGTCTGCGAAAGGGCTGAAAAAGCAGAATAGAAGCGATTTATCGTACGCGTTTGCACATCGGACATAGAAGGAGCAGCATTACCGTAGACAATATTCAGCGCATTTGAATAAGAGGCGACTTGCGCTGCATCGGGCTGGGTAATGACTGCTGTTGACGTCCATTTTTCTTTAACAACAAATAGATAGCTACCCGCTAACAGAATTGCGAAGAAGACAAACAAACAAATGGTCCACTTGCTGCGCCAAAGTTGAATTACTAAATCAATTAAATCAATTTGCTCCGGGTCATTGCTTCGATTGACCAGGTTATTGTTGTTCTGCGTCATACAATCCCTAACAGATAAAAAGGGCAAAAAAAACATGTCTACATAGTGTATCTGTTGCTGGCAATTTTTCTATAAGAATCCGATGAGTTATATCGGAAAGATGGGTTATGTTACTGGCGGCCATCGCGGTATCATAGGCGTAAACGGATGCGTTATGGCATTTGTAAGAACATGTGTGAATGAGGTGAAAGTATGAAATTTCTGGTAACAGGCGCTGCTGGCTTTATCGGCGCAAATGTCAGCAAGCGACTCCTTGACGCTGGCCATCAGGTCACTGGCATTGATAATCTCAATGACTACTATGATGTCAGCCTCAAGCAGGCGCGTCTTGATCTGCTCACATCAGACAATTTCACTTTCCACAAGCTCGATTTAGCTGACCGTGCGGGCATGGCCGCGTTGTTCGCGGATGAGAAATTCGACCGCGTCATTCATCTCGCCGCCCAGGCCGGCGTTCGTTACTCTCTGGAAAACCCTCATGCCTACGCGGATGCCAACCTGACGGGCCACCTGAACGTACTGGAAGGCTGTCGTCACAATAAGGTACAACATCTGCTGTATGCATCCTCAAGCTCCGTTTACGGGCTTAACCGCAAAATGCCGTTCTCGACTGATGACTCTGTAGACCACCCGGTTTCGCTGTACGCAGCGACCAAAAAAGCTAATGAGCTGATGTCGCATACCTATTCACATCTTTATAACCTGCCGACCACCGGCCTGCGTTTCTTTACCGTGTATGGCCCATGGGGTCGCCCGGACATGGCGTTGTTTAAATTTACTAAAGCAATGATTGAGGGTAAACGCATCGACGTATACAACTACGGTAAGATGAAGCGTGACTTTACCTATATCGACGATATCGCTGAAGCCATTATTCGACTTCAGGATGTTATCCCTACGCCCGATCCTAACTGGCGCGTTGAGAGCGGTTCGCCCGCGACCAGTTCAGCCCCGTATCGCGTATACAACATCGGCAACAGTTCGCCTGTTGAACTGATGGATTACATCACCGCCCTGGAGGATGCTCTGGGCCTGGAAGCCGAGAAAAATATGATGCCAGTCCAGCCCGGCGACGTGCTTGAAACCAGCGCGGATATCCAGGCGCTTTATGAAGTTATCGGCTTCAGGCCGCAGACATCCGTTAACGACGGCGTGAAAAACTTTGTCGACTGGTATCGCGGTTTCTACAAGGTATAAAGTTAAGAACCCGGCACATGAGCCGGGTTTTATCAGCAGCAAACGGGGTATCAGTCACTGCCAAACAGATCGCGGGTATAAACTTTATCCGCTACGTCTGACAGTTCCTCCGCCATGCGGTTGGAAATAATGACATCCGCCTCCTGCTTGAAGGCGTTCAGGTCGCGAATTACGCGAGAGTGGAAGAACTCATCTTCCTGCATCGCAGGTTCAAAAATAATGACCTGAACGCCCTTAGCCTTAATACGCTTCATGATCCCCTGAATTGAAGAGGCGCGGAAGTTATCGGAGCCGCTCTTCATGATCAAACGATACACGCCAACCACTTTTGGATGACGCGCGAGAATGGAATCGGAAATAAAATCTTTACGCGTACGGTTAGCGTCAACAATCGCTGAAATGAGGTTGTTCGGCACCGCCTGATAGTTCGCCAGCAGCTGCTTGGTATCTTTCGGCAAGCAGTAGCCACCGTAACCAAATGAAGGGTTGTTGTAGTGATTGCCGATACGCGGGTCAAGACACACACCTTCAATGATCTGGCGGGTATTTAGCCCCAGACTCTCAGCATAGCTATCCAGTTCGTTGAAGTAAGCCACGCGCATTGCCAGATAGGTATTGGCGAAAAGCTTGATGGCCTCGGCTTCGGTGGAATCGGTAAACAGCAGCGGAATATCTTTTTTGATGGCGCCTTCCTGCAGCAGCGCCGCAAAGCGCTCGGCGCGTTCAGAACGCTCACCAATCACAATACGCGACGGATGCAGGTTATCGTATAACGCCCTACCCTCGCGCAGGAACTCAGGTGAGAAGAAGACATTATCAATACCCAACTCTTCTTTAATGGATTGGGTAAAACCCACCGGAATGGTCGACTTAATGACCATTACCGCGTTAGGGTTAATTGCCACAACGTCTTTAATCACAGCTTCAACGGTAGAGGTATTGAAGTAATTCGTTTTAGGATCGTAATCGGTTGGCGTGGCGATGATGACATAATCCGCATTGCGGTAAGCATCTTCTTTGTCCGTGGTGGCGCGAAACTTCAGCGTCTTGTTCGCCAGATAATCCTGGATCTCATTATCCACAATCGGAGATTGCTTCTGGTTTAGCATGTCCACTTTGGCCTGCACGATATCAAGCGCAACCACTTCATGATTCTGCGCAATCAGGATACCGTTTGAAAGGCCCACATAGCCAGTTCCGGAGATAGTTATTTTCATTCGTTTGACTTCTTCAGTATGAGTGTCAGGAGGCACAAGAACACCACCGCAATAAACAACTGTTGAGGTTTTTACCTCTTATGTTGATTGACTGTCAAGGCGAATACCTTGCTGTAAGCTTGTAATTTCTCAGTGATTTATGCTGCATTGAAGAAGTGTGAATGGAAAGATCTAGAAGAAATAGGCTGATCAGCCATAAAAAAAGCCCGATGATACGCATCGGGCCTTTCTATCAGACTGACTTAAATCAGATTAATCCAGCCATTCGGTGTGGAACACACCTTCTTTATCAGTACGTTTGTACGTGTGCGCACCGAAGTAGTCACGCTGGGCCTGGATCAGGTTCGCAGGCAGTACGGCAGCTCGGTAGCTGTCGTAGTACGCCACGGCAGCGGAGAAGGTTGGAACCGGAATACCGTTCTGTACAGCGTAAGCAACCACGTCACGCAGCGCCTGCTGGTACTCATCAGCAATTTTCTTAAAGTACGGTGCCAGCAGCAGGTTCGCAATGCCCGCGTTTTCAGCATAGGCATCGGTGATTTTCTGCAGGAATTGTGCGCGAATAATGCAGCCTGCACGGAAGATCTTCGCAATTTCGCCGTAGTTCAGATCCCAGTTGTTCTCGTCGGACGCGGCACGCAGCTGAGAGAAGCCTTGCGCATAGGAGACGATTTTACCCAGGTACAGCGCACGACGGACTTTCTCAATGAATTCCGCTTTATCACCGGCAGGTTTGGCCTGTGGGCCAGACAGCACTTTAGAGGCGGCTACGCGCTGCTCTTTCAGAGAAGAGATATAGCGTGCGAAGACGGATTCAGTGATCAAAGACAGCGGTTCGCCGAGATCCAGCGAGCTCTGGCTGGTCCATTTACCGGTACCTTTGTTCGCGGCTTCATCCAGAATCACATCGACCAGATATTTACCCTCTTCATCCTTCCTGGTGAAGATATCTTTGGTGATGTCGATCAGATAGCTGTTCAGCTCGCCGGTGTTCCAGTCGGTAAAGGTCTCAGCAAGTTCTTCGTTGGACAGATTCAGGCCACCCTTAAGCAGAGCATAGGCTTCTGCAATTAACTGCATGTCACCGTATTCAATGCCATTGTGAACCATCTTCACATAGTGACCCGCACCATCCGCACCAATGTAAGTCACGCACGGCTCACCATCTTCTGCAACGGCTGCAATTTTAGTCAGGATAGGCGCTACCAGCTCATACGCTTCTTTCTGGCCGCCAGGCATGATGGATGGCCCTTTCAGCGCGCCCTCTTCACCACCGGAAACGCCGGTACCAATGAAGTTGAAGCCCTCGGCAGAGAGTTCACGGTTACGACGGATGGTGTCCTGGAAGAAGGTGTTACCACCATCAATGATGATATCGCCTTTATCCAGATAAGGTTTCAGAGAGTCAATAGCTGCATCTGTTCCTGCACCTGCTTTCACCATTAACAGGATTCGACGAGGGGTTTCCAGAGACTCAACAAACTCTTTAACCGTATAAAACGGAACAAGTTTCTTGCCAGGATTCTCGGCAATCACTTCTTCTGTTTTTTCACGGGAGCGGTTGAAAACGGAGACGGTATAACCACGGCTTTCGATGTTGAGCGCCAGGTTGCGCCCCATCACTGCCATACCGACAACGCCGATCTGTTGCTTGGACATTACATACTCCTGTCAGGTGTGGATACCCCGCCGTAACGGAAGCGGCGGGTAAAGTGAATAACATGTTAACTCAGGTTAGAGGCCAGAAGGTAGCAATAGATGTCTTCTAAGAATTAAGTTTATGCAAATAACCGGACTGCTGGTGCATTAATATGCGCCATCACGGTGAAGAACGACTTTCACGGTTTTGAATAAAATAGCGATGTCATTCCAAAGTGACCAATTTTTGACATACCATGAGTCGAAGTAAACACGCGTATCGTAATCCACATCGTTACGACCACTCACCTGCCACAAACCCGTCATACCTGGTTTAGCCATCAGATAATAATCAACATTGTCATCATAACGTGCCAACTCTTCGGATATAATTGGGCGCGGCCCCACCAGACTCATTTGTCCTTTAAGGACATTAAAAAGCTGAGGCAATTCGTCCAGGCTGGTTTTACGAATGAATCGTCCGACTGACGTGATTCGCGGATCATTTTTAAGCTTGAAATCACGATCCCATTCTTCACGAGCTGCCGGGTCGCAGGCCAGTAATTCGTCAAGCACTTCCTGAGAATTAAGAACCATTGAACGAAATTTATAGCATGGAAACAACTTACCGTGACGGCCCACGCGCATATGTCCATAAATAGCAGGACCGCCATCTCGCGTAACTTTATAATATAAATAAGCCAGCAGCGGCGAACTTATAAGGATAATCAAAGACGAACAGATAATATCAAATGTGCGCTTAACAAACCGCGACGTTCGTTTGGCAAGATTATTATTTACCCTGAAAATCATCACCTCATGGCTGAATAAGAACGCCATATCAGTCCCATATAACGGTAATCCACGCGTAGTAGGGATTACCGATACATGACGAAAACCATGCTTTGATAACGTCTTGAGCCAGTAATCCCTCACTTCTGACTCATCAGATTCAACCGCGATAACAAACTGGACAACTTTATCTTTAAATGAATTTAGCAACCAGGACTCATCGTTAAGGTAAGTGATACCCTCTGTTTTGTCTGCCGACCGGGAAGATGCATCGAACATATATCTCACATCGAACCCCATGCTTTCTTCGCTACGAAGCGCAAGGCAAGCATCTACTGCATTTTTTCCCGAGCCAATGATGACGGTAGTTTTTTTCCAACAACCGAGGCGGTCAAGAACTCTTCGCGACAAGGCGCGACCAACAGGAACCATTATCATCGCAAACATCCAGGTTGAGACCCAGAGATAACGCGAAGATTGCCACTTTGAGAATGCAATCACTGATAATTCGATTATCGCGAAAATGATCAGTGTGCGTAATAATTCTTTGAGTTCAAACCAGTAAGGTTTTCTGTAGGAGTAATGCCTTAGCCTAATCCAAAACCAGCCAACACATATTACAGCTAAAGAAACATGGGTGATTACACGGTCATCAAACTCACTTTGCGGAATAAAACGTGGCAAATTTCCGGTGAAAAAATCCAGCAAGCCTAATGCCAAAAAGAAGGGTAATATCAACGTTACAAAATCAACCAGAGCTACAGTACACTTGGTGTAAAAGAAAGTACGTGATGACGTCATATTCCTGTTCACTTAATCTCCGATTTCCAATAAGCTTTATGCATGCTAAATGCTTTGCATTTATCAAGAGGCATTTTCTGGTAATTTTTGCCAAGCTTATAACCAACTATTTTCATGAAATTATTTAAGGCAGCCGGGAATATACAGAGAGGGTTCCGATTAATCAGGAATCTAAATTCTGATAACAGGAATTTTTTACCTTCGCCCCCAGCCCCGCCAAACATTTCGCCGATCCAGCTTTCACAGGTATGAAAAACACCAATATCGAAATATCGTTTAAACTCGTCTAATGGCCTATAATTATGAGAATGTTTAGCTGCTATCTCTGGACAATAACTAATTGCATAGTTATTCTGAATAGAACGCGCAGCAAAGAACATATCTTCACAGAGAATAGTATTCTCAGGGAAACCGCCAAGAGAGGTAAAAATCTTTGCATTATATGCAGAAAAAGAGTTAGATAAAAATACTGCTTTCAAACCCATTTCTCGATAGTTATCTTTTGTTGCTGTATACGGTTCATTTTTATAATTATAAAAACGAGCATGCTGTGCAATGAGATTAGCATCGTCATGGGGTAACTGCTTTCCATAAATTGCGGAAAGTTCTGGATTAGCAGAAAATTTATCCAAAATTATTTCCGCGGCAGTTTCTGGTGACTGCAAGATAGCGTCCTGCGTCATAAAGACGATGATTTCTGCGCGTAACTGCTCAATACAGTAGCGAGCAGCTATATTTCTCGTGCCACCGTGATTGAATTCCGAACGTTTAACATCTAAAACGGTGAAACCATATTTATTAGAGGTTATTCTTGTTGAGTCAGTTGATTCCGAATCGATAGTTACAATAGATAATGAATCATTTTTTAAATATGAGAGTTGTAATGCAGCTTTTTCCCATATCTTACCACCATTGCAGGTCGGAACTACTACGCAGATGTTCTTATGCATAAAGCTTACTCTTTTTTAAAAGTAGTATTTTATTAATATAAAGAAATATGACGGCGATGACCTGCCCTACAGCTACACCATACACCCCGAAATAATACGCTCCAGCTGGCATAACTATCACCCCAACTAATGCAGCCCATAGGGATGATATAATGATTTTTTTATCTTCATTATGGGCATACAATTCGTAATGAGGAAGTAATGCAAAACTATAAACTATACTGCTTAGCATTAGGATACCCAACAAAGGAATATAGTCGATGTATTCTCCTTTATTCATCCAAAGCAAGAGTATATAGACGCCAATAGGGAGCAGAATGACCAGTATGACACTGAGAATTGAAACTGATTTTATAAATTTTTTCTTATAATATGCTAATCCATCAAAGTCATTATTTTTAACCGAACTGACTATTTTTGGATAGATTTGCATCACCACGACAGCATCAACAAAAGCGAGTAGTGCACTGGCAAAACTTGAATAAAATGAATAGATACCGACGGCAGATAGATTACTAAAGTAATTTAATGAGTATCGGTCTACCAAATATATTGACCGAAGCGCAAGAGTACCTACCAACAAGGGTGCAGCAATTTTTAACCCTTTCCACATCCATGCGTAACTAATCTTACTGGTATCTGCTGAAATATTACGTATTCGCCAAAGTTCAGGTATTGCCAGCAAGACCGAAATACTGGCACCAACTAGCCATAACGCCAGTATCATTGATACATCTCGCATGTCATCATTAAAAAACATTATGATAACAGCGGCATATACCCAAATACCCGATCTAATAAATAGCGCAACATTAGCTAAAAATGCCCTGTTCAAAACCACAAGCAGTCGCATTGATTCTTGCGCTAAATGCTCAGCGACAAGCATCACATAAAACCAGACTATAAAGTGCTTGGGGAGAAAACCGAAGTAAAAGAAACTATAGATTACTGGAAAGCCTATAAAGTAGAATATGATATAGAATACATACTGATTCTTTATAATCCCGTACCATAGAGACTTATCTACTGAAAGTATTTCCCGTGAAGAAAAGGTATAAAAATCCATTCCCACAAAAAAAAGGGCGTAAGTAATGGACGCCGCAAACAATGAATAAGCACCAAGTTCCTCAGTAGAGAGGAACCTGGCAATGAAAATCACCAGAACGAAGCGACTTGCAAGCGTTGCGCCGCGTATAAGTAAATTATAAATTTTCACAATTATTTTTTTAAATTTATAACCGCGCGAGTGACTTCAAGGAATTTTTTTCCCATAACTTCATCCGGCTCAAGATGACATCCCTCAGCCCATTCATTCCAGGCATTGATGAAAACAAACTGTTTCTCTGATTCATAGGTAGAAGTAGCTTTCACTGCATATTCGAGCCACTTTCGATAGTCTTCAGGATCGTTATTTTGAATGACAGTAGGTGTCTTCCTCCGTGCTGTATTATCCCAGGAGGGGAATACCGCTGGATATTTAACGTATTCAGTAGGCCATGCTTGCGATGTTTTCTCAATGACAAGTTGCTTATAATCAATACGATTAACTGCCGAAACGCTTCCTTTCAGCGCTTGATATACTGACGAAGGCAGAATTTTGCGTGCAGTATCCACAAGTAATTGCGAAGAAGACTTCTGCTCTTTAGGGAAATCATTACGGTTAGGCTGAAAATCCATGATAGCGTCAAAGCCGAGCGATAATATTTCTTTATCAGCTAACTCAACAAATCCGTTTTTTACCGCAACGAGGTGAAGGCCTGGCACTCCATTTTCAGCAGCATACTGTCTGATGCGCTGAATATAGGCTTTAGGCTCTGGAATATTATCTACCCGGTAAATCAAAAAAACTGGCTTTTCATCAACCGTTATATGACGAGGATCCAAAAAGTACGGCGCAAGATATTTCATATGTGATGCTGCATCAGCATCAGTGTAATCCTGCTTAATTAACACTTCCCTTTCCATACCATCCCAGGCACGTGTCCAGTTCTCGTTAGCCCAGCACAAGCAGAATGGAAAGTCAGGTTCTGTGGTAATTAACATTTCTTCAACTGGTTTTTCTAATAACAGCTCGCCGTTAAACCAATAATGGTAATAGCAGAAACCATGGATACCATATTCTTTGGCCATTTCAGCTTGTTGCTTACGTGTCTCGGCAAGTCGTAAATCGTAGTATCCAAGGTCTGCAGGAAGTTGTGGCTGGTGATGACCCGGAAAACGAGGTTTTGCCTTAACTACATTACGCCATTCAGTGAATCCCTCCCCCCACCATTCATTATTTCGTTTTACTGGATGAAATTGAGGTAGATACATGGCTACTAACTTGTGCATTTTTCAACCTTAGCTCAGAAAAAAACAATAACAATAAGAAATAGATTAAGAATTTGGCATCTACGACATTATAAATATTACCCATATTGAACGCATGAGTTTCTATAAGTAGTACTTTTGCCGAAAGAAATAAAGAAATTATATTAGGATATTCGATAGCTTTCTTTACAAGAAATAACGTGACACCTACCAAAACAGCAAATAAAAGATTAAATAAATACCCTACAAGATATCCAACCGATGAAATCAATATTGCGGGATAACCCATCGTGAATGTAATGCCCCGTTCACAATAAGAATCGACCAGACTAGCAGGAGCTATTTGATACATTAGTGAATATAGCCCCCCCGTCACTCTGCAATTTTGATCATATGAGTATAAATATGATAACCCGTTACCAGATGGGCTCATTTCATCAATTGCCCACCATACCTCACCCTGCAAATTAAGAACTCGACTCTCGATGAAAGAAAAAATACTTCCTGGCAACTGATGAATAAACTTATACTGATAATAAATTAGGCCATATAAAATCAGCATTAATATAGACACAAAAAAAACTGATTTAAGAGTTATGAGCTTAATTTTTTTATAAAGAACCAATGAACCGAACAAACCTACAAAGAAATATAGTAAAGTCAGAAATACGCCCGTAAACTTTTCTCCATATAAAATATTAAAGAAACAGAATAGAGCAACAATATAAATATATTGTTTTTTATTTCCATAGTAGTTTAAATTGAGCCTTGTTATATATACACCAAGTATGAACGAAAGCAGGTATCCTTGATATAAAAAGTTTCGAATCCCAGGATAAGGATGTGAAGCCCAATAGTCGAATCGCTGCACCCCTTTTAGCAAAGGGCTTCCCCATATTACAGCACTTACGCCAAGGACAAAAAATATTCCAGCAGAAAAAAGTATAATCAATTGATTCTCAAGGCGAGAATAATCGCCTTTCAATGTTAAACTAAATCTATTAATTCTGTATTTGTTCAAGAAACTGAACGATAACATTGCAACAACAAAAAATGAAAGTATGTAAAATATTAATCGAGTTACTCCGCCGGTCGCAAATGAACTAACCTGGAGTTCTTCAATAAACGCTCCCGTTTCCAGGGAGAAGTTTGAAACTATGGCTGTAAAATGAGGGAAGATAAACGGCATTAATAAAAAGAAGAAGTATTGCTTACTTTGGTATAAATACTTACAAAATAAAATAAACAGACTTAAGCTAACCGCACCACAAATTACATACATTTCAGGGCTAACGGCTACGGTGATCACCGCCATCAAAGAAAATAATAATATGATCCATGGACACATGAGGCCCCAAAGAGACGCTCTCACACATTCACCTTTGCAAGCTTTTCAAGCTGATATACGAGATTATTGAAATCAGGCATTTCAAATGTAAAAGGAGAGTTATGAGCGGTCTCAAGTAGTGAGCTCTCAATATTCTCACTTCGGATTGTATATGCGTACCCTAACTTCTCAAAATTATCACAGGCAAACTGTTGATCATAAATTTGAATAGCTACTTTCCCTGCCATAGTCACTTCGAGAAGTGCCGTAGAAGTGAGGGATAAAAACACATCATGTTGACTAATTGCTTCCGTCATATCCCCACGGAATACATTTTCCATATCTGAAAGGTAGAGGGCATCCATTTCCCAGGGGTGTGGTTTAAAATTAAACTTGATTTCATATTTAGAGAGTTGCGATGCAGTTCGCTCCAGGATATTTAAATAAATATTTTTATATTCATCACCATATTTAAACCATGGCTGACCAAGAAAACAAATTTTTAACTGACCAGGATTACTGATATTGGAATTTCTTTCAATAGGTTGATAGAAACCACCAATTAGTATTTTCTCAGATGAAACCCCTAATCCAGATATCACATTCCGTTGATTAGCATCGTAGCAAATGAAATAATCGCACTTCCAACCATCAATAGTCTCAGGATCGGTTTTTGACTGAAACAAACCATGTTGAATGCAAACAGTTTTAATTCCTGACTCTATGGCAATATTGCAAAAAGCTCTTTGTAGTGGAAGAGAATCATTTTCAAGAATTATTAAAGCTGGCGTTCTTTTTTTAACCATCTTCGTCAGATTTGAACTCATTGTAGAACATTCTTTTAGAAGTTCACTCCTGATATTTTGTTCGAACCCCAGACTCAATAACTTCCAGAAATTACCATTAGGTATATAACTGATATTATTTTTTATACAATAAAAGAGTTGGCGTGGACCACCAATGATGCATACTTCATTTTTCGGCAATGCTGCGATCAAATGAGTAAATCTACTTCCAAGAAACAAGTATTTTTTTTCTTCTCTCGGTTTTAGCCAGAAAAATATAGTAGATGAAATTAAATCATAAAACGGAATAACCCATTTGGCGTTGTTTTTATATAACCGCGCAACATTATTCTTAAATTTCATGTCTTTTAAATTTCTTTTTTCAACATACTCGTATACATCACTGATATTCAATGTATTGCTCCCGTACTGCTATTTAATATGATCGAAACTAAGTGGATCACCAAACTTCAGGTCACAACTTGAAGTTTTACCAATAAATTCATCATAGTATTTAGGCGCAACACCAAAGCCAGGACGGATACTTTTAATGTTCTCTGCAGTAAATACTTCCCCAGCCTTGATATCCTTCACCACATATAGCGAACGTCGGAACTTAACATTGCCTTTTTCGCTCTCTTTGCGAGCATAGTTTACGCTACCTAAGGCTTGCCAGGCCGTCTTAGCGTCGCGGCAAAGCGCAACTAACTCTGCGGGTTCAAGGGAAAAACTGTCATCCGGGCCACCGCCGTTACGATCAAGGGTGACATGTTTTTCTATTACGTTCGCCCCAAGCACAACTGATGCAACCGCAGTAGTGTTATCGATAGTATGGTCAGATAATCCCGTGATCACACCAAAACGTTCAGCCATATCTGGAATGGTTGCAAGGTTGTAGTCTTCGGCTGGCGCGGGATACCCACTGACACAATGCAACACGACCAACTCTTTACAGCCTCCCTCTCTGGCCGCAGCGATCGCTTCCTGGATCTCGTGCTCGTCAGCCATACCGGTTGAAATAATCATCGGCTTGCCTGTTTTGGCGACATGTTTGATCAGTGGTAGATCGATGGCTTCAAATGACGCGATTTTATATGCAGGAGCATTTAGCTCTTCCAGCAAATCGACTGCAGTAAAATCGAATGGGCTACTAAAGATAGTGATGCCGAGCTCTTTAGCCTTTTCAAACAATGGCTTGTGCCATTCCCACGGCATTTGTGCGCCTTTATACAAATTGAATAATGTTTGCCCATCCCATAAACCGCCATGGATTTGGAAATCTTCAGAATCACAATCTATGGTGATAGTGTCTGCACGGTAAGTCTGTAACTTGACTGCATCTGCGCCAGCAGCTTTTGCTTCTTCCATAATTTTGAATGCGCGATTAATGTCGCCATTATGGTTCGCCGAAAGCTCAGCAATAATATATGGAGGATAGTCTTTCCCAATTTTACGACCATCAATTGTGATAAATTCGTTCATTATTTTTTCTCGCTGATATATTCGCTGGGAGATAATTTTAGAAATCCGAGGCGCTTAAATAATTGTTGTGATGCATTATTTTCTGGCAATACCGTTGCCAGAATAGTTGCATTTTTATGCAGCATTAACGTGCGTTTAATCGCTGCGCTGGCTATACCTTGACCATGACATGCAGAAGTAAGGAAAATTGATATTTCATATTGAGCAAGGCTGTGTTCTAGCGGATCCAGACGTATTACGCCACATGAATCATTGTGCTCAATAATATAAAAAAATGAATCAACCGCTTTCAATCTACGCAGCATCCATTCAACGTGACCTTCATATGCAGGTACGTCCGGGTTGCGAGCAAACTGACGTGTTTTTGGTTCACACTGGAGCTGAAACACAAAATCAATATCGTCGATTGTTGCCTGACGAAGCGTTACATTGGTGCCATCTTTAGCGGGTATTATCACTATCTCCTGAATATTCCTTGAAAGCCCTTGCCCATCACAAATACTCATAGCCAGTATACGCTGGTCATGATAATGGCTGATCAAATGATTAAGTGCATTATTCATGAGAGAACAATCGAGCTTATCAGCACTTAATACAACTGCCCCAGCCTCGGCCAGATTTTTTGCAATTGTATTTTGATTGTCCGCGATTGCGACGTTAACCGCTGGTAACCCCATTACACAACGTTCCCATGTCGTTCCTCCCATAGCGCCTATAGCAAAATCATGCTCTAGCATAAGTTCTGCCATATTTGATACATTCATGAAAACTTCAATTTCATATTTCGATTGTTCTGCAAGGCGTTTAATTTCAGCACTATGGGGACAGGCAGCACCTAAAATGGCAGTGATTTTTTCAATGTTTTTAAAATCCAACTGCTCAAGAAATCCCAGTATTTTTCCCGTAACGTTATGAGCATCAACTCCACCCATTGTTAGCATGAGTTTTTTCGGCAGGATCAAACGATCTTTACGTGCAATAGATTGATTTCTCAATTTTGAAAAATCAGGGTTAATTAAAGCATATTTTGTACCGGCCAGTATTTTGCCATTATTATTATTTAATAAAGCATATTCATCTGCGCTGCGCTGAAATGTTTGATCTATAAGCAGATCGCTACAATGCGGTCGGTTACAAAGATCGTCAATAATGACTAAATGCGCAGCGGGAAAACGTGCTTTGACCCTTGCTTCCCATTCATGGTCAAGCGAGTAATGATCTACTATGACTATATCGGGAGCAATACTACTTTCAGTGACTAAGGCTATAAATTGTTCGGCATCATCTGTCTGGCTGCCGTTAAGCCAGGACTTTTCATCCCTGATATAATGGTTTGAGGTCTCAGGAACGGTAATAACTTTAAGAGGAAAGTTTTCTTCTCTAATTTTTTCTAAAATGTTTCCGCGATGATCTTTAGATATAAACAGGCATTGCGCACCTGTTTTTTTTAACGCCTTCGCAAGATTAAGACATCGGATAATATGGCCGGAACCAATTGAAAGGGATGAATCAGTCCGCAGAAACACGTTCATTTTTAAACTCCATGGCCTTAAACAACCACTCTGCAACTCGCCAATCTTCTGGAGTATCAATATCCTGTACACGTTCACGCGGAAGCTCAATCGAATAGGAATCTGCGCTAAAAATTGGCTTCTCAAGCATCCATGCTAATGATTTACCCCAATAAAATTGTCCAGCATCGTGCCAGGACTCTTCAAGATCCTGGGAGCGCGCATGGAACATATCAGGTGAGAACATACTTATACGCTGTTCGCTGCTGACTTTGAGTGCCCGTTGAATCGGATAAGGGAACCTGGTAACAGTGAATGCATAATCACCTTGCTGTTCACGGAGTGTCGTTAGACCATGGACAATATCCTCCGCGCGAATAAAGGGCGCAGTCGCGTAAATACAACAGACAAAATCTAAGGTACAACCGCTGTTGATAAGCCACTCAGTAGCATGACGAATGACAGGGATGGTTCCTGCAAAATCATTCGACAACGCATCAGGACGCATAAAAGGGACTTCCGCACCATATTTACGCGCGACCTCCGCTATCTCTTCATCATCGGTAGAGACAATGATTCGGTCAAAGACGCCGCTCTGCTGAGCGGCGTCTATAGACCAGGCAATCATTGGTTTCCCACAAAACGCTTTAATATTTTTGCGTGGTATGCGCTTGCTGCCACCGCGCGCAGGAATGATTGCCACGTTCATTTAAAAGAACTCCCGAATGCACTGTATTACGTAGTCCTGCTCTTCATCAGACAAAGTAGAGTACATAGGGATACTGATAGCGCGAGAGTAATAGTCTTCCGCAGCCGGGTAATCTCCGACCTTATGGCCGAGCTGCTCATAATACGGCTGTGTATGAACAGGAATATAGTGAACGTTAACACCAATGCCTTTATCGCGTAAATAATCAAATAGCGGTTTACGCAGAGCTGGATCCTTTACCGTCAACGGGTAGAGATGCAGCGCACTATAGCCATCCTCTGACTGCAGAGGTATTGTCACTGGTACGCCATCAAAGGCTGTGTGATATCGCTTTGCCAACTCATGGCGACGCACCACAAAAGCGTCAATGCGTTTCAGCTGGCTTACACCCAGCGCAGCCTGCAGTTCAGTCATACGGTAATTCAGGCCAAGATCAACTTGCTGGTAATACCAACCACCTTCAGCAGCTTTAGTCATTTTATTGCTGTCACGCGTGATCCCGTGGCTGCGGAAAAGCTGCATGCTCTCAGCCAGCGCATCATTATTCGTCAGCGCCATACCGCCCTCCGCCGTAGTGATGATCTTCACCGGGTGGAAACTCAGAATGGTAATGTCAGCGAAACGCGAGTTGCCTATTTTGCAATCCTGATAATTACCACCGATAGCATGCGAAGCATCTTCAATAATGGCGAAACCATACTCTTTTGAAAGCGCGTGGATAGCTTCCATATCACAAGACTGACCGGCAAATGCAACTGGCACAACGACTTTAGGCAGTTTATTTTCTGCTTTCGCCACCTCAAGTTTGCTTTTCAGAGCACTCACGCTCATGTTGTAAGTCTTTGGATCGATATCAACAAAGCTTACATTTGCATCGCAATAGAGAGCACAGTTAGCTGAGGCCACAAAAGTATTTGGCGAGGTCCAGAGCCAGTCGCCTTTTTTAAGTCCCAGAGCCAGGCAAGCAATATGAAGTGCAGACGTAGCGCTGTTTACCGCAACAGCGTGTTTTACGCCAACATAGCCAGCGATAGCCTGCTCAAACTGTGGAACATATGGCCCCTGAGTCAAGAAATCAGACTTCAGTACGCCCACCACTGCATTGATATCTTCTTCAGAGATATCCTGCCGTCCGTAGGGGATGAATTTCATCAGATATTGCCTACTTTTTCGCGGTTATCTTCAATCCATTGGCTCAGCTCTTCAATGCTCATCCATTCTGCATTGCTGTCGCTCTCGTAAACGAAACCTTCTGGAACTCGCTTACCATCTTTAATACGCTCTGGCGAGTCACACCAGTTATGGATAGCAGGCAGGATTTTAAAGTGTTCCGGATACTCGTAGGTGTAGTGAGCATCTTCAGCACTGATCATCTGCTCATGCAGTTTTTCGCCTGGACGAATACCGATCACTTTTTGAGAAGCTTCTGGAGCAACAGCAGTTGCAACGTCAGTCACTTTCATTGAAGGGATCTTCTTCACGTAAATCTCGCCGCCAACCATGTCATTGAAAGCGTGCCAGACCAGCTCAACACCCTGTTCCAGAGTGATCATAAAGCGAGTCATGCGGTCGTCGGTAATGGGCAACTCGCCCTTGTCTTTAATGGACAGGAAGAAAGGAATAACAGAACCGCGCGAACCCATGACGTTACCGTAACGTACAACGGCAAAGCGAGTTTTCGTTGCGCCAGAATAAGAGTTACCAGCAACGAAAAGTTTGTCAGAAGCCAGTTTAGTCGCACCATACAGGTTTGCAGGGCTACTCGCTTTGTCGGTAGACAGAGCAACTACACGCTCGATGCCTTTATCGATACAGGCGTCAATAACGTTCATTGCGCCATTGATGTTGGTTTTTACACATTCGAAAGGGTTATATTCTGCGGTTGGAACGATTTTCGTTGCTGCTGCATGCACGACGAAATCCACGCCATCCAGCGCACGGTACAGACGGTCTTTATCGCGCACGTCACCGATGAAAAAACGAATACGACTTTCATCTTTGAAATGCTTAGCCATTTCCCACTGTTTCATTTCATCACGGGAATAAATGATAATCTTTTTAGGATTATATTTCTCAAGCGTCATGCGAACAAATTTATTGCCAAAAGAACCAGTACCACCGGTAACAAGAATTACTTTGTCATTAAACATAATATTGTACTCTATTAATTAATCCAGAAAAATTGCTGACAATAGATCTATTCAAAAAAATCAACGTCATCCCAGAGCGGTTGTATCTGATCTTTGGCTGAAAGATTATAATTACCCTGACCAGGCCATTCAATGCCTATTGAAGGGTCATCCCATTTGATTCCACGATCAAATTCAGGGGCATAATAGTTAGTCGTTTTATATAAAAATTCAGCGGTCTCGCTAAGAACCAGGAAGCCGTGTGCAAAACCTTCGGGAATCCATAACTGTCGCTTATTCTGCCCGGAGAGATTAACACCTACCCATTTTCCAAAGGTCGCTGAGCTTTTGCGGATGTCGACTGCAACATCAAAGACTTCACCCGTTACGCAGCGAACTAATTTTCCCTGGGCGTGAGGCGCCAACTGGAAGTGCAAACCGCGTAAAACCCCCTTCGATGACTTAGAGTGGTTGTCTTGTACGAACTGAACCCCGTATCCAACGGCAGTTTCGAAAGCGTGTTGATTGAAGCTTTCCATAAAGAAACCACGCTCATCACCAAACACCCGGGGTTCTAAAATCAACACCTCGGGAATGGCTGTTTTTATTACATTCACAGTTAATATCCTTTGACGATTTTTAGCAGATACTGTCCATAGGCATTCTTCGCCAAGGGTTCCGCTAATTTTTTAACCTGATCAGCCGTAATAAAACCTTTCCGATAAGCAATCTCTTCTGGACAGGCGACTTTGAGTCCCTGACGCTCCTCAATTGTCGCAATGAAATTACTTGCTTCGATTAAGCTCTGGTGGGTTCCGGTATCGAGCCATGCATAACCCCGCCCCATCATGGCGACAGACAAACGTCCTTGTTCCAGATAGATACAGTTGATATCGGTAATTTCCAGCTCGCCTCGCGCCGATGGTTTTAATTCTTTAGCCATTGCCACTACGTCATTGTCGTAGAAGTAAAGCCCCGTTACTGCATAATTGCTTTTCGGTTCAACGGGTTTCTCTTCAAGGGTAATAGCTGTACCAGCCTTATCAAATTCAACCACGCCATAGCGTTCTGGATCATTGACATGGTATGCAAAAACGGTCGCCCCATTTTCTTTATTCACTGCGGCTTCGAGTTGCTTTGGAAGGTCATGCCCATAGAAAATATTGTCGCCTAACACTAACGCGCAATCATCATTACCAATGAATCGTTCCCCGAGAATGAAGGCCTGAGCGAGCCCATCAGGGCTTGGCTGCACCTGATACTGAAGATTGAGACCCCATTGACTCCCATCCCCCAGCAATTGTTCAAATCTCGGGGTATCTTGTGGGGTGCTAATAATCAAAATATCTTTTATACCTGCCAGCATCAGCGTTGTCAGCGGATAATAGATCATAGGCTTATCGAAAATAGGCAGAAGTTGTTTACTCACCGCCATCGTTACCGGATACAAGCGGGTTCCGGAACCACCAGCAAGAATTATTCCTTTACGCGTTTTCATTTCATTATCTCTTTTAATACCAGAGGCTCACTTCGCCGTAAATTTTAGATAGTTACGGTCGTAAAGAGCTCAGTCAACATACGTTTAACACCCTGCTCCCACTGTGGTAGTTGCAGGTCAAAATTTTGCTCAAATTTTGCCGTGTTAAGCCGTGAATTGTTTGGTCTACGTGCAGGTGTAGGATAGGCGCTGGTTGCGACCGCATTCAGCCGGGACAGCTGCAGCTCAATGCCCGCTGCTCGCGCTTCATCAAACACGAATGCTGCATAATCGTGCCAGGTTGTTGTACCCGCTGCGACAAGATGATAAATCCCGGCGACGTCGGGTTTGACAACCGCAACGCGGAGGGCATGCGCAGTACAATCAGCAAGTAATTCAGCTCCCGTCGGTGCACCAAATTGATCGTTTATAACCGACAATTCATTGCGCTCTTTCGCCAGGCGCAGCATCGTTTTAGCAAAGTTATTGCCTTTCCCCGCATAAACCCAACTGGTGCGGAAAATCAAATGCTTAGGACAATACTCTTGCAAGGCTTTTTCGCCATCCAGTTTCGTCTGACCATAAACATTTAGCGGTGCAGTCGCATCCGTCTCACACCATGGCGTTTCACCTTCTCCTGGGAAAACATAGTCAGTAGAGTAATGAACCACCCAGGCGCCTAATTTTGCCGCTTCTTTAGCAATAGACTCAACGCTTGTCGCATTCAGTAACTGAGCGAATTCCGGCTCTGATTCCGCTTTATCAACCGCTGTGTGTGCTGCGGCATTGACGATAACATCTGGTTTAATCGCCCGCACCGTCTCAGCGATCCCTTCCGGATTGCTAAAATCGCCGCAGTGCTCTTTAGAGTGCACATCCAGCGCAGTGAGATTGCCTAACGGAGCCAGAGCACGCTGGAGTTCCCAGCCCACCTGCCCTGTTTTACCAAACAGAAGAATATTCATTATTTACGTTCTCCGTAGTTCTGTTCGATCCAGGTCTTATAGGCCCCACTTTTGACATTGTTAACCCAATCCTGGTTGCTCAAATACCACTCAACGGTCTTACGAATACCGCTTTCGAACGTCTCTTCAGGGTTCCAGCCCAGCTCAGCGCTGATTTTGTGCGCGTCAATTGCATAGCGGCGGTCATGGCCTGGACGATCGGCAACGTACGTGATTTGATCGCGGTATGAGCCCTCTTTTGGCACAATGTCATCCAGCAGATCGCAGATGGTATGTACCACGTCCAGATTCTGTTTCTCGTTATGACCACCGATATTATAGGTCTCACCCGGTTTCCCCTTGGTCACCACGGTGTACAACGCGCGGGCATGGTCTTCGACATACAGCCAGTCACGGATCTGATCGCCTTTGCCATAAATTGGCAGCGCTTTCCCATCGAGCGCATTAAGGATAACCAGTGGGATCAGTTTTTCCGGGAAGTGGTACGGACCATAGTTATTCGAGCAATTAGTAACAATTGTTGGGAAACCATAGGTGCGCAGCCAGGCGCGAACCAGGTGATCGCTGGACGCCTTAGAGGCGGAATATGGGCTGCTTGGTGCGTAAGCCGTGGTCTCTGTAAAGAGCGGCAAATCAGTTGCAGCCGAATGCTCATCAGGATGAGGCAAGTCACCGTAAACTTCATCAGTAGAAATGTGATGGAAACGGAAGGCTGTTTTAGCCGTATCATCCAGAGTAGACCAGTACGCACGCGCAGCCTCAAGCAGCACATAAGTTCCCACGATGTTAGTCTCTATGAACGCAGCCGGACCCGTAATAGAACGATCAACATGACTTTCTGCCGCCAGGTGCATAACCGCATCAGGTGTATGTTCGGCGAAGATACGCTCCATTGCCGCTTTGTCGCAGATATCAGCATGTTCAAAAACATACCGATTGCTATCATTAGCTTCGGTCAGTGACTCCAGGTTTCCGGCATAGGTCAGTTTATCCACATTGACGACTTCATCCTGGGTATGTTTAATAATATGTCGTACTACCGCAGAGCCGATAAAACCAGCCCCGCCCGTCACAAGAATTTTCACGTTGTCTATTCCGTCTATTGGCTATGTCGAGACATTGGCACTTTGAAACCTGGCTAAATAACAGCGATTCCAGTAATTACGCACGCTACCGCCCCTGGCTTAACAGCTACCAGTGCACTGAGTGAAGTTTGATAAATTGAAGTTCTGTGGTCATAAAGACAAACTCAAACTGGTTTAATTGTCTTCTTAAATGACATCAGAAACAAGCACAAATCGTAACAAAACCGACCAGATCACAATCAGATAATTCCCTGATATTACAGCGATAAATAGCAAAAAACGGCAATCTTCATTCTGGTTTTTCAGATCTCGCCAGAGTAAAGATTACCGCTTATACAGATTGAGAGAGTGGTATCAGTTTTTCGTCAACAACGTCTCAATCCGGCTTTTAAACTTCTGCCCTTCTTTCAGGTTACGCAGCCCATAGGTCACAAACGCCTGCATATACCCCAGTTTTTTACCGCAGTCATAGCTATCGCCGGTCATCAGCATGGCGTCAACGGACTGTTTTTTCGCCAGTTCGGCAATCGCATCGGTGAGCTGGATACGGTCCCAGGCGCCCGGTTCAGTTTTTTCCAGTTCGGCCCAGATGTCGGCGTTCAGCACGTAACGGCCAACTGCCATCAGGTCTGAATCCAGGGTCTGCGGCTGATCCGGTTTCTCAATAAATTCAACGATACGGCTCACCTGCCCTGGCGCCTCCAGCGCTTCTTTTGTCTGAATAACCGAGTACTCGGAGAGATCGCCTTCCATACGTTTCACCAGCACCTGGCTGCGGCCGGTTTCATTGAACCGCGCCACCATCGCCGCCAGGTTGTAGCGCAGCGGATCGGCTGACGCGGTATCAATAATAATGTCTGGCAGAACCACGATGAAGGGATTATCACCCACGACCGGGCGCGCGCAAAGAATGGAGTGCCCCAAACCCAGCGGCTGTGCCTGGCGCACGTTCATGATGGTCACGCCAGGAGGACAAATAGACTGAACTTCTGCAAGCAGCTGGCGTTTCACGCGCTGTTCAAGCAGCGCTTCGAGTTCGTAAGAGGTGTCGAAGTGGTTCTCTACCGCGTTTTTGGAAGAGTGAGTAACCAGGACGATTTCTTTGATCCCTGCAGCAACAATCTCGTCAACGATGTACTGAATCATCGGCTTGTCGACGATCGGCAGCATCTCTTTTGGAATGGCTTTAGTGGCTGGCAGCATATGCATGCCCAAGCCTGCTACCGGAATGACTGCTTTCAAATTAATCATTATTTCTTCCACCTTAAAATGGTTGACGAATTATAGCTCCTAAACATGGTTTCGCCAGCATGATTTGCCATAATTCTGGTACAATGTTACGTCTAAACATCACAAAATACAGTAGTGGTAATCTGAATATTTGATGTGTATGTCCCAGGCATAATCGTAAAACCAGCCACTCACGGTCATCGGTGCGGCAGCGCAAAATTTAGCCGCTCGGTATTCACGACGTCTTGATCCACCCGGTCGATATCCACTGAACTCTGCCCTTTTTCATTCACAGCTTTAATGTTTGCCAGCGACAGCAACGTTTCATCTTTGGCCATAAACTTGCCCCGGACATCCTTACGTAAGTCGAAGTTCATTTTCAACGCGGGCCCCACGGCGGCCTCTTGCATCACGCTGATATTGCGTAAGAAGAGGTGCTGAGGCTTATTATGCAGCTCAAGCGTTGCGCGCTGCATGTCAACGTTGGTGATAGCGACGAACGAGGTGGCATTGCCGGATGATATCTGTATTCCGCGCAATTTATAAGCAAGCTGGCGGTTGTCCAGGCGAATATCATTCAGCTTGAAGTTCTGCGGAATAGACAGATAGTCGCCTTTTATTACACCGTAGCCTATTAACATCCCGGCACTATTGACCATATCGACATTATCAATAACGAAATTATCACAGCCGTAAATGGCAACCGTGGCATTGTCTATTCCCGCCTTTTTACTAAAGTCCGGAGTAATGTTTTTGGCTTTTATATTACGGATAATAAAGTGTTTACCGTTTTCGACATGCACCAGCTGGCGACAGTTGCTGCCGGTGATATTCGCCACGACGAAGTTTTTCACGGTCTGTTTTTCAGGGTAGTCGTTGTCGTAGGTGCTGCCCGCAAGACCAATACCGATGCCCCAGTTGATCTTCCCGTTGGTGCAGTTGATGTTGTCGATGGTATGGTCAGAGATAAGGATATTGCGATCGTTGATCGCGACGTTCCACTCAATCGCATCCCCCTGCAGGTGGCTGAAGATCCCGTTGGTAATTCGCGCTCCGTCCACCTGGTTGTGGAACCCCTGGCGCAAAATCGCGTAGTTAGCCTGGCTCACCGTAATGTTGTCGATAAGCAGATTACGCATCACCCGGCGCTTTTTGCCGCCAATGTAAATCTGGGTGACCGGGCCAAAGCCACTCATCGCCAGCCCTTTGATCACGCAATTGGAACCGCGTACATCCAGGGTAATGTTGTGCGTGCGCCCTTCGCCTTCGCCTATCACTTTACAGCCTTCCTGCAGCACGAAACGCCCGCGCCCGTTGCCTTTCAGGCCACCGCGGATCAACAGGGTTTTGCCGTCAGGAATGAAGATGCCCGTATTGATGTTTTTGCATATGACATCGGCCGGGACAACAACAATATCGCCCTCGTTAAACGCCTGCTTAAAAGCGGCAATCCAGTCATTATTGTTATACTGATTGACAGAAACCGTCTTCCCGTTTGCCGCCCGCGCAACGCGGGACGATAACAGCGGCGCGGCCGCCAGGGCTGACAAACCAGAAACAAAGCGGCGTCGGGTAATCTTTTTCAGCATACAACCTCAGCATTACAGCGTTTGCAGCAGGCTCGCTAACTGGCGATTAATCACCTGCTGGTTGAAATCGGCCTCGACTTTTTGCCGGGCATTGTGCAGTACGGGCGCCAGTGCCTGCTGGTCGATATCGCTGAAAGCGGCCAACCGATCGGCCAGGGCCAGCGCATTGTTTTCTGGCACCAGCCAGCCGGAATAGTCAGACCGAATAAGTTCCGGGATCCCGCTATGCAGCGTCGAAACCACTGGAATACCCACAGCCATGGCCTCCATTAGCGCCACCGGGATCCCCTCCATATCACCATCGGTGCCGGTTACCGAGGGCAGCAGGAACACATCGGCTTCATCCAGCATGGCCTTCACCTCGTGGCTCGGTTTGAAGCCTGGCATTTCTACGTAGCCTTCCAGTTGATACTGTTCAATAAGGGTGCGTAGCCGACGCTCCCACGGCCCAATCCCCAGAATGCGATAGTGGAAATTCACCCCGCGCGCGCGCAACTGCCGACAGGCCTCAATGGCGACGTGCAGCCCTTTCTTTTCGGTCAGACGCGCCACAGAGATAATCTGCAGCGTTTTACCCGGCACTTTCACCGGGCGCAGGGTGAAGCGCGCTAAATCGACGCCCATTCGGGATACGGTAATTTTCTCTCCCGGACAGCCCATGTTTTTTAGTCGTCCGGCCCACAGGTCGCTGATGGGCAGCATCATGTCACCGCGATGAAAAAGCTGCTGATACTCTTGCGTGTAGTGGTTCAACACCTCGTGACTGGAGATATCAACCCCGTGAAAGATGGTCGCAATTTTGCCCTCAATCACCCCCAGCTCGCGCAGCTTAGCGGCGGTTACCCCCGCCGGGCCAAAGTGGGCGATAAACACATCGGCCCGATAAGGCCGTGAGGTTTGACCGCAGATAGATGACAGAATGAGGTTGCGGGATTCCGCCCCGTAGCGGGACACATTAAGCGCACGCCACGTCGATGCGCGGTAGAGGCCGCGCAGGGTCCGGCTGGCCCGATGGCGCAGTTTATCCAGCCTGGCGGAAGGTTCATCCTGCAGCCAGCGGGTTCTCGCCTCCAGCCCATACTGGGTATATGCGGCATGGGTATTTTGGGTGTCGCCCTTTTGCAGGGCGATAATCTCTACGTCGTATCCCATATCGATAAACGCAGTGATTTGGTTAAGCACAAAGGTTTCTGACGACAGTGGAAATTTCAGTAAGAAGAAACCAACCTTCATTTCCCCTCCCCTACGCGGTCGAGCACGGACTTCACCATTCCGATGCCTTTCTCGCGCTCGGCTTTCACCGCCACGGCCAGGCGTTGATTAATGGCAGGCAGTTGTCCCAGCGTATCGCCCACCGTCGAGCCGAGTGAACCATCCAGCAGATGGCGAATATCGACGGCCATTTCCGGCATGCCGAGCTGCTGCATTATCCCGGCGGACTTGTGTTCATAGTTAATCGCAATGGCTGGCGTGCCAAAGTTCATTGAGATGATCGCTGAATGCAGACGGGTACCTACCGTCAGATCGCAGACAGAAAGCAGCTTGCCCATTTCGAGGTCGTTCAGTTCATCCATCACCACATGATAACGAGACGGGTCATTCACCAGGTGGCTCAGGTTCAGCGCCACCATGCGGTCATCTTTGTTATAGCTGTCAATACCGGTACAGGTGGACAGCGCCAGCACCTGATAACCGCTGTCCAGCACGCGGTTAACGACGTCGGCAAACGCCTTTTCATACGCCGCCTGGGTTGTCCCCAGACGTTTATCGAAAGGCGCCAGCTCGCGTAACGTAATGGCGACCGTTTTCTGTTGCGCTGCGACGTCCAGCCAGTGCTGCACGGCGTAGCTCGGCTGGAAGCTATGCTCCTGGTGATCCACCAGCCAGGCGGTGTCTACCCCGTGTTCAACCTTCGAGGTATCAATATCGCTACGCTTCATCAGATCAAGGCTGACGGATTCACGCAGGATCAGCGCATCGCAGTGGCCAAATACGTAGTTGGCCAGCTGGTTGAACTGCGGATCCTGGAACGGCCCCACGCTGTGGCCCACCATAAACAGCGGTTTTTTCGCCATAAAGGTACACAGCGCGTGCTCAAACTGCGGCACGCCGTAGAGATCGACAAAGAACGAGCCGCCAACCTGGATAATGGCGTCATAGCCCGACAGCAGCCGGACAAAATCGGTAAATCCCTGGGCAATGGCGATATTACGCAGCTTGCCGGTGTCGGTCACTCGGGAGAGCAAAACCTGGTGCTGATAGCGACGGCGCAACACTTTTTTTACGCGTCCCATTACGCCCGCCGCGTTGTTATGCTGTTTCATTTGGCTGTAAAGCGGGTCGCCCATCACCGGGCGGTTCAGTAACCAGGATGAGCTGACCGGATAACGGCTCATCACATCCACTTCGGTCTCAGGCTCAAGAGTGTTAATGGCATCCAATAACCCGCGCAGAATGGCGCTGTCGCCACGGTTGCCGCAGGTATGGTTGCCAAGGATAAGTAATTTCATAATGGCCTCTTAAAGAATTAGCCTGCGCGAAGCAGCGTTTTCATTTTTTCGTTACGGCAAAACTGACGTTTTATTTCTACCACCAGCGCATTGCGGGACAGCACGATCATGACGGCGAACGCCAGCGCCCCGGCGCCAACCTGCACCGCCAGCAGCGCCGCTAAAGGCAGATGACCGTTGAGCACCACGCCCAGGCCATAGCTCACAACCAGGGTGGGCAATGAGAGGTAAAACGGCAGCCACAGGCTGAGGATGTACTGGCGATAGCTGGAACCCAGCACCGGCTTGATCATCACGAAATAGCTCAGCACGGTATTGATGATTTGCACCAGCAGGAACCCAAGCGTAACGCCGATGGCGCCCGCTATGTGCCCGCCCAGCAGAATCGCCGGAATAAACAGGAACGTTTTGAATACGTTGAATTTAAAGCTGATATCGACACGCGCTTTCGCCATCAGCAACGAACCAATCGGGTTACCCACGGAGCGCAGCAGCCCCACCACGCACAGCAGTTGCAGAACAGGCACGATGCTGTTCCATTTCTCGCCAAATACCAGCGGCACGAAATGACTGGAAACGACCATCAGCCCCAGCAGCACCGGGAAGTTGATAATCCCCACCACCGAAAGCAGCTTGTAGAAATTAACCCGTAGTTTTTCGCTGTCGTCCTGAATTTTGGCGAACGCCGGAAACAGCACGCGGGTGATAATCGGGTTGAGCTTCATCGGCGGCACCACCGCGACGTTATAGGCCAGGTTATAGCCTCCCGCCACGCTGGCCCCGAGAATGCGCGCCAGCACCAGCGTGGAGAGGTTGGTATTGACGTAGTTGATGATGCTGTCGGCAGTCAGCCATGCGCCAAAGCGCAGGTTAGACGACACAGACGCCAGTGAGAAATGCAGGCCCGGGCGATAAATCTTGCGGCCAAAGTAGCCGAACAGCAGCGTGCGTACGGCGGAGTTCACCAGATAGCCGAGGATCGCCGTCATCGCCAGCGGCCAGAAATGGGCGCTGACCACGGTGAAGGTAAATCCCGCGAGGACGGCGCTGGTTTCAATCATGCCAATCTTGTTGAATTCCAGCTCTTTTTGCATCAGGGCGCGGAACTGCTGCCCGTGGGGGATCACCACAAAGGCCAACGACAGCGTGCGCATCAGCGGCGCCAGGTCCGGGTTATGCAGCACGCGGGCAAGGGTATCGCTGAGCAGAAACACCAGCACAAAAACGACGATCCCGAGCCCCACGTTCAGCCAGTAGAGCGTGGTCAGCTCCAGCTGGCTTATCACTTTGCGCTGGATAATCGAGTTGGCGATACCAAAGTCAGACAGCGTATCGGCCAGGGCGATAATCACCAGCGCGACGGTCAACAAACCGAACTGATGATTATCAATAATGCGCGCCAGCACCGTCATCTGGACCAGCCCCAGGCCGATGATGATAACGGTCGCCATCGCTGACCATTTTGCGCCGCTGATGGTTTTTTCACGTAAGCTCATCTTAGTACGCCGCTTTGTTCACAAAACCTTTAAAGATAGTCAGAAAGACGATTTTGATATCGAACCAGAGGCTCCATTCACGGATGTACTCCAGATCGAATTCAATACGTTTTTCCATTTTTTCCAGCGTATCGGTCTCGCCGCGCCAGCCGTTAATCTGCGCCCAGCCGGTTATGCCAGGCTTCACCTTGTGGCGCAGCATGTAGCCTTCAATCAGTGAACGATACTGCTCATTATGCGCAACAGCGTGCGGACGCGGCCCGACGATCGACATGCCGCCGGTGAACACATTAATAAACTGCGGCAGTTCATCCAGCGAGGTACGGCGCAGGAAGTTACCCACCCGCGTTACGCGCGGATCGTTCTGCGTCGCCTGCGTCACCACCTTGTCGTTTTCCATCACCTTCATCGAGCGGAATTTCCATACCATGATGGGCTTGCCGTCCATGCCGTAACGCCGCTGACGGAAAATGACCGGGCCAGGCGAGCTGAGCTTGACCGCCAGCGCAATGCAGCACAGCACCGGAGAAATCAGCAATAAAATCAACGACGAGAGCACAATATCTTCCAGGCGTTTCAGCACCCGGTTGATACCCGAAAGCGGTGTGTCGTATAGCGGGACTACCGGTACGCCATTCACCTCTTCAACGCGTGAATGAAGGATATTGAAGGTAAAGACGTCAGGGATCAGAATAACCGAGCAGGTGGTGTCGGCCAGCTCACGCACCAGGTGTTTAATGCAGGCTTCATCACGCATTTGCATGGCAATGTAGACGTTATGAATTTTGCCCGCTTTGGCATCCTCGAGGAGCTGGGCGAAGTTGCCTGCCCAGTCAGAGGAGACGCCGCCAGGCTTAGCGTCGTGATAAATCCCCACCACGTCCAGACCGAGCCACGGCTCTTTACGGAAGCTGTCCAGCAGTACCTGTCCCACCGGCAAATCCCCGGCTACGGCCACATAACGCGTGTTATAGCCCCGGTTGCGCAACCAGCCGGCAGCAAAGCGAATCAAAGAGCGGCATACCACCATGCCGACGCTGGTAAGCATGTACCAGCCCAGGTAGGTCATCAGGCGATTATCGAAATCATGGCTAAACGCCACCAGGCCGGCGCTGAAAATCAGGCTTAAGGTCCAGTTTTGCAGCAACAGCATCAGCTCGGTCGTCATTTTAACGCCGCGCCACGAGCGGTAAAAATCGGTCATCCCGCCGATCATCTGAAAGACAACCAGTGCGATCAGCGCCATCAGCAGGTGCATGTAGAAGAAGTGTTGTCCGCTAAGCCAACATACCACCCACAATCCGCCGACCATGATGGTGATATCAGAAAAACGCTGCACCATAGAGATTAACGATGCATTCGTTCTCGCTCGTTCGCGTTTTTTGAGATTCGTCATCGTTGTTCCTGTATTCGGGTCCCCCTCCCGGCGGGAGGGGAGAAATTTTACTGATTCAACAGCGCCAGAATGTCTTTCGTTCGCGCGTCCATCAGCGCCGTGTCAGCACGGGACTCCACGTTCAGGCGCACTACCGGCTCGGTATTTGAAGAGCGCAAATTAAAGCGCCACTGCGGGAATGCCATGCTGATACCGTCGGTACGGTCAATTTCCAGCGCGTGGATCGCAAAGTGCTGCTCCACACGGGCAATCGCCTCGGCGGGCTGTGCCAGCGTGCTGTTAATCTCTCCGCTGGCCGGGAATGCCGCCATGCGGTCACGTACCAGTTCGCCCAGGGTCTGCCCTTTCAGGCACAGCAGTTCGGTTACCAGCAGCCACGGGATCATCCCGCTGTCGCAGTAGGCAAAGTCACGGAAGTAATGGTGAGCGCTCATCTCGCCGCCGTAGATGGCATTTTCTTCGCGCATCCGCTCTTTGATAAAGGCGTGACCGGTTTTGGACATCACCGGCAGGCCGCCTGCCGCCGTGACCACGTCGACGGTGTTCCAGGAAAGACGCGGATCGTGAATGATCTTCGCCCCCGGGTTTTTCTCCAGGAAAGCTTCTGCCAGCAGGCCGACAATATAGTAGCCCTCGATAAACTGGCCTTTCTCATCAAACAGGAAGCAGCGGTCAAAGTCGCCGTCAAAGGCGATGCCCATGTCAGCGCCGTGCTCAATCACCGCGTTACGGGTGTCGTCCCGGCACTCCGGCAACAGCGGGTTGGGGATACCGTTGGGGAAATTGCCGTCCGGCGTGTTATGGACCTTAATGAACGTCACCGGCACATTCAGGGCCTTAAAACGGAACTCCAGCGCATCAATCACCGGGCCAGCCGCCCCGTTACCGGAGTTGATCACAAGCGTGAGCGGCTTAAGATTCGCCACGTTGATGTAGCCCAGCAGGTGGTCGATATACTCTTTTTGCAGGGTAATGTGTCGGTAGCTGCCGCGCTTCGCCTCGTTCACCGGCGGGAAGTCGTTGGCCACCGCCAGACGCTGCACGTCGCGCAAACCGGTGTCACCGCTGATAGGTCGCGCGCCTTTGCGCACCAGCTTCATCCCGTTGTAATCCATCGGGTTATGGCTGGCTGTGACTTCAATACCGCCGTCCACGTCAAGATGGAAAGTGGCAAAATAGATCTCTTCGGTGCCCGACAGGCCGATATCCAGCACATCCACGCCCGCGTCCTGCAGCCCTTTTGCCAGCGCCAGCTTCAGGGACTCGCTGGTCAAACGCACGTCACCGCCCAGCACGATGGTCTGCGGCTTTAAATATTCGCCATACGCGCGGCCAATGCGCCAGGCAATGTCTTCGTTCAGCTCTGCACCCAGCTTGCCGCGAATGTCGTAGGCTTTAAAACAGGTTAATTTTTCCATTATGACCCCTTCTTCAGGCAACAGTTAGCCCTGGCCTCTAAACAGCCAAATTCATTTTTTGTTATTCGTAGGCCCGGTAAGCGCTGCGCCACCGGGCGTAATGCGAAAGTGCTACACCCGTCCGTATCGATCCTGGAAACGAACAATGTCGTCATCTTCCAGATACGAGCCGGAACGCACTTCAATTAAGTCGAGAGGAATTTTCCCCGGGTTTTCCAGGCAGTGCGTCGCCCCGAGCGGAATATAGATAGACTCGTTTTCACCCAGCAGTTTTATCTCACCGTCGATGGTGACTTTGGCGGTACCGGCCACCACCACCCAGTGCTCGGCACGGTGATGATGCATCTGGACCGACAGGCCTTCACCCGGCTTCACGGTGATGCGTTTTACCTGGTAACGATCGCCCGAATCGATGGAGTCATATTTCCCCCACGGGCGGTAGACTTCGCGGTGAATATGGTGCTCATGACGACCATCGGCCTTGATCTGCTCGACCACTTTTTTAACGTCCTGCACGGCGTTACGGTCGGCGATCAGCACCGCATCTTTGGTCTGCACCACCACCAGATCTTTCACCCCTACCGTCGTCACCAGGCCAGATTCAGCGTAGACGTAGCTGTTTTCCGTTTTGTGGCTAATCACATCACCGTGATGGACGTTACCCTCCGGGGTATGCGCACTGATCTCCCACAAGGATGACCAGGAGCCAACATCGCTCCAGCCCGCATCCATCGGCACGACCACCGCGTGGGCCGTGCGCTCCATCACCGCATAGTCAATGGACTCTTCCGGACAGGCGAGGAAGGCTTGCTCATCCACGCGGATGAAGTCGAGATCCGGATCAACCACCGCCATCGCTTTTTCGCAGGCGCGCAGAATATCCGGACGATATTTTTCCAGCTCTTCCAGATAGCGCCCTGCGCGGAACAGGAACATCCCGCTGTTCCAGTAATATTCGCCGCTGCCGACATAGGCCTGCGCGGTTTCGAGATTCGGTTTTTCGACAAACTGCGCCACGTCAAACGCCACGCAATCGCCTTCGCCCGGCGTCACGTTGCCACGACGAATGTAGCCATAGCCCGTTTCCGGCAGGTCCGGCACGATGCCAAACGTCACCAGCTTACCGCTATCGGCATAAGGAATAGCGGCACGAATCGCCTCGCGGAAAGCGTCTTCCTGCTGTATGACATGGTCTGCGGCCAGCACCAACATCAGCGGGTCGCAATCCGGGCTACTGCGCTTTGCCGCCAGCGCCGCCAGGGCGATGGCGGGCGCGGTGTTACGCCCGGCAGGCTCCAGAATGATATTTTCCGTGAGCTTGTTCAGCTGGCGCAACTGCTCAGCCACGATAAAGCGGTGTTGTTCGTTACAGATCACCACCGGGCTTTCACACTCAACGCCCTGCAGACGGTTGACCGTCGTTTGCAGCATGGTGAGTTCCCCTTTCAGACAGAGGAATTGTTTTGGATAGAGCACGCGGGACAGCGGCCACAACCGGCTACCAGAGCCACCTGCCATCACGACCGGATACAACGTGGTTTGACTCATGATTTATCCCCGTATATCTGCAATAAATTGGCTCAGCACGTTCTCTTTCTCGAGGGTGCGTTCGGCATATTCACGTGCCACCGTGTTCTCTTTTGGCATGGCAAGCGCCTGTTCAATGCCGGATACCAGCGCAGCGACCGATTCCGGCGCCACGCAAACGGCAATTCCCGGATGGCTTTCGCAGAGCTGGCCTAATTCGGTTTCAGCTTCTGCTGTGATCACCGCGTTGCCGCCGACCGCCAGAATATTGGTCAGCTTGGACGGCAGCACCGCATCCGCCGCGCCGCGTTTTTGCACCACCAGATGGCAGTCCCCCATCTTCAGCAACGCAGGCAGCGCCTCGTAAGACTGAAGCGGGAAAAATTTCACGTTTGTCAGGCCGCGCTCGCCGGCCATTTTCTCCAGCCGCCCTTTCCCACCGCCCTGCCCGACAATCACAAACATCCATGAATGTTTGCTAAGCTGGGCTGCGGCTTCAATTACGCTCTCCAGCCCCTGCTTTTCACCGATATTGCCCGAGTAAAGAATGATTTTTTGGTCATCAGGCAAACCGAGCTGACTGCGTAACGCCTGAGCATCACCGTCGGTTACGTCGCGAAAACGCGCCACTTCGGACCAGTTCGGGAAGAAGATCACTTTTTTAGCCGCCACGCCCTTCTCACGGGCTTTATTCATCATCGAGCGCGAAATAGTGGAGACATAATCAACGTTATGCAGCCCGCTTCGCTCAAAGGCGCTGGCCAGTTTCGCCACTTTGCCGCCCCTACCCTTGCCTGCCATTCCCAGGCCGAGCATCGCGTCCACCTCGTAATCCTGGATGTGCAGCAGCGTGCGCGCGCCGGAGAGTTTTCCCAGCAGACGCATACCCGGCGTGCAAAACAGCGTCGGCACTACGCCGATGATGCGATCCGGCTTCCAGCGGCGCTGCGCCATCAGCGGGAAGAAACTGCTCAGGGCAAAGCTGCCGAGATGCAATAAACGTTTCAGCGTGGACGGCTGCTTCGGTACATACAGCGGGCAACGCCAGACGGTCGCGGCCCCCTCCTCGCGGCGGTAGCGCCAGCTGGAATACCGTTCGCCCACCTTCCACTCCGGGTAGTACGGCGGCGCGGTGATGACCCGCACGTCATGGCCCTGGCTCGCCATCCACTCGACCATCTCGCCGGTGTACTTCCCGATACCGGTCAGCTCCGGCGAGTAGTTAATTCCATAGACAAGGATCTTCATAGTCCTGGCACCCGGGCCTGACGAGCGGTCAGGAAATAGGCACGGCTGTTGTCATGCACGTTTTCGCTGGCAAGCAACGCCTCTGGCGCTTGCCACCGGTAGTCGTCATGCTGAGAATCAGGCAGATGCAGGTCTGCCTCACTCACCTTCAGGCGAAAACCGAGCACCACGTAGTGGGTGGTGAACCCGGTGCCTGAAAAATTATCGTCATAGAAGTGCTGCCAGACCCCGTAAAACTGGCCCGCTGCCATCGGCAACCGCAGGCCCAGTTCCGCCAGAGTGAGGCGCGCAAAGGCATTAGCCAGCGTTTCATCCTTCTGCACGCGCCCGCCGGGCACGAACCAGAAGCCCTGTGCAGGACGGTTGGTTCGTTTCCCCAGCAAGAACTCGCCGCGTTCGTTCTCCACAATCAAATCAATTGAGATGAGCGGAGTGGAACGAACGATCGTGGCAAAATCTTCCTGACTTAAAAACATCATTACCCCCGGAAGCGGTGCTGGTTTTCCAGGAACCACTGGTAGGTGCTTGCCAGCCCCTGCTCCAGTGACACCTCGTGATACCAGCCCAGTTGATGCAGACGGGTCACGTCCAGCAGTTTGCGTGGCGTGCCGTCCGGTTTTGTGGCGTCAAATACCACGCGGCCTTTGTAGCCCACCACCTGGGCGATGGTCTGCGCCAGCTCGCGAATGGTGCAGTCCACTCCGGTACCGACGTTGATGTGCGACAGCATCGGCTCGGTATTCTCCTGCCACACTTCGCGATCCAGCTCCATCACGTGAATGCTGGCAGCCGCCATATCACCCACGTGCAAAAACTCACGCATCGGCGTCCCGCTGCCCCACACCACCACGTCCGGGGCGTTCTCTGCCGTGGCCTCGTGGAAGCGACGCAGCAGCGCCGGGATCACGTGCGAGTTGCTCGGGTGGAAGTTGTCGTGCGGGCCGTACAGGTTGGTCGGCATCACCGAACGATAATCGCGGTCATACTGACGGTTGTAAGATTCACACAGCTTAATCCCGGCAATCTTGGCAATGGCGTAGGGCTCGTTGGTCGCTTCAAGCGTGCCCTGCAGCAGTTCGCTTTCGGCGATCGGCTGGCTGGCCATTTTCGGGTAAATACAGGATGAGCCGAGGAACAACAGCTTGTTCACGTTGTGCAGGTGCGCCGCGTGAATGATGTTGCTCTCAATCATCATGTTTTCGTAGATGAAATCCGCCGGATAGGTGTTGTTGGCGACAATACCGCCCACTTTTGCCGCCGCCAGATACACCTGGTCAATACGTTGACTGGCAAAGAAGTCCTGTACCGCCGCGCCGTCGAGCAGGTTAAGCTCATCACGGGTGCGTACGATGACATCCACGTCGCCGCGCTGCTCCAGCTGGCGTTTAATCGCGGAACCGACCATTCCGCGATGACCGGCGACAAAAATACGTTGTTTTGTCATCATCAGGACTCCAGCGCGATCGCAACCTCGTAGCCATGCGACTTAAGCAGAGAGTGTTTTTTTCGCTGCTTCAAGATCGTTGGCTACCATCTCAGAGACCATCTCCTGCAGCGTGGTTTCTGGTTTCCAGCCCAGGGTTTCGTGCGCTTTGGTTGGGTCGCCCAGCAGGGTTTCAACTTCAGCAGGACGGAAGTAACGCGGGTCAACCTGCACAATTACGTCGCCTGGTTTCACGCCCGGTGAGTCGTGACCAGTCACCGAAACGACGATACCTTTCTCTTCAACGCCGGTACCTTCAAAGCGCAGTTTGATGCCCAACTGTGCCGCCGCCATTTCCACGAACTGGCGCACGGAGTACTGCACACCGGTCGCAATCACGAAGTCTTCCGGTTTGTCCTGCTGCAGCATCATCCACTGCATTTTCACGTAGTCTTTGGCATGACCCCAGTCACGCAGGGAATCCATGTTGCCGAGGTGCAGGCAGGACTCCAGTCCCTGAGCGATGTTGGCGATCGCACGGGTGATTTTGCGGGTGACGAACGTTTCACCGCGACGGGGGGATTCATGGTTGAACAGAATGCCGTTACAGGCGTACATACCGTAGGATTCACGGTAGTTCACGGTGATCCAGTAGGCATACAGTTTTGCTACCGCATACGGCGAACGCGGGTAGAACGGCGTGGTCTCTTTCTGGGGAATTTCCTGTACCAGGCCGTACAGCTCAGAGGTGGATGCCTGATAGAAACGGGTTTTCTTTTCAAGGCCGAGGAAGCGAATAGCTTCCAGCAGACGCAGCGTACCCATGGCATCAACGTCGGCGGTGTATTCCGGCGATTCGAAAGAAACCGCAACGTGGCTCATCGCCCCCAGGTTGTAGACTTCATCCGGCTGCACTTCCTGCAGGATGCGGGTCAGGTTGGAGGAATCGGTCAGATCGCCATAGTGCAGATGGAATTTCGGGTTCGCCGAGTGCGGATCCTGGTAAATATGATCCACGCGCTCGGTGTTGAACGAAGAAGCACGACGCTTAATTCCATGAACTTCATACCCTTTTTCCAGCAGCAATTCTGCCAGGTAAGAACCATCCTGCCCGGTAACGCCGGTGATGAGAGCGACTTTAGACATGTTTATATTCCTCTACTTATGAATTTAATCAGTTTCAACGCGTTCGCGTATCACCACTGCGGGGTTGCCACGGCAAATTTTATTTGCCGCAAGCGATTTAAAAACGCTGCTACGGGCGCCAACCACCGTGCCATCGCCAATAGAGACGCCCGGTGCCACAAATACATCGGTTGCCAGCCAGCATTTCTCGCCAATCACAACGGGGCTGGCGGTAATATCAAAATGCTGGCGCATAAAATCGTGGCTGCCGGTACACAAATAACATTTCTGTGAAACTACTGAATTGGCGCCAATAGTGATATCACCCAGGGTATAGAGCACCGCGTCATCGCCTACCCAGGCGTAATCCCCTAACGTTAATTTCCAGGGATAGGTAATTTTGACAGACGGTCTAATCACTACGTTTTTTCCGATTTTCGCACCAAACAGACGTAATAAAAATACGCGCCAGCGGTAGAGTATTTGCGGTGACCAGGCAAATAAGGTTGCCTGAACGGCCCACCATAATTGCACCTTAATACCCCCAGCACCGCGAAAGCCTTTCGGCACCGTAAATCCTTTCAGATCCTGCATTAGGTTTCCTTATATTTCAGACTTTGTTATATAAGGCTTTTGTTTTACCCGTGGTTTTTAGGCGCATAAAATAAGACAATTCTGCCCACAGCCCCGGCACGCGTAATATTTTACGCTGGACGTTTTTTGCATCCTGGCACAGTTCAAGATTATTAGACGTTGACACGCCACCCATTGAAAATTCAGATACCAGGCCTTTTATACGACGGAACGGATAACCCGATTTGTACAGGCTGGCCGCCAGGGCATAATCAGATGACACTTTATACTGTAAATCGTAGGGCTGTTTTTTAAGGCCTTTTACCGGGAAGAAAATAGCCTGATGGCTGGCCGGTAAGCTGTGATAGATATACCAGCCTGGTTTCGCGTTGCGGCACATTTTATTACCGTCGCCAAAATCGAGCAGCGCATCGCCAATATACATCGCGTCTTCTTTCTGGCGCGCCAGCTGGCGGGCAAAGCGTGCGACATCTTCATGGAACACATCGCCGGAATTCAGGAAGATGGCATAGCGACCCTGCGCCATCTCAATGCCCTTATTCATGGCATCATAGATGCCTTTATCTTTCTCGCTGATGTAGCGTAAGTTGAACTCTCCGTTGAGTTTTTCCAGAAACTCCGCCGTACCGTCATTGGAGCCGCCATCCACGACAATCCACTCAAAGGTCAGGCTCGGATCGCGTGCCAGATTGCGCAGCGAGCGCCAGGTTTTTGCCACCCCTTCGTAGTTACGAAAGGCGACGGTCACCACGCTAAGAAACATAAATCACCTCATTTCGTCATACGTTCGTAATATTGAGCGCTTTACGCAAAATAAACGGACAGACAATCAAGAAAGCATATTCCGGGCTAAATATTGACCCGGTAAAAAACAGCGATACTGGCGTAAAAAGATACAACTGCACACGAAAGTTTTGGTTATCGCCAAACGCGTTGATCATCATTTTGAATACTTTAAACAGATACCAGAGCGTCAACAGCACGGCAAACCACGAAAAATAAATAATCAACAGATACAGGCCATTGTCTATGGTTTTACCGACATCCGCACCGTTAAAGATTCCGAATGATGCGACATATTCGTAAAGTGAGCCAAATCTTACTACACCATCAATATGGGTTAAGGAATAACCCACCATAACCAGTGGTCCGATAATGCGATAATAGGACGACGAACCTTCCGTTCCCAAATCTCCCAGTCGGGTAGAAATGTACGGAAAAGCAAATATTATACCGACTAAGAATACCGTCAGAGAGATAATCGCCAGCGGCAATTTTTTCTTTACCGCATCTTTGTTCAGATACTGGAACGCCCACTCCAACAGGTAAAACAGAATAAACGTCATTACCCCGGAAAACGACCCAGACAGAACGATTCCTGCAAGAATCATAGCATCGGTTTTGGGGGTTTTGATACCAAACTGTTTGATGCTGAGCCAAATTGAGATTAATGCCAGAGCAAAAAACGCCGGTTCAAAATAGAGCGCCGTAGTACGCTTACCACCAAACTTAATGAAGTTCAGCACATAGCTGTTACTGTAAATAAGATATTTCGAAATCATCTCCATCAGGCTACTACCGCCGGTCAAAATAATTTGCGCCATCTCCAGTGCAGCAAGCATAACAATTAGCGCAACGGCAATATAAAAGAACCTAAGGATTTTCCGATAATTGTGCGGTGAAATTGTTTTAAAGCGGATACTCCAGACCATGCCGATAATAATAACGATATACACAAACAGCATCGTCGACGTGACATATTTGCTGGCATCCAGCGACTGACCAAAAATGTAGTTAAATGCCGTTAGCCCGACGCCCAGCCCTAAGGCAATCATCAGCTTCCTGAGGTTGATTTTATCGACATACAACAGAAGCAGAACCGGCAGGAAGGTAACGATAGTGATCGGGAAGCTTTCGCCGAGCTGGGCGATTTTAACGTTGACCAGCAAATAGATCAGCGGCAGCAGCAGATAACTACAGATCCTGATAGAACGAGACATACTCCTCCAGCATCTGTTGACCACTGTAAGCCTTACGGCTGCGGTTGCGGAATGATTCCAGGTCAGTGCCAAAAACAGCCTGCGCAATATCGGCCTTTGGCAACTGCACCAGCGGCAGCACCTCATGTTCAGCAAACGTTCTGCCGCCCGATTTTTCCAGCACTTCGCGCGCGGCGTCGCTGTGGGTGGCAATCACCGGCACCCCGATGGAGAGGGCCTCGCAGAGGATCAGTGGATAGTTATCCACGCGGGAGCTAAACACCAGCGCGTCCATGGCGTTCAGGGCACTCATCAGCCTACGTTTATCGGTTTCAAAGCCGTGATTGACCACGTTCGGCCCTTCAAACGGCGAAAACTTGCCGAAGGTGTGCAGTTCGATGTTGTCACTCAGCGCCATCATCTCGCGTACCAGTTGCTGATTGGTTTTGCCGTCATAACGCAGGTCATGGGCAACGATAGCGATTTTCGGTTTGCCGGATGTTGGGGCAACGGGTGTCAGCTCGGCGAGGATCGCTTCCGTCGCCACGTCAATCCCGTTGTTGATTATCTTGCAGCGCCCTGCCCCATACAGGCTATTGAATGCATCCGCCACGTGCTGGCTGGGGGAGATAAAAGTACATCCCAGCGAAAGCATGTCGCGGAACAGCTGACGTTTGCCTGACACCAGCTGATGCGCGCGATCGACTTTAACCGGCGGATAGTTGCTGAGCGTTGGACATTTCTGGCACTGGCTCTTCCAGCCTTCGCAGCCATCGGTGAAGGCGCAGCGTCCGGTTACGCTCCAGTGGTCATGCAACGTCCAGACGAAGCGGGTATCTGGTTTGTGCGCCTGAACGTTTTCACAAAATGCCACCACCCCGGCCAGGTTCAGCCAGTAGCTGTGCAGAACGTGAAAATGCAGCACCACAGGCCCGGGGGTGCGCGTCACCGTGCGAGAAAGGCTATTAAGATTGCCAAACAGATCGCGGTTGAACAGTCGAAACAGGGCAATATTGGCGATAGAGGTCAGACGCGGCGTCTGCTTTATCACCTGCGGATAGTTATCGTGGCTGACGCTTTTCTTGCCGCCTTTGCCATAGCCGTAGACAAAACGAGACTGAAGCCCCTTTTGCAACGCGCGCTGGTGCAGATCCAGCGCTACGCCCGCCGCCCCGCCCTCTGCGAGGCGGACGTTGAATTGCAGAATGTTCATTTGATTACCTTCACGCGGGCTTTTTCCCCTGTCACCAGCGCATTATCAGGAATGCTGTCCAGCACCACGCTGCCTGCGCCAATCGTCACGTTGTTACCGACAGTGATATCGCCAATCACCACTACGTTGGCGCCCAGCTCGACGTTATTACCAATCACCGGGCAGGCCAGGCTGGCTGGCCCACGGTTACCGAGGGTGACCGCGTGACGAATAGTGAAATCATCCCCCGCAACCACAAACTTATTGATCACCACCGCGTAGCCGTGGTGAATGGTAAAGCGGCGGCCGATGGTCGCGGCGGCCTGTATTTCATAGCCGAAGAGACACTCGGTGATGATGCGGTATAGCACCAGAACCGGCGCGGCCCAAATATTGTTCAGCACGTTCTTCTTGCGCCACACCGAGCAAAAATGTGCAATGCGATACGCCAGAACCATGCAGCACGGACGCAGGCTCCAGCTGTTTGCGCGACAATCTTCCAGAAACATTATTTCCCCCGAAGTCCATCAGCCAGACGCTTGCCGTTACGCACGGAAAGCAGCGTTAGCAGGGTGCGCCAGTTCATCCGCTTGTTGCGGATCTGATAGAGGGTAAAGAGCTGATATTTACGGCTGGCACGGTCAAACTTGTCCTTGTGCTTACGGTAAAAGTGGAAATAGCCCGAAAATTTCTTCGGCGAAGAGGTAATTTGCATCTCACCATGGTTGATGTGCAGGATTTGCGTGGCCTCTTCCACTTTCCACGGCTCGCCATATTCCACGACCATGCGCAGGAAAATGTCGTAATCCTGTGCGGCTTTGAGATCGGTATCGAACAGACACGCTTTAAAGCGCCACGCCCAGGTAAAGACCTGATTACCAATTATATTGCGCTTGTAAAACAGGCGACGGGAATAGGGTGATTTCGGGTACAACGGCAGGCTGGCGGGCTGAGAGTAAACCTCTCCCTGGCAAACGTAGTCATTGGCATACAGGAACGCGTGCGTAACCAGTTGGTGCTTATGCGACAAAAAGACAGACAGTCGGTTTGGCGTCCATTCGTCATCATCGTCAATGCCGGTCAAATACTGCCCTTTCGCCTGCCTGATCGCCTGATTACGCACTGCACATGCCCCGGAATTGATCGGGTTATGGGTATAGACCACGCGCGAGTCATGGAGGTCAGCGACAAATTTTTGCAGTTGTTCATACGAAGATGAGCAGTCATCCACAATGATCAGCTCCCAGTTGTCGTAATCCTGTCGCAGCACCGATTTAATGGCGCGGATCGCCAGTTGCTGACGATTCCATGTCGGCATATAGATAGATATCAAAGGGCGTTGTGTGGTCATAGTAATCCCCTACTCCCCCCGGCCCACTCCCCAAAGGGAAGAGGGAGAAAGGCGGCACCAAACAGTTCCCTCTCCCTTCAGGGGTGAGGGGGGAGTGTGTTGTTATTTACTGTCAGACTTATATTCGTACTCGTAATAACCGTAATCCTGATACCCGGTCGCGCGACGGAAGATGGAGTTCAGGATCACCCCTTTCACCTCAATCCCGTTTTGCTCGAAGCGGCTCAGGCTGGTTTGCACTTCCTTAAGGGTATTCACCGCATAGCGGGCCACCATCAGCTTGGTTCCCGCAAGGCGGCCAACCACGGCAGCATCGGTCACGGCCAGAATTGGCGGTGTATCGATCAGCACCAGGTCGTAGTTTTTGCTCGCCCACTCCACCAGTTGCGTGAAACGTTCGCTCATTAACAGTTCGGAAGGGTTCGGCGGCACCTGCCCACGCGGGATAAGATCAAATTTCGGGATGGTGGTCGGCTTCGCACTCTGGCTAATGTCGCCCTGGCCGAGCAGAATTTCCGACAGGCCGTTAACGTTGTTGGTACCTAACAGTTCGTGGGTGTAGCCCTTACGCATATCGCAGTCGATCAACAGCACGCGCTTGTTGGTCTGGCTCACCACTGCCGCCAGGTTGGCGCAGACAAAGGTTTTGCCAATCGACGGGCTTACGCCGGTCATCATCAGGACGTTGTTTTTGGCCTGCATCATGGCGAAGTGGAGGCTGGTTCGCAGGCTGCGCACCGCTTCAATCGCCAGATCGGTAGGGTTACCCACCGCCAGCAGTTGGCTCTGTTTGTAACGCTTCACGCCGTTAACGGTTTTAACGCTGTCACGCGACTTTTGCCATTCGGAGAGTGGGATACTCGCATAGACGCTGATACCGTTCTCTTCCAGCACCTGCGCGCTTTCGATACCCCGGTTGAACAGAGATCGCAACAGCACGCCGACGATGGAGAGCATCAGGCCAAGAATAATGCTGCCGAGGATGATCAGCGCCTTCTTCGGCTTCAGTACGCCAGGCTGCGTAATGGCCGGATCAACGATACGCACATCGCCGACGGTACTGGCTTCGGTGATTTTCAGCTCCTGCTGTTTGTTGAGCAGTTGCATATATACCTGCTGGCCGGACTCCACGTCGCGGGTCAGACGCACAATCTCCTGCTGCGTCTTCGGCATCGCGGTGACGCGGTTGTTCAGCTTCGCTTTCTCGTCTTCGAGGGTTTGACGTTTTTCCAGCAGCGTGCGGTAAGCCGGATGGCGTTTGGTATAAAGCTTAGAAATCTCCGCCTCTTTAAAGGTCAACTCGTTGAGCTGGGCATCAATATTAACCATCGAATCCAGCACCGATTTCGCTTCCAGCGGAAGGTCGACAGAGTCTTTATCCTGACGGTACGCGTTGAGTTTGTTCTCGGCGCCATCCAGACGGGCACGCACCTCCGGCAGCTGTTTGGCCAGGAAGGCCAGACTTTTGGCCGCTTCCGCCGACTTACGCTCAACGTTTTGCTCAAGATAGTTGCGGGTGATGCTGTTGAGAATGTCGCGGATCATCTCTTTATCTTCACCGGTGAAGGTCATGCTCAGGACGCCAGTATCCTTGCCATTTTCCGTTACGGTCAGGTTGTTTTGCAGAGTGTTGATCATCCCAAGGGTGGAGAATTTGGTGACCGTAAATTCACCGCCTTCCTGAGCATGAATGCCGCTTACCCGCATGCTGACGCCGTCTTTCGTCAGCATCTGCCCCACTTCTGCGCGGGCGCTAAAGCCGGCATCGCTGGTCAGTTGATACTGTTTCGGCCCGAGCACCGTGAGGGTGAAGGTCTGCTCAGTGCCGCCTTTAGGCAGCACGAAATCCGTCACGTTTACCGTATCATCGCTACGGCCCATCAGGCGATCCCAGCCCGCACCGAACAGCGGGAAGGTGTTTTTGGTCACCGAAATATCAAGACCCAGGTCGTGAACCGTCTTCCCCAGCACCAGGCGTGACTGGATCAGTTGAATTTCGGCATCGGAGGCGGGCGGTTTGTTCGCCAGCGCAGAGCCGATATCCTGAACCAGAGAGTTGCCGGTATTCTGCTCGATTTGCACCAGCGCATCGGCGCTGTAGATAGGCGTCGCGAACAGCGTATAGACCACCGCCGCAGCGGCGAACACGGCGGTAATCCCTATAACCCACCACTTCGCCTCGACAACGGTGCCGACCAGGCGACCAATATCGATTTCATCACTGCCCGAAGACGGGGCGGCAGAAGGTTTTGTTTTTTCTGTCATTGTTATCCCTGCTGAGCTTTCAGTGCCTGCGCCCACTGACGGGCAGACTGGTCAAGTAAGGTGTATACCGCTTCAAAAGCCTCACGGCTTTTGCGATACGGATCGGGAATTTCGCGTTCATTATCCCAGTGACCAAACAGCATCACCTTGCCGCGCATTTCCGGCGCTATCTCGCACAGCGCGTGAATATGGCGTTTTTCCATGGTCAGGATCAGGTCATATTCCCGGCACATGCGGGCGGAAATCTGACGGGCGCAATGCCCGTCGAGGGAGAGTGCATGATCGCTGGCAACGCTCTTCGCGCGCTCATCGGCACCTTTACCGACCAGCGCACCCAGCCCCGCGGAATCAACGGTGAGGTCGGGCTGATACTGTTTCAGCAGCCGTTCCGCCGTCGGGGAACGGCAAATGTTCCCCACGCATACCACCAGTATTTTGTTAAACATCGCGGTTACCAGTTGTGAATGTCGCTCGCCGTATCCGTCATGTAGCGAACGCCACTGATGGTTGGCAGCAACTGGTTGATCAGGCGGTTCCAGCGGGCAACTGGCGCGGTGGTGACATACACCACATCGTATGGCTGGAGGCGGAATTCCGTTGCCATCACCAGCGAGGTCGCATCGGACATATCCAGCTGATAGATGTTGGCAATCTTGCCTTTCGCGCTACCCTCGCCTTTCAGCGGACGGATAACGAAAATGCCGCTGGCGTTGGACGAGGTCAGATCGATACCTTCAGCATTGCCCAGCGCTTCGGTCAGGGTCATGCCGCTGAAGTCCATTTTGAGGGTGCTCTGTTTTTTCACTTCACCCATCACGAAGACTTTCAGATCGTCGTTACGCGGCACGTAGAGAATGTCCCCCGGATAGAGCAGGCGGTTTTGGGTCAGGTCGCCGTTTTGCATCAACGCCTGCAGGGAAATACGCTGCTCCTTGCCTTCGTGGGTTAGCACCACGTTGCGCCAGTCGGCACCGTCGGTTAAGCCACCGGCGGCGTTAATGGCATCCAGAACAGTCAGCGGTACGTTGGTAATGGCCTGCTGACCAGATTTGTTGACCTGGCCGGAGATATAGGCCTTTTGCGAGCGGAATGCGGCGATATTAACGTCCACCTGCGGGTCAGCAATGTACTGCGCTAAGCGGCCGGTAATATCACTACGAATTTCGGCAAGGGTTTTGCCCACCACATGCACTTTACCGATATAGGGATAGAACATGGTGCCGTCAGATTGCACCCAGTTGCCGGTATCGCTGGAGCTACGGTACTGGCCCGCAGGGGTGGTCAGTTCCGGGTGATCCCAGACGGTGACGTTGATAACATCACCCGGCCCTACGCGATACTGGTACGAGGCGATTTCCTGGTCCAGCGACATATTCGGCTGGGCAACATTTGGACGCGGACGTAACTGTTCGACCAGACGGGGGGTGAGCGGATAAACATTCACCATTTTGTCGAGATCAAAATCAGCATCCTGTTGTTTAATCACATCCTTGCCCATTGTTGACATATTGCTGCCGGGAAAGACCGTACAACCACTCATCAAGGTCACAGACACCAATAATGGCATCAATTTCATTTTGGATTTCATCATTGATTATTTATCACTTTGGCAGAGTAATTATCCTGTACAAATTAAATAAGCCGTGTCGATTTGGCCTTCAGCATGCAGTTAATCAAATAGAAATATAACTGGCATCAGTCCTAAAAAAATCTTATTCATCGATTGGCTATTGACAGAATAATCGAGGCTGATTTACACGCTTTCAGGCACGCTACCGCCCTTGGCTTTCAGTTACCAATCCACTGAGTAAACAATGTGTTATAGATAGACACTCCTGGATAAGGCCTTTTTGAAAATATATCATCTGCCTGAAAGGGCCAGCGGATAATGGATAACCATCACTAAAGACCGAAACAAAAATAGCAACAAGGAAATTTAACATTTGATGCTGAGGGAATTGTTGCAGTTAACCTAATAGCAGGCAAGAAGACAACCGTCCGGATATCTGTTTTTAAGATTAATATTAAGAGCAAAGTTTTAATGTTTTAGGATTTTCTTTATATTGACATTTCACCCATTAAAACCACTCGTTGCGATAACTCCTAAATAGCATCCCTGATAATTAAACTCAGTCCTTTAACTTATTTACAGCCACTTCAACCTCGATTCATTATCGCTGGCGTATTAAGAGAAATCCCAGCATGGCATTGCATTTTCTTCGGGCTTTATCCATCATCGCACTGTGATATTAGTCATATAACAGAAGGTATTGTGATCACTATGGAATGGATTGCCGATCCCTCAATCTGGGCCGGGCTGGTAACGCTTATCGTCATCGAACTCGTGCTCGGGATTGATAATCTGGTCTTTATCGCCATCCTCGCCGATAAGCTCCCCCCGTCACAGCGCGACCACGCTCGCGTCACGGGGCTGCTGCTGGCCATGGTGATGCGGCTATTGCTGCTGGCTTCGATCTCCTGGCTGGTCACGCTTACCAAACCGCTTTTTACCCTCTATGGCCTGAGCTTTAGCGCCCGTGACCTGATCATGCTTTTTGGCGGGTTATTCCTGTTGTTCAAAGCGACGGTAGAGCTGAATGAACGGCTGGAGGGAAAAGACAGCGACAGCCCCACCCAACGCCGGGGGGCAAAATTCTGGCCCGTGGTGGCGCAAATTGTGGTGCTGGACGCCGTCTTCTCGCTGGACTCGGTCATAACCGCGGTCGGAATGGTTGACCACCTGGCCGTGATGATGGCTGCGGTGATCATTGCCATTACACTGATGGTGATGGCCAGTAAAGCGCTCACGCGCTTCGTAAACAGCCACCCGACCATCGTCATTCTCTGCCTGAGCTTCCTGCTGATGATTGGCTTTAGCCTGGTAGCCGACGGTTTTGGATTCTCTATTCCTAAAGGTTACCTGTACGCCGCCATCGGCTTCTCGGTAATCATTGAGTGCCTGAACCAGCTCGCCATCTTCAACCGTCGGCGTTTTCTGTCTGCTAACCAGACGCTGCGTCAACGCACTGCCGATACCGTGATGCGCCTGCTCAGCGGCAAGAAAGAGGATGCCGAGCTGGATGCTCAATCCTCCGCGCTGCTGGCCGATCATCATGAGGGGCAAATTTTTAACCCGCAGGAGCGGCGGATGATTGAGCGAGTGCTTAATCTGAACCAGCGCTCGGTTAGCAGCATCATGACCTCGCGTCATGATATTGAACACATCGACCTGACGGCCCCGGAAGAGCAAATTCGCGCATTGCTCGACAAAAATCAGCATACCCGGGTGGTGGTGACGGGGGGAGAAGAGGAAGAGGAGTTGCTGGGCGTCGTACATGTTATCGACCTGCTGCAGCAGCAGTTACACGGTGACGCGCTCAATCTGCGCGCGCTTGTTCGCCAGCCGCTGGTGTTCCCGGAAACCCTACCGCTGCTCACTGCCCTTGAGCAGTTCCGCAACGCGCGAACCCACTTTGCCTTTGTGGTGGATGAATTTGGTTCTGTCGAAGGGCTGGTGACGCTCAGCGACGTTATGGAAACCATCGCCGGTAATCTGCCTAATGAGGTGGACGAAATTGATGCACGCCATGATATCCAGAAGAATGCGGACGGCTCATGGACCGCCAACGGCCATATGCCACTGGAAGATCTGGTGCAGTATGTTCCTCTCCCGCTGGATGATAAACGCGAGTACCACACTATTGCTGGCCTGTTGATGGAAGTATTGCAGCGAATTCCGCAGCCGGGAGAAGAAGTTCAGGTAGGAAATTACCGGGTGAAAACCTTGCAGGTTGAAAGCCACCGCGTACAGAAAGTTCAGCTCATACCGTTACAGGATGAACACGCGCTGGGTCTTGAGGTGTAGACACGACCCGCTATCTGGGACAATGGCGGGTGGCGTTATCGCCACCCGCCATTGCCTGCATCAGAGCTCATCCAGCAGCTTCTTCACATCCTTGCCTGACTGCGAATCCTGATTGCGCTCCGCCCAGTCGCTCAACCGACGTTTAGCATCATCCTGCAGATGCTTACGCAGGATCTGATCGACCTGCAAGCTGTAATTCAGCGCCTGCCATTTACCGTAGACGCTAAGCGGCACCGGGGTCTCTTTCAGGAAATCAATCAGCTTACTTTCGCCCTGCCAGCCGGAGAGCACCCGAACGTTAAAGCGCGTCTGAGCCGTCTCTTTCACCAGATCCAACGCCCCTTCCCCCGTCAGCGACAGCACCGACGAGGAGCCCTGCATGTTGTTTAGAGATAGCTGGCCGTTGCTCAGGGACAGGTCGGTGGTCAAGCTGTCGAGGCGCGTTGCGCTATCATAGTTATCCTGCGCTTTGACGTTACTGCTGCGTACCACTGCCTGTTGCACCAGTTGCTGAAAGTTTAACCCTTCCATACGGGTATCTTGCAGCCGCACGTGGGCTTGCCCTTTCCAGTCGCGGCGAAAGGCGTCGGCATCGATCCGGGTTCCCGAGAAATCACCCGCCAGCGACATATGCCCTGTCAGGGAGATAGGGTAATTAAAAGCCTTGAGGATGGTGCCGATCTCCACCTTGTCGAGACGCGGCTGGAACGCGACGGTAGCGTTCTCGTTACGCCCGTCCAGCGTACCCGGCAGGGAAAGATGTCCAGCCCCCATTTTGCCGCTCAGTTCGGAAATCACCAGCAAACCGTTATGGTTAAACATCTTGCTGCTTACGTCAGTAAAGTCGATACCGCGCCAGCGCACCTTATTGGCCTTTAACAGGACGTCCGCCGTGAAGCCACGCAGGCCGTTATAGTTGGGCAGATCTACATTCGAGGAGATAACCGGACGGGCCTGTTTCACCTGGCTTTGTCCCGACTGTACGGCGCCGTTATCTGAGGCTGCGGCTATCGGGGCAGCTAACAGGTTTTCCAGGTTGAGGGTGTCAAACTGCATGTTCAGTACCCATTTTGGCTTCTCTTCAAGCGAGACGCTTGCCTGTCCTTTCATGCTACTGTCATTCGCCTGCAGGTTGAGGTTATCCAGCTCCAGCTGTTTTTGCTCTTCACGCCATACGCCCTGCAACGTCCCCTGCCCGGCAATCCCCTGAGCGGGGAGATCCGCGCCCGTCAGTTGCCACTGTAGCTGCTGAATATCCGCCGTGAGCTGGTGAGGGTACTCAGATGCATTGACGTTGGCATTGAACGACAGGGTCAAATCGCGCTGATCGCGGTTAACCTGCCCGCTGAACGCCACGGTAGCGAGGTGGTTCGCATCCTGCGCCATCGTCAGGTTGATATTACGCACGGTGATTTGCTCGTCATCTTCATGCTGAAACACCAGCACGCTGTCGGCAACTTTTAGTTTGCCGATATCAAACGACCAGCCGGTGTCTGAGGGTTCATCAGGTAAGGTGTTCTCGCGCGGCGCAACCGGCGCATCGACACTACGCACGGCTTCGGTTTGCGGAGTCAACTGGATAACCGCGCCCTTCAGCATCACCTGATTGACCTGCAGCTGGTGCGAGAAGAGCGGGATCAGCGCCACGTCAAGACGCATGTTATCGGCCGACACCAGCGCCTGAGAGGCACCCGGGGCGGTCAACGACATGCGTCCGGAAAGAATGCTAAGCTGCGGCCAGACGTGCCAGCGCAGCGGCCCGTCGAGTTGCAGTTGATAACCGCTGCGGACTTCAACCTGGCGCACCATATACGCACGGAAATCGTTCGGGTTAACCAGCAGAACCAACGCCGAAAGGCCAGCGACCAGCACCACCAGCAAAATCATCAGCGTAGTCAGTACTCTTCTCATGGCATCCTCAATGGATTAACGTTCAGTCTTTATCAATACGGCTGGCAACCGCACCCTGCTGATCGCGATATTTCGCGTCCTGCCGACGATTATAAGGACGGTCCGCCGGGCCGGTCAGCGGTTCGAAGCTCAACGCCCCAATCATCATTCCCGGGCGCAGAGCCAGAGGCAGTTTACCGGCGTTAAAGAACTCCAGCACGATATGCCCCGACCAGCCGGGATCGATACGGTGCGCCGTTACGTGCACCATTAATCCAAGACGGGCCAGAGAAGAACGTCCATCCAGCCAGCCAACCAGGTCGGCCGGCAGCGTGACGGATTCAAAGGTTACCGCCAGGGCCAGCTCACCCGGATGCAGATAAAAGGCGTCACCTCCTTCGAGGACGATTTCATCACTCATTACGCGATCCAGCGCCGCGCTAACTTCGTCCTTCGCTCCGCTGAGGTCGATAAAAGGTGCGGTATGGCCGCTAAAGGTGCGGAATCTATTCCCCAGGCGCACATCAACGGTCACCCCGTTGATACGCTCGACCGGCGGGCGCGGGACGATAGACAGGCGGCCTTCATCCAGCCAGGCTTCTATATCGCGATCACAAAGACGCATGGCACTTTCTCCTTTCGTGCATCCTGCCCTGAACGCGTAAATACGCAGGGCTAAACCAGGTTATCTCTGAACGGTACACAATTTGCGCGGCTTATTCAAAAAACTGGCTGATTTTCGCTTTTAAGATATCAATCGCTATGCGGTTTTTGCCCCCGCGCGGCACGATGATATCAGCGTATTGTTTGGACGGTTCAATAAATTGCAGGAACATTGGGCGAACGGTTTTCTGGTACTGCGCCATCACCGAGTCCATGGAACGGCCACGTTCGTTGACGTCACGCTTGATGCGACGCATCAGGCAAATATCCAGCGGGGTATCGACGAAAATCGAGAAGTTCATAGATTCGCGCAGGCGTGCATCGGTCAGAAGCAGAATGCCTTCGAGGATAATAACCTTCTTAGGCTCAATGCGAATCGTCTCTTTCGTGCGGGTGTGTTCGACGTAACTGTAAACGGGCAACTCGATCGCCTGACCGCTCTTGAGCGCTTCTAAATGCTGAAACAGCAGGCTGTGATCCATGGCATTCGGGTGGTCGTAGTTGGTTTTTACGCGCTCTTCCATCGAAATATGGGATTGGTCTTTGTAGTAGCTATCTTCGGGAATGACGCCGATGTGCTCATCACCAACTTGTTCACGCAGTTCGCGGTAAAGCGTACTGGCAATAAGACTTTTACCTGAAGCCGATGCGCCGGCGATGCCTACAATGACGCAATGATGAGACTTATCAGTCATAAATTTAGCGACCTGATTAACCTGGATGATAAGGAAGGACGACGCCGGAGCGTCAAACGCGGCAATTATAGGGATTTCGTGGTCGTGATACCAGTCGAATGCGCAGGATATACGAGACTGGCTGAAAAGTGGCTTACCGTTCCCTTAATAAAATTTATACGAACGTTTTTTCAGCGCTTAGCCGCCATTTTTTACCGGGTAACTATTTAATAACCCTATGATGTCAAATTATGAGCAGCCGCCATATGAATTGTAAATTGTTTGTACTAGCATAAACCAAAATCTTATTTCACTCGTCGGACCTTCCTCCTGGCGGCATGGCGTCTTTGGATAATGCGGTAATGAATACACAATACCAGCGGGTTTTGGTTACCACCCCTCATCCTATACTGCGCCTTGTCTCTCTGGGCCTGGTCACCTTCATATTCACCCTATTCTCGCTGGAGCTTACCCGCTTCGGGACGCTGCTGGCGCCGCTGTGGTTTCCGACGTCGATCATGATGGTGGCGTTTTACCGCCACGCCGGGAAGCTGTGGCCAGGCATCGCGCTGGCCTGCTCGCTGGGGAATATTCTGGCCTCATGGATGCTCTTCTCGTGGGAGTCTATCAGTCTCATCTATACGTTCGTCAACGTGGTGGAAGCCTGTACTGGCGCGCTGCTGCTGCGCAAATTGCTTCCCTGGTACAACCCGCTGCAGAACCTGAACGACTGGATCCGTCTGGCCATCGGCAGCGCCCTGATCCCGCCGTTGTTGGGGGGAATACTGGTCCATTTTCTGCTGCCGGGCCCTGAGCCGCTGCATAATTTTATGGTCTGGGTGTTGTCAGAATCCATCGGCGCGCTGGCGCTGGTGCCGTTAGGATTGCTGTTCAAGCCGCATTACCTGCTGCGCCATCGCGATCCTAAATTACTGGTCGAAACGCTGGTGACCATGGCCGTGACGCTGTTCCTCTGCTGGGCGGCGATCACCTGGCTGCCGTGGCCGTTTACCTGCGTTATCGTGCTGCTGATGTGGAGCGCCGTGCGGTTGCCGCGCATGGAAGCTTTTATGGTGTTTTTAGTCACCGTGATGGTCGTTTCGCTGATGATTGCCCGGGATCCCTCGTCGCTGGCTACCCAGAACAGCAACGCGCTGATGAATGCTCCCTGGCTGCCGTTCCTGATGCTGCTGTTGCCCGCTAACGTTATGACCATGGTGATGTATGCCTTTCGCGCCGAGCGTAAGCACATTACCGAAAGCGAAGCGCGTTTTCGTAACGCCATGGAGTATTCCGCGATAGGCATGGCGCTGGTCGGCATTGAGGGGCAATGGTTACAGGCGAATAAAGCGCTGTGTACCTTTCTGGGCTACAGCCAGGCGGAGCTGCAGGCGCTCACCTTTCAGCAGCTTACCTGGCCGGAGGATTTGCACGCCGATCTGGAACAGCTCGAACAGCTGATAAACGGTGACATCAATACCTATAGCCTGGAGAAGCGCTACTACACCCGTGATGGCGAAGTGGTCTGGGCCCTGCTTGCGGTTTCGGTGGTGCGCCATGCCGACGGCACTCCGCTCTATTTTATCGCCCAGATTGAGGACATAAATGATCTCAAGCAGACCGAATGGGTCAATAAGCGCCTGATGGAGCGCATTACCCTTGCCAACGAAGCCGGCGGGATCGGGATTTGGGAGTGGGATCTGGAGCCGGACGTCATCAGCTGGGATAAGCGGATGTTTGAACTGTACGAAATTCCAGCGCACATCAGACCAACCTGGCAGCTCTGGCATGAATCCATTTTACCTGAAGATCGTGAACATGCTGAACAGGTCCTGCGGGATTCACTGATAGCCAGACTGCCGTTCAAGCTTGAGTTCCGGATCCGCGTCAAAGAAGGCGTGCGCCATATTCGATCGCTGGCCAACCGGGTGCTGAATAAGCAGGGTGAAGTTGAACGCCTGCTCGGCATCAATATGGACATGACCGAAGTAAAACAGCTCAATGAAGCTTTGTTCCAGGAAAAAGAGCGCCTGCATATCACGCTCGACTCCATCGGTGAAGCAGTAGTGTGCACTGACATCGACATGAACATCACCTTTATGAACCCGGTCGCCGAGAAGATGAGCGGCTGGTTGCAAACCGAGGCTATCGGGCAGCCGATCCTCAACGTGCTACACATTACGTTCGGTGAAAAAGGCCCGCTGATGGAGAATATCCACAGCGGCGATATGTCCCGCTCCGATATAGAGCAGGATATGGTGCTTTACTGCCGCAACGGCGGCAATTTCGATATCCACTACAGCATCACCGCGCTCAGCACCCTGGAGGGGAAAAATATCGGCTCGGTGCTGGTTATTCAGGACGTTACCGAGTCGCGTAAGATGCTGCGCCAGCTAAGCTACAGCGCGTCGCACGATGCGCTCACCCATCTGGCGAACCGCGTCAGCTTTGAAAATCATCTTAAACGGCTGTTGCACACCGTACAGGAGACGCGCCAGCGCCATGCGTTGGTGTTTATCGATCTCGATCGCTTCAAAGCCGTCAACGACACGGCAGGCCATGCGGCGGGGGATGCCCTGCTTTGCGAACTCTCCTCGTTAATGCTGACACTGCTGCGCGCCAGCGATATCCTGGCGCGACTTGGCGGCGACGAATTCGGGCTGCTGCTGCCGGACTGCACTATCGAAAGCGCACGCTATATTACGGAGCGTCTGCTGCATACCATCAATGACTATCATTTTATGTGGGAAGGTCGTCTGCACCGCATTGGCGCCAGCGCCGGTATTACGCTTATCGATGAAAATAACCATCAGGCCTCGGAAGTGATGTCGCAGGCAGATATCGCCTGTTATGCCTCGAAAAATAACGGGCGTGGCGTGGTGACGGTTTACGCGCCGCAACATAAGCGGATCCACAGCACGCGCAGCATGATGTCGCTGGATGAGCAGTGGCATATGATCAAAGATAATCATCTGCTGATGATTGCCCGCAGTGTCGCCTCCCCGCGCATTCCGGAAAGCTGTAGCTTCTGGTTGATAACGTTACGCCTGTGGACCAGCCAGGGCGAAATGCAGGAGGAGCATGCCTTCCGTTCTGGTCTGGCGGAGCCTGAGCTGTTACACGCCCTCGACAGACGTATCTTTAGCGAATTCTTCCGTATTTACGCCGCCCAGGTGTCGAGCAAAGGGATGGGGATCGCGCTGCCGCTCTCTGAAGCCGGATTAGCCAGCGTTACCCTGGTCGCCGGGTTGCTCGACCATCTGGATCGCGGCGTGTTACCCGGCCGTCTGCTGCATCTGATCGTTGCAGCCGAGGTGGCGCTCAACCCGGATGAGCATGTGCAGCAGGGCCTGCAAAAACTCCGCCGTGCCGGCTGCCGTGTGATATTGAACAAAGTAGGCCGCGACATGAATATCTTCAGCCACCTGAGCGCCAGCATGATCGACTATATGATGCTGGACGAAGAGATGGTCACTAACGTGCATGGCAACCTGATGGATGAGATGACGGTAACCCTTATCCAGGGCCATGCGCAGCGTCTGGGGATACAGACCATCGCCGGACCGTGCAATCAGCCGGTGTTGAGGGACGCGCTCTCGGGAATTGGCATCGACTTTATCTACGGTGACACCCTCGCCGAGCCACAGCCGCTGGAGCTACTGCTCAATACCAGTTATTTCGCCATCAACTGATGGCAACCAGCCGTCGGTATACCAGATGTGCAGTAGCGCGTAAGACCGCCACGGCTGCCAGCGCTGGGCGTACCGACGGATTTGCGCAGGCGTCATTCCGGCAAAACGTTGTTTAATCAGATAATCATCCACCAGGAAAACGTCTTTTGCCTGCCATCCGCGCAGGGCGAAATAGTTTGCCGTCCAGCGCCCTATACCCGGCCTTTGTTGTAGCGCCTTCATCCCGGCCTCACTATCTGCAGGCGGGAAGAGCGGAAACGTCCCGTCGACCACAGACTGCGCCAGGTGAATCAATGACTCCGCCCGTTTGACCGGCATGCCGAGCGCTTTTAACGCTAACGGATTGGCGGCGGCCAGCGCCTGAGGTGTCGGAAAACAGAGATACGCCGGCGCATCCTTCACTGGTTCACCGCACAGCGCCGTCACGCGTGATGCCAGTTTTGCCGCCATCGCCACGCTCACCAGTTGCCCCAGAATCGCCCGCACGCCCTGCTCATAGGCATCCATCGCGCCCGGCAACCGCAGGCCGGGCCGGGCGGCGCCGAGATCGCCCAGCGCATCCGCAATCACCTGGGGATCGCAGGCGAGATCGAACAGGCGCGCAATGCGTTCAAGGCAAAGGTGAGAAACCGGGATTAACCCCGGGCTTATCGTCACCGCCAGCGTGTGCCTTTCAGGGTCCGGCGTGACGCGAATAACGCCCTGATGCCCCTCACAGGCAAAACTGCGCTCATAATATCCATCGGTAACGGTTTCGACGCCCGTCACCGCACGGGCGCCAAGAAAGCCGAACATCCACTGCCAGTCATAAGGGGGAAGCCAGGTCAGGGTATACATCATTGCTCCTTTTTGTTTCCCTCAGCATAAACCGAAAGATCCTGTTGCGCCTTGCTTACACATTCCAGTTGTCGCCAGGCAGACATTTCGCTAAAGTCTCGCCCCTTCTTCACTGGCATGGGGATCCCCGCGTGTTTATTGGATTTGACTACGGTACGGCAAACTGCTCGGTTGCGATTATGCAAAACGGGCAACCACAGCTCCTGAAAATGGAAAAAGAGAGCACGCTATTGCCATCAATGCTCTGCGCCCCGACGCGCGAAGCGGTGAGCGAATGGCTGTTCCGTCATCATCAGGTTCCGGCCACGGCGGCAGAATCCCAGTCCCTGCTGCGCCGCGCGGTGAGTTTTAACCGCGAAGAAGACATTGACGTTACGCCGGGCAGCGTGCAGTTCGGCCTCTCCTCGCTCGGGCAATACATTGACGATCCGGAAGAGGTCTACTTCGTTAAATCACCGAAATCCTTCCTTGGGGCCAGCGGCCTGAAGCCGCAACAGGTGGCGATGTTTGAGGATCTGGTATGCGCCATGATGCTGCACATCCGCAATCAGGCCCAGACCCAGGTCGCAGAGACAATCACCCAGGCGGTCATCGGCCGCCCGATCAACTTCCAGGGACTGGGTGGCAATGAGGCAAACCAGCAGGCGCAGGGTATCCTTGAACGCGCGGCTCACCGTGCAGGTTTCCGCGACGTGGTATTCCAGTATGAACCTGTTGCGGCAGGGCTGGATTTTGAAGCCACGCTGAGCGAAGAGAAGCGCGTGCTGGTGGTGGATATTGGCGGGGGAACGACCGACTGCTCCCTGCTGCTAATGGGGCCGCAATGGCGCGCGCGTCGCGATCGTGAAAATAGCCTGCTGGGACACAGTGGCTGCCGCGTCGGCGGTAACGATCTGGACATCGCCCTGGCATTTAAGAGCCTGATGCCCCTGCTTGGCATGGGCGGGCAAACCGAAAAAGGCATCGCCCTGCCGATCCTACCATGGTGGAACGCTATCGCCATCAACGATGTTCCCGCGCAGAGCGATTTTTACAGCAGCGCTAATGGCCGTTTCCTGAACGACCTGGTGCGTGATGCCCAGGACGCGGACAACGTCGCCCTGCTGCATAAAGTGTGGCGTCAGCGCCTGAGCTACCGCGTGGTGCGTAGCGCAGAAGAGAGCAAAATTGCCCTCTCCGGCAGCCCTGAGCACACGGTCACGTTGCCGTTTATTCGCGACGATCTGGCGACCGCCATTTCTCAGGAAGGGCTGGAAACGGCACTGACCCAGCCGTTGCAACGCATTCTGGAGCAGGTTCACCTGGCGCTGGAAAACGCTAAAGAGAAGCCGGATGTCATTTACCTGACCGGGGGAAGCGCCCGTTCGCCGCTCATCAAAAAAGCGCTGGCGGAACAGCTTCCGGGCATTCCAATTGCCGGAGGCGATGATTTTGGTTCCGTCACGGCGGGCCTGGCGCGCTGGGCGCAGGTGGTGTTTAGCTAACACGGGCGCGAGCCGGGTAAGCGAAGCGCCGCCCGGCTCAACACTCAGACAATTCCAGACGGTGTTCCATATTTCCTCCATTTTTCTGCCGCCTTGCCTGACTAAACTAGTATCATTCCCCTCAGTGTTTCAGGATGAGAACGTATAACGATGAAAGGCAGTCATAAATCCCGCTGGGCAATCGCCGTTGGCATCATTGTGGTGGTCGTTGCCGCCGCCTGGTACTGGCACAGCCCGGCAACACCGGCAGGGGCCAACAGCCAGCCGCAGCGCCCAACGGCCAGAGGGCGTCACGGTATGCGCGGCGCGGCGCTGGCGCCAGTTCAGGCTGCGACCGCGGCGAATAAAGCGGTGCCACAATATCTCTCCGGGCTGGGCACCATCACCGCGGCGAATACCGCGACGGTACGTAGCCGCGTTGACGGTCAACTTCTGGCGATCCACTTCCAGGAAGGCCAGCAGGTGAAAGCCGGGGATTTACTGGCAGAGATTGACCCCAGTCAGTTTAAAGTGGCCCTCGCTCAGGCTCAGGGGCAGCTGGCGAAAGATAAAGCCACGCTCGCCAACGCCCAGCGCGATTTAGCGCGTTATCAACACCTGGTGAAAACCAATTTGGTTTCGCGTCAGGAGCTTGATACTCAGCAGTCGCTGGTGAGCGAGTCCAGAGGCACGATCAAAGCAGATGAGGCCGCCGTCGCCAGCGCGCAACTGCAGCTCGACTGGAGCCGTATCACCGCGCCGATTGACGGTCGGGTTGGCCTGAAACAGGTGGATATTGGTAACCAAATCTCCAGCGGCGATACCACCGGGATCGTGGTCATTACCCAAACCCACCCTATCGATCTGGTGTTTACCCTGCCGGAAAGTGATATCGCCACCGTCGTTCAGGCACAAAAGGCAGGTAACGGTCTGATTGTAGAAGCCTGGGATCGCGCCAATAAGCAAAAACTCAGCGAAGGGACGCTGCTCAGTCTGGATAACCAGATCGACACCACGACCGGCACCATCAAGCTGAAAGCCAGATTTAACAACCCGGATGACGCCCTGTTCCCGAACCAGTTTGTGAATGCGCGGATGCTGGTTGCCACCGAAGAAAACGCGGTAGTGATCCCGACGGCAGCGCTGCAGATGGGTAACGAAGGCAATTTCGTCTGGGTGCTTAACAGCGAAAACCAGGTCAGCAAACATCTGGTGAAAACCGGGATCCAGGACAGCCAGACGGTTGTGATTAGCGCAGGCCTTTCCGCGGGCGAGCGCGTGGTCACCGACGGGATAGACCGCCTGACCGAAGGGGCTAAAGTGGAAGTGGTCGAACCGGCGAAACCGGGAGCAAAAGCCTGATGCAGGTCATGCCGCCATGCTCTACAGGTGGGCCGTCACGCCTGTTTATTATGCGTCCTGTCGCCACCACGCTGCTGATGGTGGCAATCCTGCTGGCCGGGATTATCGGCTATCGCTTCCTGCCCGTTTCCGCTCTGCCGGAAGTGGATTACCCGACGATCCAGGTCATTACCCTTTATCCAGGCGCCAGCCCGGATGTGGTGACCTCTGCCATTACCGCCCCACTGGAGCGCCAGTTTGGTCAAATGTCTGGCCTGAAACAGATGTCGTCCCAGAGTTCGGGGGGCGCATCGGTGGTCACGCTGCAGTTCCAGCTGGCGCTGGCGCTGGATGTGGCCGAGCAGGAGGTACAGGCCGCGATTAACGCCGCCACCAACCTGCTGCCGTCCGACCTGCCTAATCCGCCGGTGTACAGCAAAGTCAACCCGGCGGATCCGCCAATCATGACGCTCGCCGTGACGTCATCCGCCATGCCGATGACCCAGGTTGAAGATATGGTCGAAACCCGCGTGGCGCAGAAGATTTCGCAGGTGTCCGGCGTGGGCCTGGTGACGCTGGCGGGCGGGCAGCGTCCGGCTGTCCGCGTGAAGCTCAATGCGCAGGCGATTGCTGCGCTGGGGTTAACCAGTGAAACCATCCGTACCGCCATCAGCACTGCCAACGTTAACTCGGCCAAAGGCTCGCTGGATGGGCCGACCCGGGCCATCACGCTGTCGGCCAACGACCAAATGCAGTCCGCCGATGAGTACCGTCAGCTGATCATCGCTTACCAGAACGGCGCGCCGGTACGGCTGGGCGATGTCGCCACCGTGGTACAGGGCGCTGAAAACAGCTGGCTCGGCGCCTGGGCTAATACCCAGCAGGCGATCGTGATGAACGTCCAGCGCCAGCCGGGTGCCAATATCATTGATACTGCCGACAGCATCCGCGCCATGCTGCCCCAGTTGATTGAGAGCCTGCCGAAGTCGGTGAGCGTGAAAGTGCTTTCTGACCGCACCACCAACATTCGCGCGTCGGTTACCGACACCCAGTTTGAGCTGATGCTGGCAATCGCGCTGGTGGTGATGATCATCTACCTGTTCCTGCGCAACGTGCCCGCAACCATTATTCCCGCCGTAGCCGTTCCGCTCTCGCTGGTGGGCACGTTTGCGGTGATGGTGTTCCTCGATTTCTCCATCAACAACCTGACGCTGATGGCGCTCACCATCGCCACCGGTTTCGTGGTGGATGACGCCATCGTGGTTATTGAGAACATCTCGCGCTATATCGAGAAAGGGGAAAAACCGCTGACCGCCGCGCTGAAAGGCGCCGGCGAGATCGGGTTTACCATTATCTCCCTCACCTTCTCGCTGATTGCGGTGCTGATCCCACTGCTGTTTATGGGGGATATCGTCGGACGTCTGTTCCGGGAGTTTGCCGTGACGCTGGCCGTGGCGATTTTGATCTCTGCGGTGGTTTCGCTGACGCTGACGCCAATGATGTGCGCCCGCATGCTGAGTTATGAATCCCTGCGCAAACAGAATCGTTTCTCCCGCGCCTCTGAGCGTATGTTCGAACGCATCATCGCCGCCTATGGTCATGTGCTGGCAAAAGTGCTCAACCACCCGTGGGCGACCCTCGGCGTGGCGCTTGGGACCCTGGCGCTGAGCGTGATGCTGTGGATCATTATACCGAAAGGTTTCTTCCCGATTCAGGACAACGGCATTATTCAGGGCACGCTTCAGGCGCCCCAGTCGGTCTCTTTCGCCAACATGGCCCAACGCCAGCAGCAGGTTTCTGAAATCATCATGAAAGATCCGGCGGTCGAAAGCCTGACCTCCTACGTAGGCGTCGATGGTACCAACCCGTCGCTGAACAGCGCCCGTCTGCAAATCAACCTTAAACCGCTGGCTGCGCGCGACGATCGGGTGCATGCGGTCATTGAACGTCTACAGAATTCCGTCAATCGCGTGCCGGGCATCGAGCTTTACCTGCAGCCGGTTCAGGATCTCACTATTGATACCCAGCTCAGCCGCACGCAGTACCAGTTCACCCTGCAGGCGACCACGCTCGAGGCGCTTAGCACCTGGGTGCCGCAACTGGTGGATAAACTCAAAACGCTGCCGCAGCTTTCGGACGTTAGCAGTGACTGGGAGGACAAAGGGCTGGCGGCATACGTGAACGTCAATCGTGATACCGCCAGCCGTCTGGGCATCACCATGTCCGACGTCGATAACGCGCTGTACAACGCCTTTGGTCAACGTTTGATTTCAACCATTTACACCCAGGCGAACCAGTATCGCGTGGTTCTGGAACATGATACCGACACTACCCCCGGGCTGGCGGCGCTGGACGCAGTACGCCTGACCAGTAAAGACGGAGGCATTGTGCCATTAAGCGCGATTGCCAGCGTGGAGGAGCGCTTTACCCCGCTGTCGATAAACCATCTGGATCAGTTCCCGTCCACCACCATTTCGTTCAACGTGCCGGACGGATACTCACTGGGCGAAGCGGTTGAGGCCATTCAGGGTGCCGAAAAAGAGCTGAGCTTCCCGTCCGACATTCAGACCCAGTTCCAGGGCAGCACGCTGGCGTTCCAGGCTGCGCTGGGCAATACCGTCTGGCTGGTCGTAGCGGCCGTGGTGGCGATGTATATCGTGCTCGGCGTGCTGTATGAAAGCTTCATCCATCCAATCACCATCCTCTCTACCCTGCCGACGGCGGGCGTGGGGGCGCTGCTGGCACTGATGCTGGCAGGCAGCGAGCTGGACGTGATTGCGATAATCGGCATCATTTTGCTTATCGGGATCGTCAAGAAAAACGCCATCATGATGATCGACTTTGCCCTTGCCGCCGAACGCGAACAGGGCATGTCGCCACGGGATGCTATTTTCCAGGCCTGCCTGCTGCGTTTTCGTCCGATCCTGATGACCACGCTGGCCGCGCTGTTAGGCGCATTGCCGCTGATGCTCAGTACCGGCGTCGGGGCAGAACTCCGCCGTCCGCTGGGGATTGGCATGGTGGGGGGGGCTGCTGGTAAGCCAGGTGCTGACGCTATTTACGACGCCGGTCATTTACCTCCTGTTTGACCGTCTGGCGCTCTGGACAAGAAGCCGCTTGCCGAAACGTGAAGAGGAGGCGTAAGTGACGTTTTTCGCGCTCTTCATTCACCGCCCGGTGGCGACGATTTTGCTTTCAATCGCCATCACCCTCTGCGGCGTGTTGGGTTTCCGGCTGCTTCCGGTGGCCCCGCTGCCGCAGGTGGATTTCCCGGTGATCATGATCAGCGCCTCGCTGCCGGGTGCGTCGCCGGAAACCATGGCATCATCGGTCGCCACCCCGCTTGAACGATCGCTCGGGCGCATTGCCGGGGTTAATGAAATGACCTCCAGCAGCTCGCTTGGCAGCACGCGCATCATTCTGGAATTCAATTTCGACCGGGATATTAACGGCGCAGCGCGTGACGTGCAGGCGGCCATTAACGCTGCGCAAAACCTGTTGCCGAGCGGGATGCCGAGCCGTCCGACCTACCGCAAAGCCAACCCGTCCGATGCGCCCATCATGATCCTGACCCTGACCTCGGACACCTATTCTCAGGGGCAACTGTACGACTTTGCCTCCACACAACTGGCGCAGACCCTCGCCCAGATCGACGGCGTGGGTGACGTTGACGTCGGCGGCAGCTCCCTGCCCGCCGTGCGGGTGGGCTTAAACCCCCAGGCGCTGTTTAACCAGGGCGTGTCGCTGGACGATGTGCGTACCGCTATCAGCAGCGCCAACGTGCGCAGGCCGCAGGGGGCCATCGAGGACCACAGCCGCCGCTGGCAGATCCAGACTAACGACGAGCTGAAAACCGCCGCCGAATATCAGCCGCTGATTATTCACTACAACAACGGCGCGGCGGTCCGTCTGCGCGATGTCGCTCGCGTTACGGACTCGGTGCAGGACGTGCGTAATGCCGGGATGACCAACGCCAAACCAGCCATCCTGCTGATGATCCGCAAGCTGCCGGAAGCCAACATCATCCAGACGGTGAACAGCATTCGCGAGCGCCTGCCGGAATTACAGGAAACCATTCCGGCGGCGATTGATCTGCAAATTGCCCAGGACCGTTCTCCGACCATTCGCGCTTCGCTCGAAGAGGTGGAGCAGACGTTAATTATCTCCGTGGCGCTGGTTATCCTGGTGGTGTTCTTATTTCTGCGCGCCGGGCGCGCGACGCTTATTCCGGCTGTCGCAGTACCGGTATCGCTGATTGGCACCTTTGCCGCCATGTATCTGTGCGGCTTTAGCCTTAACAACCTGTCGCTGATGGCGCTGACCATCGCCACCGGCTTTGTGGTGGATGACGCCATCGTGGTGCTGGAAAACATTTCCCGCCATCTTGAGGCAGGGATGAAGCCGCTACAGGCGGCGCTTCAGGGAACGCGTGAAGTGGGCTTTACGGTGCTGTCCATGAGCCTCTCTCTGGTGGCGGTGTTCCTGCCGCTGCTGCTGATGGGTGGGCTACCGGGGCGGCTACTGCGAGAGTTTGCCGTCACGCTGTCGGTGGCTATCGGAATTTCGCTGGTGATTTCCCTCACGCTAACGCCGATGATGTGCGGCTGGATGTTAAAGCGCAGCAAACCGCACTCACAGCCGCGTCGCAAGGGCTTTGGCCGTTTGCTGGTGGCGATGCAGGAGGGTTACGGCAAATCCCTGAAGTGGGTGCTGAACCACACCCGCCTTGTCGGGCTGGTGCTCATCGGCACCATCGTGCTCAACGTCTGGATGTACATCACCATTCCGAAAACCTTCTTCCCGGAACAGGACACCGGGGTGCTGATGGGCGGCATTCAGGCTGACCAGAGCATTTCGTTCCAGGCGATGCGCGGTAAGCTGCAGGACTTCATGAAGATCATTCGTGAAGATCCGGTGGTCGATAACGTCACCGGGTTTACCGGCGGTTCACGCGTAAACAGCGGGATGATGTTTATCACCCTTAAATCACGCGACGCGCGCAATGAAACGGCGCAACAGGTCATCGACCGACTGCGCGTGAAGCTCGCCAGAGAGCCGGGCGCTAACCTGTTTTTGATGGCCGTTCAGGATATCCGCGTAGGTGGACGTCAGTCGAATGCCAGCTACCAGTACACGCTGCTTTCAGACGATTTAGCCGCCCTGCGCGAGTGGGAGCCGAAGATCCGCAAGGCGCTGGCCGCGTTGCCACAGCTGGCGGACGTCAACTCCGACAGCCAGAACAACGGCGCAGAGATGGCCCTGACCTACGATCGTGAAACCATGTCACGTCTCGGTATTAACGTTGAGGCCGCCAACAGCCTGCTGAATAACGCCTTCGGCCAGCGCGAGGTGTCCACCATCTATCAGCCGATGAACCAGTACAAGGTGGTGATGGAGGTGGATCCGCGTTACACCCAGGACATCAGCGCGCTGAACAAAATGTTTGTGATTAACGATGACGGCAAAGCGATCCCGCTCTCTTACTTCGCCAGCTGGCAGCCAGCCAACGCGCCGCTGTCGGTGAACCATCAGGGGCTGTCGGCGGCCTCGACCATCTCGTTCAACCTGCCAACCGGTTCGTCGCTCTCCGAAGCCAGCGATGCGATCAACCGCACGATGATCCAGCTTGGCGTGCCCTCCACCGTGCGCGGCAGCTTTGCCGGGACTGCGCAGGTCTTCCAGGACACCATGAACTCGCAGGTGATTTTGATTCTGGCGGCGATTGCGACTGTGTATATTGTGCTTGGGGTACTGTATGAAAGCTACGTCCATCCGCTGACCATTCTTTCGACCCTGCCGTCGGCGGGCGTCGGGGCACTGCTGGCGCTTGAGCTATTTGGTGCCCCGTTCAGCCTGATTGCGTTAATCGGGATCATGCTGCTCATCGGCATCGTGAAGAAAAACGCCATCATGATGGTCGACTTTGCGCTGGATGCCCAGCGCAACGGCAACCTGACGCCGGAAGAGGCGATCTTCCAGGCCTGCCTGCTGCGATTCCGCCCGATAATGATGACCACCCTGGCGGCGCTGTTTGGCGCCCTGCCGCTGGTGGTGTCCGGGGGTGACGGTGCCGAGCTACGCCAGCCGCTGGGGATCACCATTGTCGGCGGGCTGGTGATGAGCCAACTGTTAACGCTCTACACCACGCCAGTAGTTTATCTGTTCTTCGACCGCCTGCGGCTGCGTTTTTCCCGTAAAAACAGAATCACGGTGACGGAGTAAATGTCCGACCTCCCTGGTAACGTTCGCTGGCAGCAATGGATTGTCGCCTTTGGCTTCTTTATGCAGTCGCTGGATACCTCCATCGTCAATACCGCCCTCCCCTCAATGGCAAAAAGCCTTGGGGAGAGCCCGCTGCTTGGCCCGACGCTGGGCTGGGTTCTGGTTGAGTACGCCTCATGGCACTGGATTTTCTTAATCAACCTGCCGGTGGGCATCATCGGCGCGATTGCCACGCTGGCCCTGATGCCGAACGACAAAATGCAGACGCGGCGCTTTGATTTTTTTGGTTTTGTTCTGCTGGCCGTCGGAATGGCGACGCTCACGCTGGCGCTCGACGGTCAAAAAGGGCTGGGCATGCTGGTGGCCGTCGGTATCCCCGCCATCTTCTGGTATCTGTGGCACGCCAGAGGCAACGAAAAAGCGCTGTTCAGCCTGCTGTTTATGGCCGTGGCGCTCATGGGCTGGTACTACGCCCTGCCGCTGGTACTGTTTTGCCAGGGCATTATCAACGCGGTGCGCTTCTCGTCGATGAACACCTTGACGCTGAAAGATCTCCCGGACGCGCTGGCGAACAGCGGCAACAGTCTGCTGTCGATGATTATGCAGCTCTCCATGAGTATAGGGGTGACCCTCGCCGGGTTACTGCTCGGCATGTACGGGCAGCATCATATCAGCGTCGACACACCCGTCGCCCATCAGGTGTTTTTATACACTTATATCAGCATGGCGGTGGTTATCGCCCTCCCCGCCGTCATTTTCGCCCGCGTCCCGAATGACACCACGAAGAACGTCGTTATCCGACGCGGTAAAAGGAGTTCATCATGAAATTCTGGCGTCCGGGCATTACCGGCAAACTCTTCGTGGCGATTTTCGCCACCTGTATTGTCCTGCTGATCACCATGCACTGGGCGGTGCGGGTCAGCTTTGAACGCGGCTTTATTGACTATATCAAGCACGGCAACGAGCAGCGGCTGCAAGGCCTGAGCGATGCGCTTGCCGACCAGTATGCCCTGCACGGCAACTGGCGTTTTCTGCGTAATAACGACCGCTTTATATTCCAGATCCTGCGCTCACTTGAACACGATACCGACGACGATCGTCCGGGTCCCGGTATGCCGCCGCACGGCTGGCGCACCCAATTTTGGGTGATTGACCAGAAACGGCACGTGCTGGTTGGCCCGCGCGCTCCCCTTCCCCCGGACGGCACATCGCGCGCCATTACGGTGAACAACGCTACCGTCGGCTGGGTGATTGCCTCTCCGGTAGAACGCCTGACGCGCAACACCGATATCAATTTTGACCGTCAGCAGCGTCAGACCAGCTGGCTGATTGTGGCCCTCTCAACCCTGCTCGCCGCCCTTGCCACCTTCCCATTGGCGCGGGGCCTGCTCGCGCCGGTGAAACGGTTAGTCGAAGGCACGCATAAACTGGCGGCAGGGGATTTCACCACCCGCGTAGACACCCGCAGCCAGGATGAGCTGGGCAAGCTGGCGCAGGATTTCAACCAGCTTGCCAGCACCCTTGAGAAAAACCAGCAGATGCGCCGGGACTTTATGGCCGATATTTCCCACGAGTTACGTACCCCACTGGCGGTGCTACGCGGCGAGCTGGAGGCGATTCAGGACGGCTTACGCCAGTTCACCCCCGAATCCGTGGCCTCTTTGCAGGCGGAAGTTGGCACCCTGACCAAGCTGGTGGAGGACCTGCATCAGCTGTCAATGTCCGACGAAGGGGCGCTGGCTTACCAGAAAGCGCCGGTAGACCTGATCAACATTCTGGAAGTGATCAGCGGCGCCTTTCGTGAACGCTTCGCCAGCCGTCATTTAAGCATTGAGCTTTCGCTGCCGGACAGCGCCGTGGTGTTTGGCGACAGAGACCGCCTGATGCAGCTTTTCAACAACCTGCTGGAAAACAGCCTGCGCTACACCGACAGCGGCGGCGGGCTGCATATCTCTGGCAAACAGCTTAACGGGCGCTTTGCTCTCACCTTTGCCGATTCCGCCCCCGGCGTACAGGATGAACAACTGGAAAAACTGTTCGAGCGCTTTTATCGCACCGAGGGTTCACGCAACCGCGCCAGCGGCGGTTCAGGACTGGGCCTGGCGATATGCGTCAACATTGTCGAGGCGCACAATGGCACGATCCGCGCTGCCCATTCGCCTTTTGGCGGGGTTAGCATTACAGTAGAGTTACCTCTGGAACGGGATTTATCGAGAGAAGCATGACCGAGTTACCGATTGACGAAAACACGCCACGTATTTTGATAGTGGAAGATGAGCCTAAGCTTGGGCAGTTATTGATCGACTATTTACGTGCGGCCAGCTATGCCCCCACGCTTATCAGCCACGGCGATCGAGTACTCGCCTACGTGCGCCAGACGCCGCCGGACCTGATCCTGCTGGATTTAATGCTGCCAGGCACCGACGGCCTGACCCTGTGCCGTGAGATCCGTCGTTTTTCCGACGTGCCGATCGTGATGGTGACCGCTAAAATCGAAGAGATCGACCGCCTGTTGGGCCTCGAAATCGGCGCGGACGATTATATTTGCAAGCCCTACAGCCCGCGCGAAGTGGTTGCTCGCGTAAAGACCATTCTTCGCCGCTGCAAACCGCAGCGTGAACTGCAGGTACTGGACGCCGAAAGCCCGCTAATTGTTGACGAAAGCCGCTTTCAGGCGAGCTGGCGCAGTAAGCTTCTGGACCTCACGCCTGCCGAGTTCCGCCTGCTGAAAACGCTCTCCCACGAGCCGGGAAAAGTCTTTTCCCGTGAACAGTTGTTAAACCATCTGTATGACGATTACCGCGTGGTTACCGACCGCACCATCGACAGCCACATCAAAAACCTGCGCCGCAAGCTGGAAGCCCTCGACGCCGACCAGTCGTTTATTCGCGCGGTGTACGGCGTGGGGTATCGGTGGGAAGCGGATGCGTGCAGGATTACCTGATTTATTACTTTCCCCCTCTCGCCCTCCCCTCTGGGGGTGGGGCTAAGCCTTTACCTTCCCGCCCCGCAGCGCTACAATGCCCGCCCTTAAAGTGGGGGATCTCCCCTTACCGCTGCACCAGGTGTATGCGGATCTGACCTGTCATCAGAATGAGAACAATCATGTTTAAACCGGAACTCCTTTCCCCGGCGGGAACGCTGCAAAATATGCGTTACGCTTTCGCTTATGGCGCCGACGCGGTGTACGCGGGCCAGCCGCGCTACTCGCTGCGGGTGCGCAACAACGAATTCAACCACGAGAACCTGCAGCTCGGCATCAATGAAGCACATGCTCTGGGCAAGAAATTCTACGTGGTCGTGAATATCGCGCCGCACAATGCCAAGCTGAAAACGTTTATTCGTGATCTGAAACCGGTCGTGGGTATGGGGCCGGACGCGCTGATCATGTCGGATCCGGGTTTAATCATGCTGGTTCGGGAGCATTTCCCGGAAATGGACATTCATCTCTCCGTGCAGGCCAACGCCGTCAACTGGGCAACGGTGAAATTCTGGAAGCAGATGGGGCTGACCCGCGTCATTCTGTCTCGCGAGCTGTCTCTGGAAGAGATCGAAGAGATCCGCACTCAGGTGCCGGAGATGGAAATCGAAATTTTCGTTCACGGCGCGCTGTGCATGGCCTACTCCGGCCGCTGCCTGCTCTCTGGTTATATCAACAAGCGTGACCCGAACCAGGGCACCTGCACCAACGCCTGCCGCTGGGAATATAACGTTCAGGAAGGCAAAGAGGATGACATCGGCAACATTGTGCATAAACACGAGCCGATCCCGGTCACCAACGTCGAGCCTACGCCTGGCGTCGGTGCGCCAACCGACAGCGTGTTTATGATTGAAGAAGCCAAACGTCCGGGCGAGTACATGACCGCCTTTGAAGACGAGCATGGCACTTACATCATGAACTCTAAAGACCTGCGCGCCATTGCCCACGTCGAGCGTCTGACCCAGATGGGCGTGCACTCGCTGAAGATTGAAGGCCGCACCAAGTCCTACTACTACTGCGCCCGTACCGCGCAGGTGTACCGCAAAGCCATTGACGACGCCGCTGCCGGTAAACCGTTCGACACCACCCTGCTGGAAACCCTGGAAGGGCTGGCGCATCGCGGGTATACCGAAGGCTTTCTGCGTCGCCACACCCACGACGACTACCAGAACTATGAGCATGGCTACTCCATTTCGGAACGCCAGCAGTTTGTTGGCGATTTCACCGGCGAGCGTAAAGGCTCGCTGGCGGCGGTGGCCGTGAAGAACAAATTTACCAAAGGCGACAGCCTGGAGTTAATGACCCCGCAGGGCAACATGAACTTCCGTCTGGAGCATCTGGAAAACGGCAAAGGCGCCGCGATAGAGGTTGCCCCCGGCGACGGGCATGTCGTCTGGCTGCCGGTGCCGGAAGGAGTGGAGCTGGAGTTTGCGCTGCTGATGCGCAATTTTGCAGGTGAAAGCACCCGTAATCCGCACGGTAAATAGGTAGCGAGGATAATTTTTTGCGCTGGGATAATTCTTAGAATCGGATCACATACCGCTTCGTTCATTACGGGTATTATCCCCCCGCTGAAAAACATAACTCATAAATGCTAGTTTTACCAGGAACCACCTCCTTAGCCCGCGTAATCTCCCTTACGCGGGCTTATTTTTTTGATGTAACCAAATGAAATAAATGAATTTAATTCTAACAATGCCCACTCATTGACCACATCGATTCTCAGAGCAACGACACGCCACCGCGCTGGCGCTGGTTGGCAAAAACTGGAATCAAAAACGAATGCAAATTCATGCACCTGATGCATGCGCCGCTTAAAAACGGGAAAATCGCGGATAAATGGCATAAAAAAACCGACATTCTGAGTGCCGGTCTTATGGCTGAATGAATGTATCAGTTTTGCCATGATATGATGTCGTCCAGACCTGAGAGCAGGTCGGGAAAATAACTTTCATCAATATCGAGAGAACCCGCAAGCGTAATACTTTCAGCGTGGTTTTCAGGTGTTAGCTCCATTATGACGCCAACATCTCCGGCAAAATGCGCCTGGTGAAAATTAAACCCAACCTGCTCCAATGCTGAGGTTAAATGAATATTCTTAAATTTCACTCCATTCTTTAAGGCCTGATGGAAACTCGGTTTTTAAAGCAGCAATTGAGAACTCAACCCATACCATAATGCGGCTATAGGCTGAAATCTCTGGCTCACCCACTCTTTCCTAAGGCGTTAATTTCAGATGCCTGTCACCGCTGGTGATATCTATTATTACTCCCCCTTCACGGCATGTACTGAAAATGCATGATAGTCCAGTCAGCTTCCCTGACTAAAACCTCAAGACGGTATGACTTGTAAAAATATGTGCCTTTAATGTGCTTGTTTTCAACAAGTTTAAACATACGCGCTTCGTACCGGAAGAGGCCTGACTTTTTCGTAAGCGTACAGCGAGAGCCGTATTGACGGGGATGCATTATTCAGTTGGCAGTGTGACCCGCCACGACAGCAGCCAGCAACATGCATCCACCCAACCCGACAGCAGTGAGCGACTCAGTTCCACGCCCTGGTGGCTGTATATTTCAGACTGGCGATACAGCGGTGTGTGCTCTGCATACTTTGAGGTCAGCACGCGGGCCAGAGCACAGACGCATAAAGGGTAAACAACCGCTGGGGATTTTTGTCCCTTTCATCCTGTTCTTACCCGCTTTTTTTCTCTCTGCTGTACACTCTTGTTAAGCTAAAAAATGGAGCAGCGCGGATGGCAACCTATCCAGACAGTTTACTCATTCTTAACGGCAAGAGCGCCGGTAATGACATCCTGCGTCAGGCGATTGTCGGTCTGCGGGAAGACGGGGCGCGCATTCACGTGCGTGTCACGTGGGAGAAAGGCGATGCGGCACGGTATATCGATGAAGGTATCCGGTTGGGCGTCAAGACCCTCATTTCCGGCGGGGGAGACGGGACCATCAATGAGATAGCCAGCGCCCTGGTCCAGCGAAATGCCGACGAACGCCCGGCTATGGGCATTTTACCCCTCGGTACGGCGAACGATTTTGCCACCAGCGCGGGCATTCCCGACGAGCTGGAAAAAGCCCTTCAGCTTGCCATTATCGGCAAATCAACCGCTGTAGATATTGCTCAGGTGAATGATAAAACCTGCTTTATCAATATGGCGACGGGCGGTTTCGGTACCCGCATTACCAGCGAAACGCCGGAGAGGTTGAAAGCTGCCCTGGGCGGCGTTTCTTATTTGATCCACGGGCTGATGCGCATGGATACCCTCAAGCCTGACAGGTGTGAAATTCACGGCGAAAATTTTCACTGGCAGGGTGATGCGCTGGTGATCGGCATCGGCAACGGCCGTCAGGCGGGCGGCGGTCAGCAGCTTTGCCCGGAGGCGCTGATCAATGACGGCTTATTAGAACTGAGGATTTTCACCGGCGACGGGCTGCTGCCTGCGCTGTTCACGACCCTTACCCAGCCGCAGGCAAGTCCTAATATTATCGACGGGCAATCCGCGTGGTTTGAAATCAATGCGCCGCACGGGATGACGTTTAACCTCGACGGGGAACCATTAAGCGGTGAGACGTTCCGCATCGAGGTTGTACCGGGCGCGCTGCAGTGCCGTTTACCCCCGGACTGCGTACTGCTTCGCTAATACACCGCTACCTCGCGCGCCATCTCGCGGCTGTAGTGCTGGCTGGCGTTAATTAGCATCCGGGTATAAACGGTTTTAGCCTGCCCGGCAACCAGCTCGTCGACGGTCAGGCTTTCGAGAATTTTACCGTACTGCATCACCGCCACCTTCCGGCACAAATGCGCAATCACGCCCAAATCGTGCGTTACCATCAGATAAGTTAGAGTGGATTCACGCTGCAGTTCTGCCAGCAGGTTGAGGATCTCGGCCTGCACGGAGACGTCAAGCGCTGAGGTCGGTTCATCCAGCAACAGTACCTTCGGCTCAAGGATAAGCGCCCGGGCAATGGCCACGCGCTGCCTCTGCCCGCCGGAGAGCTGATGGGGATAGCGGTCGCGAAACGCCCGATTCAACCCCACTTTATCCAGCAGGGTATGAATACGCCGATCCCGCTCTTTTATACCGTGAATTTGCAGCGGCTCCTCCAGAATATCGCCGATGGTGTGGCGCGGATGGAGCGAACCGTAGGGATCCTGAAACACCATTTGCACCCGACGACAACGCTCCTGGCTGATGCATTTTTCCAGCGCTTTCCCGCCAATCGCCAGCTCGCCGTCCCAGTGGGTGAATAGCCCGGCCAGGCACTTTAATACCGTGGTTTTGCCGGATCCGGACTCGCCCACCAGGCCGTAAATTTCCCCCTCTTGCACGCTGATATTGACGTCATCCAGCACCTGATTACGCTTCTCGCCCTCGCCAAACGCCAGGTTGAGGTGTTTAATCTCAATCATTTCTGCTCCTTATTCACTAAGCCAGCTGGCCTGGCGCTGCAGTACCGGCAGCGTCGGACGACGGTGGTTGATTTCCGGCAGCGCGCTGATAAGCCCCTGGGTGTAGGGGTGCTTCGCATTGTGCAGATCTTTCGCCGCGATGGACTCCACGACCCGCCCGGCGTACATCACCAGCACCCGGTCGCAGAAGCTGCGCACCAGGTTGATATCGTGGCTGATGAAAATAAGCCCCAGACCGCGGGACTGCACTAAATCGTCCAGCAGGCCGAGCACCTGCAAACGCACCGACACATCCAGCGCAGAAGTCGGTTCATCCGCAATCACCAACTCCGGGTCGGTTATTAGCATCATCGCAATCATGATGCGTTGCCCCTGTCCGCCAGAGATCTCATGCGGATATAGATGATAAACCCGCTCCGGCTGGCGAATGCGAACCACGTCGAGCATCTCCAGCACTTTGGCTTTCGCCTCTGCCTTGCGCCCCGGGTGATGGGTCAGCCAGGCCTCGGCAATCTGGTTCCCGACGCAAACGACCGGGTTGAGCGAGTATTTCGGATCCTGCATGATCATCGAAATACGCTTACCGCGAATGCCGCGCATCTGCGCCTCGCTGACGCGACGTAAATCCACCTCGCCAAACTGCATCCGCATGGCGCGGATTTGGGCTTTCGCCGGGTGCAGGCGCAGCAGCGCCCGTCCGACGGTGGATTTCCCGGAACCGGATTCACCGACAATCGCCAGCTTTTCACGACCAAGCTGGAAGGAGACGCCGCGCACCGCGTGGGTTACGGCGCCGCCGTTGATAAAATCGACGTGGAGATCGCGCACGTCGAGCAAAGGGTTATTCGCTGCGAGGATCGAGGATGTCACGTAAGCCATCTCCTAAAAAGTTGAACGCCAGGCTGTTAATCAGGATCGCCAGCCCCGGGATAGTCACTACCCACCAGCACTCCATCATGTAGGTGCGACCGCTGGAAATCATCGCCCCCCATTCCGGGTCCGGCGGCTGTGCGCCGAGGCCGAGGAAGCCCAGCCCGGCGGCGGTCAGGATGATCCCCGCCATGTTCATGGTGATGCGAATAATGACCGACGGCAGGCACAGCGGTACAACGTGACGCCAGAGCACGCGCGCCGCAGATGCGCCCTGCAGACGTACGGCAGAGATAAAATCCGCCTGGCGCAACGAGAGCGTTTCGGCGCGCGCCAGGCGGGCTATCGGCGGCCAGGCGGTGAGCGTTATAGCGATCACCACATGCTCCAGCCCCGGCCCCAGCGCGGCGACAAATGCCAGCGCCAGCACCAGGCTGGGGAAGGAGATAAAGATATCGGTAACGCGCATCAGCACGGCATCCACCTTGCCGCCAAAATACCCTGCCGTCACGCCCAGCAGCAGCCCGAGCGGGCCGACGGTAACCGAGACCAGCAGCACGATATAGAGCGTAATGCGCGAGCCATACACCAGGCGGCTGAAGATATCCCGACCAAACTCATCGGTGCCAAACCAGTGCTGCGCGTTCGGCGCCACCAGCGTGTTGTTGAGATCTTGCACCAGCGGGTTATACGGCGCGATCAGCGGGGCAAAGGCGGCCACAATCAGCAGCAGCAGAATTATGCCCCCGCCAATGGCGGTCAGCGGGTTACGCGCCATTTTGCCGATAAAACCCGCAGTGCGGCCCGCGGCCCGTTTGATACGCTGGCGGTTTTCAGACTGCCCAGCCCCCAGCGGCGTATCCAGAGAAACGGTCATGATTTCGTCCTCGGGTCAAAGAATTGATACAACATGTCGGAGAGCAGGTTGAGCATCACAAAGATCACCCCCACCAGCAGCACGCAGCCCATTACCGCGTTCATATCGCCCAGCAGCAGGCTGCCGGTAAGATACGAACCAAAACCCGGCCAGGAGAAGACGGTTTCAATCAGCACCGCCCCTTCCAGCAGAGAGCCGTAGGCCAGCGCCACCACCGTCAGCAACTGCACAAGGATGTTGCGAAAAGCATGGTTCCAGATAACCTGGCGTTCGGTTAAGCCCTTGACGCGGGCGGTGATGATGAACTCTTGCGAAAGCTGCGCCAGCATAAAGCTGCGGGTCATACGGCTAATGTAGGCCAGCGAGTGAAAACCCAGCAGCGAGGCGGGGAGCACCAGGTGATTAATGGCGTTCCAGAAGACCGCGCTGTTCCCCGCCAGCAGCGCATCGAGGGTCATCAAACCCGTGCGCCGCGGCACCAAGCCATCCAGCCCCAGATCCAGACGCCCGGCGCCGCCCACCCAGCCGAGCCAGGCGTAGAACAGCAACAGCCCCATCATCCCGACCCAGAAAATCGGCGTGGAGTACCCCGCGAGGCTGATGATACGCACCACGTAGTCAGAAATACTGTTGCGCCGCGCCGCCGCCAGCACGCCCAGCGGAACGCCCAGACCTGCACCGACAATAATCGCCATCGTGGCGAGTTCAAGCGTCGCCGGGAAGACGCGCAGGATATCATCGGTAACCGGTTTTCCGGTCAACAGCGCATTGCCCAGATCACCGTGCAGCAGGTTGCCGAGGTAGATACCAAACTGGGTCAATAACGATTGGTCAAACCCCAACTGGTGATAAACCTGCTGATAGGTGCTTTGGTCGGCATCCGGGCCGACAATGGCCAGCACCGGGTCAACCGGCATCACGCGGCCAATGAAAAAGGTTAACAGCAACAGGCCGAACAGCGTGATCAGCACCTGAGTGAGCCGTTTCGAGAAGCGCCGGGTACGGGAGCCGGGCGCGAGGATCGCCACGCTCATTGTTCACCTCCGGTTTTATAGACCTCGCGCAGGAAGGTGGTGGCCGACGGATGCGACTGGAAGTTTTTGACGTCATTACGCACTACGACCGAATCGACCATCTGCGAGAGGGGGATCAGCGCCGGGATCAGCGCATCGTAACGCACCTGGATCTGCTGATAGTCGACGATTTGTTTCTTCGGATCGCGCTCCAGCAGGGCGTTGTCGATCATCTCGTTGAGCGGTTTGTCGTAGAAGCTGGTGCGCCAGCCCTGAAAGTTGGTCAACCGCGCCTCGTCGCTATTATCCGGGTTATAGACCAGCGCGCGCAGGCTGGAGTGGGGATGCGGCTCAACCCCGCTTCCGCCCCGCCCGACCAGCATGTCAAACTTGCGCTCGCGCATTGCGCCGTAGATCTGGTTCCCGGTGCCGGTAATGATTTTGGCGTTGATCCCCGCCTGCATCAGCGTCGACTGTACGGCGACGGCAATGTTCAGAAAGGGTTGATCCGCCAGCACGCGCAGGGTGGTATCGAAGCCGTCAGGATAACCCGCCTCCGCCAGCAGCTTTTTCGCCCGTGCGATATCGAGTCTGTAGCCTGGGTCCGGCAGCGTGGAGGGCATACCCGCCTTGATCGGGCGTTGGTGCAGCACGCCGTACCCCGGCATTAGCGCTTTATTGATCCCCTGATAATCAATCAGATAGCGCACCGCTTCGCGCACCTTCGGGTTGGCGAAATGGCCCTCCTTCATGCTCATCGCCACATAGTAAACCGTGCCTTTCTGCACGGCTTCGACGGTGAGCTGTGGGTCGTTACGCAGGGCATTGATGTCTGCTACCGCCATATTATTGGCAATATCGAGGTCGCCTTTTTCAATCATCAGGCGCAGGGTTTGTGACTCCTGAAAATGACGCAGCACCACGCGGCTCATCTTCGGTTCATCTCGCCAGTAGCGCGGGTTACGCTGCATACGCAGCACGTCTTTCGCCTGCCAGGTTTCAAGCATAAACGGGCCTGAACCGGCTTCGTTAGTGGTAAGCCAGCGGTTGCCCCAATCGTTATTTACCGCATGTTTTTGCACCGTTTGGCTGTCGAGCACGCCCAAATTACCGAGCGCGCCGAGGGAGTAGATCACCAGTTGCGGGTCATTGGCTTTCGGTAAGTCGATTTTTACGCTGTAAGCATCCGGGGCGCTAATCTGCTTATCGATGTTTTTCTTGCTGAAACCGTAAGATTTCCACACCGACGCCTGCGCGAGGTTAAGGTGCAGCAGACGGCGCATCGACCAGACCACATCCTCCGCCGTCAGTGGATTACCGGAGTGGAATTTTACGTCGTCGCGCAGATGAAAGGTCAGGCTTTTGCCGTCCGGGGCAATATCCCAGGACTTCGCCAGCGCGGGTCTGACGTTGGTGAGTTGGTTGGGATCCAGCTCTACCAGCGAATCGTAAAGATTGACCACAATGCCAACCACTTCGTTACCAGTCATTGCCGCCGGGTCGAGGGTGAGCAGATTATTCATATTCATACCGATGATGAGCTGGTCGGGCGGCGTTTTCGCATACGCCGCTCCGCTCCCCATCATCAGCGAGAGCGCGAGTAAGCACGCGCCGGCTTTGGGAGATCGTTTCATGTATATATCGCCTGTAGGGTACGTTTTTATCTGTCAGTCGTGGCTGACGGTATTGGCTTCGATATATGCAAAATTAATGTCTTCGCCCAGTCCCGGTCCGGTCGGCAGGCTGACCATGCCGTTTTCGTCCATCGGGTCGACCAGGCTATTAAGGTACGCCGCCGGTTCGTCGTAATCGAGGAACGGGTGCAGCAGGCCGCGCTCGTACCAGCGGCAGTTTTTGATCGCGCCGATGACCGCCAGGCTTGCCGCACCGTTACCGTGGATCTCGCAGTCCATGCCAAAGGATTCGGCCAGATGCGCAACTTTTAGTGTCGGTGCAATGCCGCCCACGCCGTTGGCCCCGGCGCGCAAAATGTCGCAGGCGCCCGCCTTAACCCAGTCCGCACGGCTGTGGTGTTTTCCGCCCAGGCTTTCCGGGCCGATAATCGGGATCGACAGATTCTCTGCCAGCCAGGCGTAGGAGGCCATGCTCTCCTCTTCCATCGGCTCTTCGAACCAGGCGAAATTGAGCTTTTCCAGTTCTTTACCGATAAAGAGCGCTTCTGTGCGGCTGTACCAGTGGTAGCCGTCGATCATCAGGTCGATGTCTGGCCCCACCGCTTCGCGCACGGCGGCACAGGCTTTAACATCCATTTTGGGGTTGGGAGCGAAGGAGACCGGCGGCATCCAGGTATGCAGCTTGATGGCCTTATAGCCGCGCGCCACCAGCTTTTGCGCGAAGCTGGCATACTCATCCGGGGTAGAAAGCCCGCCCGGCAGGTCATCACCGCACATCGTGCTGCCATAGGCGGGGACTTTATCACGGTAGCCGCCGAGCAGTTTCCAGACCGGCATATTGAGTTTACGGCCCGCCAGATCCCACAGGGCCTGCTCAACGAAGGAGAGCGCGCGCTCGGTCAATTGATGGGCGCTGCCGCGCTGCCAGTGCGCCAGATCCTGCCAGATACGCTCCCGATTGAACGCATCCTGGCCCAGTAACACCTTGCGAAAGAAGGTATTCACCACAAAGGGCCGCACCACTTCCGGCGGCGCGAACGAATACCCGTTGCTGCCATCGTCTGCGGTGATGGTCAGCATTGCCATTTTAGCCATGCTTTCCTGGCCCGGGTGCGAGTGCCCCGCACTGTCGGAGACCCGACGCGTCGGGTACTGGAAGACGGTAACATTTACAGATTCTATTTTCATTATTAGTCCTTAGCACGACGAAGACTCAGAGCGGCCTTGTATTTTGAAAAGCTGTTTCGAAACTCACTTTAAGCGCAAAATTCGTCCGCTGCCTTAGACAAATTCCGCTAAGCGTCGGCCAATTTTTGGGCATATGCACGGCAGGGAGTGATAGTTTTCACAAAAGGTAGGGGAACTGTGAAGTGGATCAGGATGGGTGTTTGCATCAAATGAAATGAAGTTTAAGGTTCCTTGCGCCTCATCCGGCCCTCACCCCTTGTGCAGCCCGGAGACAGTGATCGACCTGAAGAAAAATCGATCACCATGGGTAAACATGCTCAATAACGTTCTTCATGTCCCCGGATCGTCCCCCCTATGGATGAGGGGCAGGCGTAAACAGTAATGCCTTAAGCGATCGTCACTTTGCTATCCAGATACACATCCTGAACCGCATTGATCAGCTTCACGCCGTCGGCCATGGTTTTCTTAAACGCCTTACGGCCAAGGATCAGCCCCATGCCGCCCGCGCGCTTATTGATTACCGCCGTACGCACCGCGTCAGTGAGGTCGGTTTCGCCGCCTGCCGCACCGCCGGAGTTGATTAGCCCCGCGCGCCCCATATAGCAGTTCGCCAGCTGGTAGCGCACCAGATCGATTGGGTTATCGCTGGTCAGTTTGCTGTAGACGCGGTCATCGGTATAGCCAAAGTCCACCGCTTTATAACCGCCGTTATTTTCGGCCATTTTCTGCTTCACAATATCCGCCCCGATGGTCGCCGCCAGATGGTTGGCCTGGCCGGTCAAATCAGCAGACACGTGGTAATCCACGCCGTCTTTTTTGAAGGCATTGTTACGCAGATACGCCCAAAGGACCGTCACCATCCCCAGCTCGTGCGCGCGCTCAAAAGCCGCGGAAATTTCTTCAATCTGACGACGTGACTGCGCAGAACCAAAATAGATGGTCGCCCCCACCGCCACCGCGCCCATGTTGAACGCCTGCTCAACGCTGGCGTACAGCGTCTGGTCGTATTCGGTTGGGTAGCTCAGGGTTTCGTTGTGGTTGAGCTTAACCAGGAACGGAATGCGGTGGGCGTAGCGGCGAGATACGCTAGCCAGCACGCCGTAGGTGGATGCCACGCAGTTGCAGCCTGCCTCAATGGCCAGCTCAACAATGTTTTTGGGATCAAAGTACAGCGGGTTGGCGGCGAACGAAGCCCCCGCAGAGTGTTCAACGCCCTGGTCCACCGGCAGTATGGAAAGGTACCCGGTTCCGCCCAGCCGCCCGGTGTTATAAAGCGTCTGCATGTTACGCAGCACCGCTGGCGGTCGGTTATTGTCTATCATCACCCGGTCAACGTAGTCGTGGCCCGGCAGATAGAGCTGATCGGCTGGAATGGTCATACAACGATGCTGTAAAAGGTCGTCGGCGTCTTTGCCAAGCAACTGTGCAATATCAGTCATAGTGATGCTCCCGTCTTGCCGACGTCATGTCGGCGTGTGTTATCCAGGCCCGCCTTTTTGCGAGCAGGACTAAGCCTGGTACCGACTTAACAGATTTTCCAGCCTCGGCTTTTTTTTCAGCATGCTCTGCTGGCGCGTTTCGTGTACAACAATTTTGTTACAGCGATCAAACAATCGCTACAAAGGTATTCAAAAGGTATTATTGGATGGTATGTTAAGACCGTACACTCTCTGGCATGCAGGATGAGAAAATGAAAACGAAAGTCCAACTGTCATTCATGATGTTTGTTGAATGGTTTATCTGGGGCGCCTGGTTTGTCCCACTGTGGCTGTGGCTGAGCAAAAGCGGTTTTACGGCCGGTGAAATTGGCTGGTCTTATGCCTGTACCGCCATTGCGGCGATCCTCTCGCCGATCCTTGTCGGTTCGCTGACCGATCGCTTCTTCGCCGCGCAGAAAGTGCTGGCGGTGCTGATGTTCGCTGGGGCTATTTTGATCTACTTCGCCGCACAGCAAACGCAGTTCAGCACCTTCTTCCCGCTGCTGCTGGCCTACTCCCTGACCTACATGCCCACCATCGCGCTGACCAACAGTATCGCCTTTGCCAACGTGGATGACGTCGAGGCCGATTTCCCACGCATCCGGGTTATGGGCACCATCGGCTGGATCGCCTCCGGCCTTGCCTGCGGATTCCTGCCGCAGATGATGGGCTTTAACGACATTTCAGATACCAACATTCCGCTACTGATGACTGCGGCCAGCTCGCTTCTGCTTGGCGTGTTCGCGCTGTTCCTGCCGAATACCCCACCAAAGAGTACCGGCAAGCTGGATTTCAGGGTGATGCTGGGGCTGGATGCGCTGATCCTGCTGCGTGATAAAAACTTCCTGGTCTTCTTCTTCTGTTCGTTCCTGTTCGCAATGCCGTTGGCGTTTTACTACATCTTCGCCACCGGATACCTCACGGAAGTGGGGATGAAAAACGCCACCGGCTGGATGACCCTCGGCCAGTTCTCTGAAATTTTCTTTATGCTCGCGCTGCCCTTCTTTACCAAACGCTTTGGTATTAAGAAGGTTTTACTGCTGGGCCTGATTACCGCCGCCATCCGCTATGCCTTCTTTGTTTACGGCGGCGCAGATCAGTACTTCACTTATGCTCTGCTGTTCCTCGGCATTCTGCTGCACGGCGTGAGTTATGACTTCTATTACGTGACCGCGTATATCTACGTGGACAAAAAAGCGCCGGTACATATGCGTACCGCCGCACAAGGCTTGATTACGCTGTGCTGTCAGGGCTTTGGTAGCCTGCTGGGTTACCGTCTGGGCGGCGTGATGATGGAAAAAATGTTCGCATATAAAGAGCCGGTGAATGGGCTGACCTTCAACTGGGCCGGAATGTGGGCATTCGGAGGGATCATGATTGCTGTGATCGCCGTGCTGTTCATGCTGTTTTTTCCGCGAATCGGATAACGAGATCACCGCAATTGAGGTGGTTGAGGGCGATACCGCGCTGACACAAGGGGAAGTTAAATGAAACGAGAACGTATTCTCGGCGCTCTTTACGGGCAGGCGTTAGGAGATGCGATGGGCATGCCATCGGAACTGTGGCCGAGAAAGCGTGTGAAGGCGCACTTCGGCTGGATCGACCGTTTCCTGCCCGGCCCGGCAGAGAATTCCGCAGCCTGCTATTTCAACCGTGCAGAATTTACCGATGATACCTCAATGGCGCTGTGTCTGGCGGATGCCATTATCGAGTGCGACGGACAGATTGATGCCGACGTTATCGGCAAACATATCCTGCGCTGGGCGCTTGATTTCGATGCGTTCAATAAAAACGTGCTCGGCCCCACCTCTAAAATCGCGCTTAATGCTATCCGCGACGGGAAACCGGTGAGCGCGCTGGAAAACAACGGGGTGACCAATGGCGCGGCAATGCGCGCCTCGACGCTGGGCTGTCTGCTGCCAGCCACTCGCCTGGAGCACTTTGTCGGCCAGGTGGCGCAGGCCTCCAGCCCGACGCATAAATCCGATCTTGCTATTGCCGGAGCGGTAGTCATTACCTGGGCGATTTCCCGCGCTATCGACGGTGAACGCTGGCAAAACATCGTCGATGCCCTTCCGGGGATCGCCCGCTATGCGCAGGAAGCCAACGCCACTACCTTTAGCGCATCGCTGGCGGCACGCATTGAGCTGGCGCTGAAAACCGTGCGTGAAGCCAACGGCACAGAGTCTGCGTGCGATCGGGTGTATCAACTCATCGGCGCGGGCACCAGCACCATCGAGTCCGTTCCGGCGGCAATTGCGATGGTCGAACTGGCGGGAACTGACCCGAACCGCTGCGCCATTTTATGCGCTAACCTGGGCGGCGACACTGATACCATCGGCGCGATGGCAACGGCCATTTGCGGGGCGCTGCATGGGGTGCAGGCGATTGATGCGGCGCTGAAGGAGCAACTCGACGCCGTTAATCAGCTCGATTTTGGCTATTACGGCGAAAAACTGCTGCACTACCGGGAGCAAAGGGAGGGCCTGTGAGTTCATTAACCCAACGCCTGGAAACATTGCACGCGACGCGGCCGGTGACGGTACTGGGCGCGGCGGTGGTTGACGTTATTGCCGATGCCTACGCCCTGCCCTGGCGCGGCTGTGATATCGAACTAAAGCAGCAGGGTGTTAATATCGGCGGCTGCGCGCTCAACATCGCCATTGCCCTGAAGCGGCTGGGGATCGCCGCGCAAAACGCCCTGCCCATCGGCCACGGCGTATGGGCGGATATTATTCGCAACGCGATGGAAAAGCAGGATTTGCACAGCACCATCGAAGCTGAAACCGGTGATAACGGCTGGTGCCTGGCACTGGTGGAACCTGACGGCGAGCGGACGTTTATGTCGTTCAGTGGGGTGGAAAACCAGTGGCAACCCTCCTGGCTTGCTGCGCTTAACGTGCCGCAACACAGTCTGGTTTATGTGTCTGGCTATCAACTGGCATCACCGTGCGGCGAGTTGCTAACCGACTGGCTGGAAGCGTTGCCGAACGTGACGCTCTTTATCGATTTCGGTCCGCGCATCGCGGATATCCCCGACGCGCTGATGACGCGGATTATGGCCTGTAAACCGATCGTGTCACTTAACCGCCAGGAAGCTCTGCTGGCTGCTGAATTGCTCGGCATAGACGTTGAAACGCTGGGCGCACAGTGGCAGCAGCGATTCGGCTCTGCGTTGATTATTCGCCAGGACAAAGACGGCGCCGTCTGGTATGACGCAGACGCCTCAGGTTACATTCCGGCATGTGCCGCCACAGTGGTAGATACCATTGGTGCTGGTGACAGCCACGCAGGCGGAACGCTTGCCGGGCTGGCGGCGGGCTGGCGGCTGGCGGATGCCGTTGAGCTGGGCAATGCGGTTGCCGCCTGGGTGGTCAGCCGGCGCGGCGGCGATTGCGCGCCCACGCGCGAAGCGTTACTCCTCGCACACAAAGACGTATAGATCGCTGCGACAGTAGCTGATGCTGTATTCAATGGGCCGGTGCTGCTGGTCAAGCGCGACTTGCTTTATCACCAGCACCGGTATTTTGTCGTCCATATTGATGTGCGCCTGAAATTCGCTGTCCGGCATGCGGGCACTGACGCGGGAACGGGTGCGCTGGGGGAAAATATTCTGGCTGCGAAAGTAATCGTATAGCGAGATGCCTATCGCATCAGGATTGGGAATTAACCCCGTCGGCACCCAGGACTCTTCAATCGAGACCGCGTCCTCATCCACGTAGCGGATACGCTTGAGTATAAAGACCTCACTACCTGGTGCGATAGACAGATGGTTCGCCACCTCGTCCGGGCACTTCACCACCCGTTTATTGACCCACAGCGTATTTGGCTTTTTGCCGCGCAGCTCGACCTGTTGAGAAAAGCCGCGCGCCTCTTTCAGCGAATACTCGAAAATATTGACGATTTGCGTACCGTAGCCGCGGGCGCGCGTCACTACGCCCTCCTCTTCCAGCGCCTGCATTGCTTTACGCACCGTAATGCGAGACACGCCGGTTAACTGGCTAAGATCGCGCTCGCCCGGCAGAATATTGCCGTGCACCAGCACGCCGCTGCGTACCGCGTTTTTAACCGTTTCGGCAAACTTCAGATACAGCGGGGTGTGGTCCGGTGCAGCAATCCGCTCATTCAGTTGCGCGATTAACCGGATATGCGCTTGTTCCATCTCTGTTTTCTCAGACGTGATGTTTCCTTCCAGTATACTGGCTTACCACCATGCATGAAAATGATGAACCGGCCCAATACCGTGACCAACATCGAGAGTATCGGCTTTTGCCAGCGCGTCCGAGAGCCAGGATTTGGCTTCCTGTACCGTCTCGGCCCAACTGTGGCGCCGGGGACGCAGGGGCCGCCAGCGCCGCCGAGAGCGTACAGCCCGTGCCATGGGTATTTTTAGTCTCCACGCGCGGGGCGGTAAAGCGTTGCTCGCCGTCCGGTGTGAATAGCCAGTCCGGGCTTTCCACAGCATCCAGATGGCCGCCTTTCATCAACACCGCGCCGCATCCCATCGCCAGCAGCGCCCGCCCTTGCTCTTTCATTTCCGCTTCCGATTGCGCATGGGGTGCACTCAGCAGCGCGGCGGCTTCGGGCAGATTGGGGGTAATTAACGCCACCTGCGGCAGCAGTTTTTTGCGCAGAGTTTCAACGGCGGAAAGCGACAACAAAGGATCGCCGCTTTTTGCCAGCATCACCGTATCCAGCACCACGTTTTGTATCTGGTAACGTTTAAGTCGCTCTGCCACCGCTTCGACAATATCCGTCTCTGCCAGCATCCCGATTTTGGTGGTATCGATACGCACATCGCTGAACACGGAATCAAGTTGCGCGGCGACAAAATCCGGCTCGATACGGTAAACCGACTGCACGCCACGGGTATTTTGCGCCACCAGCGCGGTAATGACGGAGCAGCCGTAAGCCCCAAGGGCAGAAAAGGTTTTCAGATCGGCCTGAATACCTGCGCCACCGCTTGGGTCGGTACCTGCAATGGTGAGGGCGTTGATCCGTTTCATACCTGCGCCTCCAGGGTGTAGAGCGCATCCAGAAAAGCGCTGGTGAAACTCCCTGGGCCATGAGACTGTGCGACAGCAGCGCTCCCGGCACGCTTTATTAAGGCGCAGGCGGCGGAGACGTTATCCAGCCTGTCGCCCGGTAGCGAACAGCTTGCCGCCACCACCGCCGAGAGCGCGCATCCGGTTCCCACCACGCGAGTCATCAGCGGATGACCGCCCGATATCGACAGCGTCCGCTGTCCGTCGGTGATGTAATCCACCTCCCCCGTAACCGCAACTATGGCGTGGGTCTGGCGTGCCAGCGCCTGTGCGGCAGGTAACGCACTGGCGGCGGTATCGGTCGAGTCTACCCCGCGCCCGCCCGCACTCATGCCAGCAAGCGCCAGGATTTCCGAAGCATTACCGCGGATAGCGGCGGGTTTGAGGGACAGAATTTGATGACAAAAACGGGTGCGGAACGCCAGGCCGCCAACGGCCACCGGATCAAGCGTCCAGGGTTTGCCTGCCGCCACCGCGCACTCAATCGCCCGACGCATCGCCTGGGCGCGGGGCGCGGTAAGCGTGCCAACGTTAATCAGCAGCGCATCGGCGAGCGCCGCAAACTGTTCAGCCTCTTCGGCTTCAACCACCATCGCCGGGGAGGCACCAAGGGCGAGCAGGACGTTGGCCGTAAAGGTCTGGACGACGTCGTTAGTCATACAGTGCGTGAGCGGGGAACGGGTTCGGAACAAGTGTAAAACGTGTAGATCGAGCAGGTCAGACTGCATGGTTTCGCTCCTGCCTTACGTGAAGAAGCGATGACCGGGAAGGCATCTGACTTCCCTACGCTGGCATTATCCAGATCAGGTGGTACGGGTATTTCTCAGCCTTCACAAAGAAGGGCACCCCGAGTCATTTGGTACATTTCTCTTACTTTTTGCCAGCTTAGGGGAAGTTGCTTGCTGGCGCAAGCCCGCCCTCTCGGTAATCGCTTCTTCACCTTAAAAATACGCCTGCCCCCTTTTTTGACCCCCACCCCAGAAACAAAAAAAGAGCTGAAGCCCCTTTGAGGTATCACCCGCCTGTGCTGCTTTTACCGCTACTACTAATAGTTAACTGATTGGCGATACTGGCTTGTTAAGTGGTTTCACGCTGACACTTGGCACCATGTGACATTGTGGAGCAGTACAGAGATCACGCTTCCAGAGCGCACCGTCCAGAAATCCAATATCGAGGTATTCCCCCCGAACCCCAGGGCGTGAGTACCCAGGGCGTGAGTATGAGAGAGCTAAAAAAACATGTGGGAATCGTTAAGTTTTTATGGTAATAACTCTTGACAAGAAGAGTAAAAATGTGCTACCCTACACACGAAGTTCACGAGGGAGGTTTGTTATCCCGAAGGGATAGAGCTACCTTTGCACAACAGTGATCTTTCATGTTAGTCATGAAAGAAGAGAGTATGTCTGTTACTGTGTGTCAATCACTACTCAGGTGTGCTCTCTATCTCTGATCTGAACTAACCATTAACCTACTCTGATAATAATCTGTTCTTGTTACTATCTGATGTAGGCAGGAATAGTCTCAGGTCATGCTCAGATCCAACTAACATTTAACTCAATCCTGAATCATTCCTTCCTGTTACTCACCGATGATGACCACGTTCACCATCTTCATTTACCCACGTCCACCAGCAGCCCCAGAACGCATTACAGCCTGTCCCCCTGACGTTCCCCCATCCTTGAGAGAAAGCAGCACAGAACGCAGCAGACGAAGAGAGAACAGCGCCCAAGCTGGCACATCGCGCAACCCACGGTAAGCAGTCGCCCTTCAGATTGGTGCAACTTATCCCCAAAACCACCAGCGGCGCTATCTGACGTTGTGGACAGCGAAAACCTGCCACCAACCCCGAGCGAATGACCACGCGCTAATGAGTACTACGGGCCGTTCTCACTGACAACTTCACTGTATTCCCACTATCCAATCACAGCTATGCAGATCCAGATCGCACAAGCCACTTATCACATTAAAATACAAAAGTCAATAAAAATTGATTGACAAAAAAATGCCTTTACGTGTATAATAAGTATTAGAGAGTAATGTCGAGGGCATACCCGGAGATCTTCTCCGTCCCTGCTCGTAGAATCTACTCTCCTGCACTACTCCCATAGTAGCCAGCTTATCTGTATTACCAGGCGTTCGCGCCATCTCTCCGCAAAGTGAATAAAACCTCCCTAATGCCGACCGTGAAGCTATTTCCAAAGGGTAGCCTCCGCATAGTTGGGCAATCCGTCATGGAGGTTTTCCTATGCCCGAACTAAAGGAAAACTCATACATTTGAAAAGTCAAACATTAACAACCATCGCAGAATGGCTCCCCCGCTTCGAATTCCATGTTTACCGCGACAGGCTCCGACAGTACGGAATGCCGACCACCCCGCAGCGTGTGGCATTTATCTACTGGGCAGAAGAAGTGATGAACCACTGCTTCACCTGGGATGATTTCGTAAACGAGTGGAGCAATGGCAACGACCATCGCGAGATCAACAAGTGGCTGCAATCTGGGTTTATCGGAATGGAATACTACGAAGGACGCGTTCATTACGTCACGTCTTACCTCGTAGGGGGAAAGAGTCCATTTTATTGCCCACGTTGCAACCGTATCAACATCAAAAAAATATTAGAAATCAAGGAAAAACAAAAAAGTGACTAAGCTACCAGCCGCATTAATGCGTGAAGTAAAAGCAGAATTTAAGGCCCAGCGCGAGAGTTACATTTCAGGACACATTGAAGCCCATCTATCTGATGTGTTCAGTATCTCAGACTTCTACCCGGTGATCCTGACCAAGTTACAAACCGCCATTCTCGACGGCTATACAGTCGCGGATTTTGACCGCCAGCCGTTCTATAACGCCGGGGAACCTGCGATTCGCATCGTATTAAACCGCAAGCAAGGTGAAATTGAGGCAGACCGTGCCACTCTCACCGCAGAGGCAGAAGCCCAGCTAATGGCATCCCTGACAGCCCAGGCAGAAGAATATTACGCTCAAGCCGTAGCCGAAGAGGAACGCCGCCAACGTGCAGAAGCAGCCGCGCAAGCCGCCGCAGCAGCCGAGGCCCAGACATTCGCCAGCCGTCTCCGTGTAGCCCTTTCAGATTCAGCAAAGTAGGCGGCCTTATGTTTGAAGAATACGCACAGAAGCGGAACCCGCTCAAACTGGCGCAGAAGCAATCCCGCGCCTACAGGGAAATGATGACCGCAGCTCAGAACGGCATCGACTTTATCACAGGGCGACCACTGACAGATCCGGTGATTGACCATGACCACAACCCAGACAAGCGACATTGCCGCCTCATCCTGAACAAGAGCACAAACTCTATTGAGGGCGATTTTAATCGTATCTTGTCGGGCATTGCTGACCGCGAAGATTTCACCTCGCGTTTGTGGGAAGTGTATTTTGGTCATCACGTCGATCTGTACGATGAGTTATTCGAGGCAGCGACCGAACGCCGCAACGGTTATTTAGAAGAAACTGAGTTCTGGCACATGCTAAAGCAGTTTGCCGTCTACTACGCAATCCCATTCGATGAAATCAACCATTTGGAGTATTACCGATGAATACAGAGGCAGAAAAATCGCTGGCATGGTTAAAAAGCTATTGGAACCACCAGCGACAGGAAGAAGTGCAGAAATCAGAAATCACCCTCGAAACCCGAAAAGAACTTTTCAGCAAGAAAGTAGACCGCCTCACTATTGGCGAGTTTTACCAATGGCTATTAACTGAGGGCTACATCTTCAAAACTAAGGATAACAAATAATGTTGAAACTCATTATCGCACGCGACGTGCTCAGCTGGATTGATGCAAATAAGGGCGAGGACAGCCGCCCAACATTCATTATTAAAACTTTACGAAATGCTATGAACGAGGGCACTGATGACAGAAAAGCAACAAATAAGAACACTGATTGACTATTTAAAGGCAGAAAAATACGCATTTATCAGCGCCCAAGGTAAAATACTCCTCCACCACGTCCCCACTAACACCAATCATGGAACGGACATTCTCCGCAGGTTATTCAAACTTGCTACTGGTGGCAGATGGCAGCAACATTATTTAGATGATCTGCTGGTCGAAGTGCCTTTCATCATGGTGCAGGACTTTAATCCAGCGAAGCCATGCGGCATTGATCAGAATGGAGCACTGAACATGTTCAGGACGTGGCGCAGCGACAAGCCACCAGCGGCAGATCTCACTCTCTGGCTTGAGTATTTGGCGAGGCTCTTCCCTGACCAGGCAGACCGCGACACAGTGAGCGCATACATGGCGCACATGTTCCAGCACCCGGAACAGCGCCCAAGCTGGCACATCGTAATTCCCAGTGATACCGGGACGGGTAAAGGTTTTTTGTTCAATCAAATCCTGTCACCGCTCCTGATGCAGCAGACCACGCTTTACAGTAACTACAGCACCCTGACCAGCGTCCACAATGACGCGATGGCGCGTACAATCCTCATTCTGTTTGATGACCCGCCGCCCGCCTCTCGCAGCATGGCAGACCGTCTAAAGAGCATTCAGACAGAACCAGTGATCGAGATTAACAGGAAGTACGAACAACCCCGTAAAGTGCCAACATTCACCCGGTTTTTCACCTTCTCCAACAGTGAGAGTCCGATTGAAGTAGAAACCAATGACCGTCGCCATTACTGCACTCAATACGTGCGCCACCGGGCGGGCAGAGAGGAAACAGCCGAGTTTATCACCCGCCTTGATGATTGGCTCGCCGTGGGCGGTCTGGAAGCCGTACACGCCTGGCTAATGGCTTACCCGTTGGAATCCTTCAATCCGTATCGCCCACCGTTCAGCGTGGCACTTGAGCGCATGAAACAGGCCAGCATCACCGAAGAGCAGAACGAAGCGGAGATCTTCACCGGAGAGAATCCGGCGTTTGCATTCAAATCATTCCATGATGCTTGCCCATCGTTCCCGCGACCACAGGACGCGAGTCAATGGCTACGTGACAGCGGCTATGTGAGTGCCAGAGTGAACACCAGAGCAGGGTTAAAATCAGTTTGGTATCGAGCGTCGCAGGACGGCAGCAGCAAGATCCCGGAGAGCGTTCTCTCCTGGTTTGTTGATAAGTATTACCCGACCCAATGATCAGGGCTACAGGGCTATCATTTTAGCCCTGCATTTTGAAACCCGCGCCGCCACTGCCCTGATCAGGGCTACAAGGCTAACAGGGCTATTTATCAAGTATTCTTAGATCTTTATCGACTTCACCGTTTTTATAACGGGGAGAGTAGACTCCAACCAGAGTTTCCCGCAAGGCATTAACCGCCCCATTTCAGCCGCTCGCCGTGACGTTTGTCATGGTGTAGCGATCTGCTGAACAAGTATTGAAAAGCAAAACTTTAAATCACTCATACAGCGAGTCTGTACTCGCGCCCCATCCGGGTGGCGAGGATAGTCGCACACATTCCCGCCCAGCGAGCGCCAGCGCACCGCCAGGGCATCAAAATAAATCACCGTTATTCAGGAGGCCATTAAATGGCACGACGCAGCAAAGCAGTATACGAAGACTTTTTTCAGAATGGACGCAAGGCGCAGCGCATAGAAGAAGTTGAGCGCCAGCTTATAAACGCTGACCACCAGCACCACCGTCAGCTTGAAGCGGAGGAACGCAGCACGGAAAACATGGAAGACCATTTCCCTCGTGTTATTCCAAACACGCCAATCATCGAGTGGTTGCCGGGATACTACATCCATCGCCTTGAGTGGGAAGCGTACCGCGACGGGCGCAGCGTGATAGAAGCGCAAGAACCGCGCCAGACGGTTGACCCGGAGCTAATCTCGTACCAGTGGAATCACTTTGTAGTTAACTCACGCTTTCCATGGAAGCTGGAAGATCACGCCATCGTTTACACCTTCGTTTAGCGTTTTACTTTTCGAGAGAGTCCCAGCGAACCGCAGAAACTATCCCCCAGTTGCCGTTTGCATTTGGTCGCTTCCATTTCGCAGTCTCCATCTTACGCAGGTAGTCTAAAGCCTCTTCGAAAATTAGAAACCTCTTTAGGTTTTCAGCCTCGCCAACGACATAAGACCGATCCCGATTACTCGCAAGCCCCGGATTAAAACAAGAGCCGTCCTTCGCATACGGAACAATCACAATCTCTGTATTTTCAGTTTGATTAGAAGCAAAGAGTTGCCATGCTTCAACCCCAAGCGCAAGAGCCAGTGTTTCAATAGCATCAAGTGAGGCATTGGACGTCCCTCGTTCAATCCTGCTCATGTAGCTACGAGCAAACCCACAGCGATCAGCAAATGCTTCCTGGCTAAGACCAGAAGCAATGCGAAGCTGTTTAACTCTTTGTCCAAACAAGGCTCTTAGATTCTTTTGCATCTGCTAAAGATGCAAGTTTAGACCTCTAATCAGCCACGCTCTAATCGTGACATTTCAAACTAATGTTGTATGATTTGCTCCTTCCACAGAACACAAACCAGGAACATTATGAAAAAGATTCTTATGGCGGCAGTATTGATTGCGACGGCGACTAACGCTTACGCGTTGAGCCACGGGGATAGAGCCACTCTAAAAGAAGGAACATTTAACTGTAAGAAGCTGACCGATTTTTACGAGATGATCAGTAACATTCAGGACAAAGACCAGCAAGGTATGATTGGTCTCATTACTTCCGGTAAATGTCGACTTTTAAAAGAATCCATGACAGTGGAGATCCAGAACGTGGACGAAAAAGGTTTTGTTTCCTTCATCACCCCAGGCGGTCACGGTGGCTGGGCAGTTCAACAGTTTTTTGAAGAGTAGTACTCTTCTATCTCTTAATGGCGTGAATCCTCACGCCATCACACAAGCGAAGCATTTGAGTATACATTAAGACTACGTGATGAAAGTGGCCTAAAAGGCGTAGCTTAAATATCGCTTGACTACTTAAACGCTACACGCAATTATACTACAATCCAAAAGCTACATAAAGACTACCCTGATGACCACCAGCCGAGTTTATGCCTATCTTCGCGCCTCCACTAAAGAGCAGGATGCTACACGCGCCAAAGCAGCATTGGCTGAGTTCGCCGCCGCTCATGATTTGGGTCACGTCACATACTTCATTGAGAACGTAAGCGGAGCCAGCTTACAGCGCCCGGAGCTTATGCGCCTGATAGACATAGCCGCGCCCGGAGACATTCTGTTAGTCGAACAAGTAGACCGCCTGAGCCGTCTCAACGCTGAGGATTGGGAGACACTTAAAGCTCAGATCGATAGTAAAGGTTTACGGGTGATAGCTCTCGACCTGCCTACCAGCCACGTAGTGTTAGCCGCACAGGGTGAGTTTATGCAGTCGATGATGAAAGCTATCAACGGCATGATGTTAGAAATGCTGGCAGCAATAGCCCGTAAAGACTACACAGACCGCCGCCGCCGTCAGGCTGAGGGAATCAGCAAGGCGAAAGCTGAGGGCGCTTACAAGGGCCGTCCAGTAGACAAGAAACTGCACGAACAGATTCGCGCATGGCACGAAGCAGGTAAAACCAAAAGCGAGATTCATCGCCTTACAGGTGCAGCGCGAACTACCATCAATAAAGTGCTGGCGGCGTAGTCTCATCCGTTACGGGGCCATCAGCGCCCTACCAGCCCCTGATATTTGGGGACTGCCGGGGTAACAACCGGGAGTGCCTCAAAGTTCGCGCTTAATAGTTCAAGCAATGCCGCAAAGCATCGTCCTATCCCCTAACCTTCTGTTACGAAACGTAGTTTCACTTAGATCTAATACTTGTTGCGCCTGCGGTTATTGCTTGTAAAATGACCTATGGGATTATTTTCATAACAAGTAGAGGGACTTATGCAGCAATACACCAACGAGCTAACCACCGAGATTGTAAAATGTTGCGCTCAACCACCATTCACACCAGGAGAGATCGCCACATTTGACGAAAGCACGCAGCAAGAAATCTTAAACCTGAACACCCGGTTAGCCACCTGCCCTGTCAAACTAATCTTCAGGATTGCAACGGTCGGGAGCCTTACCCGCAATGGTGGCGTTCTTCAAAAAGCATCGGGTAGGAGCACTGCCGGGGGATTTCAGGTTGCAAGGGTTGGAGATAAAGTTGTTTACGCTGATGGCAGTGAAGCCACTATTGTTTCCGGTGCTGGCAAGGCCCGAATCATGCAGGGTGCATCCGCTGCACTCGTTGGCAGTATGCTCGATAACGGCGACGAAATAATCTCAACGCCACAATCCCGCAGCAGATTGGTATTCCGTGAAGGTGACACACTCCCGGAAGGATTCCTGACCATGCCAGGGAGTAAGCACTAATGGGGGTTAAAGGTTACTTTCTGTTCAGAGGTGATAAGACTGTTTGCGGCGGAAGAATCCTCGAAGGTTTTACCGATCACCAGTTTTTCGATAAAGACATGGCGTGTGAAGGCCATAAAGTTACCTGTGGTAAACATCCAGGGTATTACCGTATTTGTGGCGGTCTTAATAACGATGACATACATGGAAAAAGAATAGCTGGAACACTGCACAGCTATAGCTCCTGCCCCTGCAAATCGAAATTCGTTCCTTCAAACTTAGTGGATGATTATGAACTTGAGAGCCAGTCAACAACAACCACAGACAATTATCACAAGGTAGAGTTTCCTGTTCTGCCTGGCCCAATTGAGCCAGAACCAGAACAACACGCCCAGACAGCGAAAAAGAAAACAGGCATCGACGCAGGTTTTGCCATTATCCCCTACGGCGGCACCACAGAAGCCTGGCAACGTCTGTTATTCACAGGCACCCCCGCCAGCAGGAGCCAAAGAGTTATTCGCTACGCTGAACGGCCCGGATGAAAGATACAAAGCTGGTTCGATTATGCTTCTGGTTGATCCTGATAAGCAGGACGACGAACAGATTGCCCACATGAAAGCCTCGAAAGCGCGAGTCGATGCAGCATTGGCCCCATTGACGCATGAGGAAGCTAACTTACTGCACAAACACTACGCTACCATAGCTAATTTCACCAGCTACGCTGATACAGGAATTGGCCTTGCTGCTGATCCTGTTGGAAAATACTTCGAGAGTATCGAAAAATTACTCAAAGAGATCCAGGAAACATATAAAAACACCTACTTAACACGTGGTGCATTAATTGGTGAACAATTTTATGTACGACGCAGCCAGTTGTTTAAAGAGCTTGAATCCATACTCAAAGTCAACTTCCTGAATAAGGCTATGAAATTCGGAGAGTATACCAAAATAAAAAATGCACTCGGCCTGTCCAGTAGTTCTATTACCCACAAATGGAATGAAACGGGGATCAGTGACATTGAAGGTTATGCTACCCACATCGAACGGGCAGCTAAATACGTAAAAGCAATGCGTTACACTGGTTACTTAGGCATTGGTTTTAGCGGACTCCATTCTCTTAACGAAATCCATGAGGCATGTTCTGTTGGTCGCGAAGCTGAATGTACCAAGAAAAAGTATACTGAGATAGGTAGTTTTGCTTTGGGTACAGGTGGCGGTGTTCTCGCTGGTGGCGGGGCTATACCATTATGTGTCGCAATAGGCGTTGGTACTGCTGGTGTTGGCGGGCTTGTTTGTACCGTTATTGCAGGTGTTGGGTTAGGGTACGCTGGTAGCACAGTGGGAAGTGCTGTTGGGGAATTAGGCGGAGAACAGTTGTATGACGTTTTCGGCAATTAATTTTCTGACGATACATCGAGTTGAAATCGCTGGGATCTTTTTGATTCTCGGAATAATTAATTATGTTTCTTACGTGATTCATGACAAATTAGCCAAGAGAAAATTCATGACTCTTTGCTCGCTATTTGTCGATAAATTTGGAGCAAGACCAGCAGAAGTTTTAATTTATCAGGATGGGGGATTCTTTTTCTCGTTTATGCGTGATGCATTCTTTATTAAAGCATTATACTTTAAAGAGAACTCATTCCATACGCGAGGAATGGATAATGAGCAAATCCGATTCATTAAAGAACTTCCTAATCAGTACACCGATTGGTTACGTGTAAAAGTGCGGTTTTCTGTCGTCGGTATTATTTTTCTATTTATGATGTTATCAGTTTTCTATTTACCAACGTTCATTTAACGGAAGTAAAATAAATAGCCAAGCGAAAAACTTGGCTATTTTATTCACTCCCAATCAATACCATCAATTACATAAGAAACTGAGGATAAGGGAAACGTATGCAAATAGCGTTTAGTGATCCCTCCGCTTTTCTCGTGACCTACGGTTTGCTGTAGGTGCAGAATGTTTTTCACCCAACCAGCCATAGCAGATGAACAGACGCTGTGGCGGATCGAATGCAGTAACCGCCGTTGTCCGTAATCATCCAGATACGGGATACCAAGCTGATCTCGTAGGTCAGCAAACACCTTGCCGATCTTAGTCATGTTTGTACCCGCCACTTCTGAGAAGATCCGCTCTTTCCACTGGCGATCAACGTATTCCATGAATCCCCATTCGATCAGCTTGGGATGAATAACTACCTGTCTTGTAGCATTCTCCGTCTTCCCTTGGCCTCCTTCGGCAATCAGGAAATAGTAGCGCTGGCTATCTTCGTCGAATTTAATTTGTGACTTCTCCAGTTTGCCTATCTCGCCTCTTCTCGCCCCCGTGTATGCCAATAATAACGTGATCCATTTTTGCCAGTTATCAGGCTGCTTAAGCGCCCATCCAACAAACTTTTTCATCTCCGCCGTGCTGTATGCGCCAAATCTTGCTTTTGATGGCGCAGCCACTACGCCATCAGTTGGCGATTTAGGCAGAATGTCTTTGCCCTCGGTAAGAAAAGTTTTGAACAGTGATTTGTAGATCTTGAGATGCTTATGGATGGCCTCAACACCCACCAGCTCATCCGGTGGCACGTCATCACATTCTATCAATTGCTGAATGGACATTGAGCGGTAAGGCTGAACAACACGCTTAGGCAGATTTTCAACGACTTCCATTACCTGCTTAATGTCCTGTTTGGTGATTACCGTTATATCAGTTTCCCCTCCCAAGACAGTTAGCAGCACTTCCATGTAGCGCTCATTTGCCATTGAGATCGATTTCGTCCAGTTGCGCCCTTTTTCGGCTTTGTACATAGCCCACGCTTCAGAAAGGGTTAGCACTTTTTCCGGTTCGGCTGGCGCTTGAGAATCCATTATTCCAGTAGGAACAATTATCGTAAGCGTATAGCGCGAACCGTATTGACGTGACGAGGATGGGTTATTCGGCAGGCAGTGTGATCCGCCACGGCAGCAGTTCACCAACCCGGTTTACCGGCCAGTCAGCAATGACGTCAAGGATATGGTGAAGGTAACGTTCTGGAGCTACTCCATTCAGTTTGCACGTCCCGATCAGACTGTACAGCAGCGCTCCCCGCTCACCACCGTGGTCTGAGCCGAAGAACAGCCAGTTTTTACGCCCCAGACTGACCGTCCGCAGCGCATTTTCAGCGATATTGTTATCGGCTTCAGCCCAGCCGTCGTCTGCGTAGTATGTCAACGCCTGCCACTGGTTCAGTACATAGGTGAACGCTTTTGCCAGCTCTGAGTGTCGCGACAGGGTTTTCACTTTTTCACGCAGCCAGTTTTCCAGTGATTTAAGAAGCGCTTTCGTTTTTAACTGGCGTTCAGCAAGCCGCTGTTCTGCTGGCATTCCCCTGATATCCGCTTCGATGGCATACAACTCGCCTATCCGTTTCAGCGCTTCATCTGTGAGCGCTGAGGGAGTGCGAACGTGAACATCATGGATTTTACGCCGGGCATGGGCCCAGCACGCGGCTTCCTTTATATGACCGTCGCGGTAGAGCTCGTTGAACCCGGCGTAGGCATCAGCCTGCAGTACGCCACTGAAGCCTGCAAGATGGGTCTGAGGGTGGATACCTTTTCTGTCCGGGCTGTAAGCGAACCACACTGCGGGGGCCAGCGCTGAGCCGGCGTTGCGGTCGTCGCGAACGTACGTCCATAAGCGCCCGGTCTTCGTCTTCTTATTACCCGGCAACAGCACCGGGACAGGCGTATCGTCAGCATGGAGTTTGCCGTCGGTCAGGACATAGTCCTGAAGGGCTTCATCCAGCGGTGCCAGCAGACGACAACACGCATCCACCCAGCCCGACAGTACAGAACGACTCAACACCACACCCTGGCGGGCATAGATCTCCGACTGGCGATACAGCGGTGTGTGCTCTGCATACTTTGAGGTCAGCACGCGGGCCAGCAGCCCCGGTCCGGCGATACCCCGTTCGATGGGGCGCGAAGGCGCCGGGGCCTGAACGATGCGATCGCACCGACGGCAGGCATGCTTTTCACGTACTGTCCGGATAACCCGGAAGGCGCTGCGCATCAGCTCCAGCTGTTCGGCGGCATCCTCACCCAGGTAGCTCAGCGAACCACCGCACTCCGGGCAACAGGACTCTGTGGGTAACAACCGCTTTTCATCACGGGGGAGTGACTCAGGGAACGGTTTGCGGGTGCGGGTCTGACGCAGCGGGCGCTGCACCGCCGGATCATCAACCCGACCGGTCAGCGTATCGCTTTCCTGCTGCAGCCGGTTCAGGTCAGCTTCCATCTGCGCGATACGGCGGGATACCTTTTCGGAACGACTGCCGAAGTTCATCCGGCGCAGCTTATCCAGTTGCGCCTGCAGATGGTCTATTTCGCGTTCCCGGTCGGCCAGCTTTTCCAGCAGGGCGCGGTTCAGCGCTTCCTGTTCGGCCAGGCGCTGTTTCAGCAGAAGGATGTCGTCAGAAGAGGTGTCGTTCATAAGCCCGTATTTTACCAGGCTTATTCTGCGACAACCAGGATAAAGAGCGCTACAACATGGTCAGGGACGTCAGTAACCGCTTTGGCTGTCGCCAGTCGATACCTTCCATCAGCATCGCCAGCTGCGCCGGCGTCAGGAACACTTTGCCATCGCGGGCTGAGGGCCAGGCGAAGCGACCACGTTCCAGTCGCTTTGTCAGCAGGCACAGCCCGTCACCGGTGGACCAGAGCAGTTTGACCTGACTGCCGCTGCGTCCCCGGAAGATGAAGACGTGGCCGGACATCGGGTCATCTTTCAGCGCGGTCTGCACCTTTGCGGCCAGGCCGTTGAAGCCGTTACGCATGTCGGTGATACCGGCAACCAGCCAGATTTTAGTACCTGAAGGTAGCGGGATCATCGCTTCAGTTCCTGTATCAGCAGAGCCAGGAACGTTTCGCTGACAGTGCCGTTGAGGCGAAGCGTCCCGTGCCGGAACGTTACCTCACAGCTGATACTGAGCCCCGGGTCTTCTGCGAGCGATTCTGGCTGTACGGCAGTGGCATCGAGAGTCACAGGAAGTAGCAGAGGACTCTCTGAGGAAGGTAACAGTAGCTTTCCGTCGCGCCACTGCTGGCGCCATTTAAATAACAAATTGGCGTTGATGCCGTTTTCAAGCGCCAGTTTTGAAATGGATATTCCGGGTTTGCAGGAGGCAGCAACGAGCTGCTGCTTAAACTCAGGAGAATAATTAGGGCAGCCCTTACGCCTGCCGGGGGTCACATTTTTCTGCATATCTGACACTTTGGTTCCCACTACTTATTTGGTGGACACCACTTTGTCGAATACATCAGATTATGACCAGACGGTTCGCGCTGTACGCTTACCAATTATCTGCTGTTGTTGGGCTAAAAGTGGATTTCTTGCAGCCTTGCGTTCTAACGTAATCAGATTTGATAAAAACGCTTCGAACACAGGAATCGGCGTAGCTAATGATTTAAGAAAAGGAATGTGCGGAATGATGCTAATCATCAAAGCAGATGCTTCGCGATAACTGTCTGTAGAAAGTGATTTTTTGTATGACCGCCCATCAGATAAGCGGATCTGAATGTAGTAGTTGCCGTATCTCTTGAAGGTATACGGTAGTGATTTTAACCTCATGGACAAGCCCTTTTTGTACCTCATGTGCATTACGCACGGACAAAAAGAAATGTAAACTAATGATAAGTAGGCCGAATTTCGGCCCCCTACGCTGGCATTATCCAGATCAGGTGGTACGGGTATTTCTCAGCCTTCACAAAGAAGGGCACCCCGAGTCAAAATACTTATAAAACAATCATTTACACACAAACAATTTGTAGGGGTTTAGTGTAACCGGGGCCGTAGGCAGGGTGCAAGATTTTTCGATTTATTACAGCAGTTATCACACCTGGAATAGCTTAATCACGTAATGAAGCACCTGAAATGTGCTCACCCGCTTGTATTCCGCTTAGTGTAAGTTGAGCGTAGGAAAGTACGGATTTGACAAGCAAATCCTATGCCCTCGGTCATCGCTTCTTCACGCAAGGCAGGAGCGAACATAAAAGACTAAGAGCACCGATAGTGAAAGGCGAGGTTACAGAAAGAGCATAATTACAAGGTTCAGGTGTTCAGAAAGAACAACGTATTAACAGTCTTATTACTAACAGTCTTTTAGAAGAACAATCAAAATCAAAAGAACCGATAGAGAAAAGAAACAACAAACCACGCATTAGAAGAGATTTAAAAGTAGATAAATACTCTTCCTTTATCGTTCTCTTACGCTCTTCCCCTTTATCGGCCAACCTCAACTTGCGGATTTAATTAGTAAGTCATGCTAAATCCCTTTTAAGCCTCGCTTCAATGAATTTTACTTTAAGAGCTTTACATGATGTTTTTACTACCATTTTATGTTGTACGTTGTATGCTTACCGATCATACCAATATAAATTATAGGGTTACTGATGGATACAATTGAAGAGTTAAATGGAACATATTTCTATGCGGGGAAATCTAATGTTACTGCGTCTGAACTGTTTTTCATGATTTTTTGTGAAAAAGTAATAGAGCAATTAGGGTTAGGTGTTGCAGATTTTGCTTCTGTAGTTGCCATTGTATCTGGACGGAATACTTTATCAACAAGGGCAAAACCTACAGGAGCAGAAAAGGGAACCTCTTACGCTTCTAAAGCGTCACGTAAAGTATTCAAAAAAGCAAAATTTCCATTTGGGATTAAACTTCCTTCTGTGATTGGTGGCTATCCACCTTCGACTATAAGAATTAGAGCCGTAGCTAACATTGGAACATTTACAGGGCGAGCTATCCCGGTTGTAGGATGGATTTTTTTAGCGTCTGATGTATCTCAAATTACTTATAACACAATTCGAGAATATAACACCGTTGCTAGAGGTGATGATAAATTATGGTAAATAATCTTGAATCAAGAATTTATGAGTTAATACGTAAACATGATGGTGTTTATATTTTAAAAAGCAAGCAAAAGAAATTAACACCGGAAACAGATTTTGATGCCGATCTAAATTTTGATGAATATGAAGCAGAAGAATTAATAGAAAAATTCTTTGCACAATTTCATGTTGATCGTGGAAGATTCTGTATTAGAACCTATTACCCTGATACATCAATATCATTAAACCCTTTTAAGAAAAAAGAATCTATCCCTGTTCCAAATTTTACTATAGGGATGTTAATTGAATCAGCAAAAGCAAAACGCTGGTTATACGACTAATAGCAAGGAGCATTAAGAATGGCTGTACCAGTACATTTAATTTTAAAAGATGATGGTGATGGTGGTTCCCAAATCATGGGATCTTGTGATGTTCATGGGCGTGATGGAAGTATAGAATTACGTAGTTTACAGCATAGCGTGATCATCCCTACAGACAACTTAACAGGTAAAGTGACAGGAAGCCGACAACATTGCTCATTCAATTTAACTAAAGAAATTGATAGCTCATCTCCCTACCTGTTTAAAGCTGTTGCAACGGGGCAAACTCTTAAAAGTGCTGAATTTAATTTCTATCGTATCAATTACAGCGGGCAAGAGGAAATCTACTACACCATTACATTAGAAAATGTGAAAGTAGTTAACTTTAGCCCTGTGATGCACGACACCAGAACGGCAACGGGTACGGGGCATATGGAAGATGTTTCTTTAGCTTATGAGAAGATTACTCACCTCTATAAAGACGGGAATATCTTGCATTCTGATTCATGGAATGAGAAGAAACAAGCCTAGATAAGTTGAAATATTATCAGGGGGCTTAAATGCCCCTCTTGTCTGTAAATAGGCAGCTAAGGAGTTATGTTGTTAATGACAAAAAACGAACTAGATGAATTCAGTGAATTAGCAGATAAATATATCATCAATACCGACCATACACTATTAGTTGCATTGGTTGAGAAGTTTACTAAGCGTGATTTTGAATTTTCCCATCCTTTATATAAAGCACATTATCTATATTGCTTAGGTAACTGTTATTCCGAACTCTATAAATATCGTAGTACAGAGTGGTACTCAACTGATTTAATGAATGCAATAATCTATTATAGGAAAGCCTTACATGCGATTCCTAAAGCTGATTGGAAAGAACACGAAATAAATCGTCAAGCATATAATAATCTTAGATCTATGGTTGAAACAAATCTAGCTAATCACCTTTCATCTCAAGGTAGGGCTTTATGTTGTATTCCGCATTATGATAAAGCAATATCTTTAGATAATAATCCTGTAGCAATTATGTCCAAAGCTAACAATGAGTTATTCCTAGGTCAATCACTTTGTGATAACGGTCACTCAGAATATCACTTCTTGATTGCTTATGAACTCGTAAATAAAGGGATAGAGAATATTGATGGACTATACCCTGATCAACGCATCCCACTTGAAGAAGGTGGGAAGCTATTCAATTTTAAAAAATGGTTTGAAGGCACTTTTCAAATTTCAGCTTTTGACTACTTCAAAGAATACAATGAAGAATACACATCAAAAAAGCATAAGCAGTATTTAGAATGGTGTGCTAGAAACAAGCTTTTTCTTAATGATTTGAATGATGTTTGTGAGTATCCAATAGCTTACCAAGATGTTTTCTCATTGCCATCATTTATTCAATCTCTAAATAGTTCACTTGCAATGCACGAAGAATTAGCTTATCACGGGAATTACGATGAGCTAAAAAATGATTATTGCTATGCCCGGTATTTAATTTTTTCTTCAAAAGACATACCCAATGAAAATTCTCACTTGTTCAATTCGACATTTCAACATGTTGATGAAATGTCACACTCAATAAATAACTTGAAGGTAGCTCAATTAAAATCAGTTTTCATAGCCGTGTATTCACTTTTTGATAAAATCGCATTTTTAATTAGTCGCTTCTTCAATTTAAATGACCTGAAACATGATAAAAAATCAGCATAGATAATTTATTTAAAGATTTCACTGGTAATAATAAGAATGAATGGAAACCACATAAAAAATTGAAGGATAGCGACAATCATTTCATTCATGCTTTATTCTATATTCTGAAAGACATTCGTAAAGTTGGTAGCTCAGATACTGTAACAAAATGGTTAGACCCAAATGCCGTAGCATTTGCAGATATTAGAAATGCTATGGAACATCGTTCATTAAAGATAGTAGATAATTTCGGTTATGAGCTTACTACATCCTACAATAGCTATCACGATGAAGAATTTAAGAAGCTACAAGAATCAGTTAACACCTTACCTAATGAAATCAGAAAAATTGGCTTACAACTAAAACAAGCTAAAAAAGATAATAATACTGAACAATTTGATAATCTTCAAAATCAAATTGAAAAATTAAACGCAGAACTCAATAAAGTTAAATCAAATATTGAAGAAAAAGAGAAATTGTCCTCTCACTCGGCTTTGTTGAATAAATCAGATTTGAGGTAAGCATCTTCGTAGCCGGATACAGTTGTCAGATAATACCCACGCTTTCTGGCATGCCTGCCTTCGTCATTTTGTTCAGCGCACGCACCATGGCCAAAGCCTCTGCAACCTGGCCATCGTAGTCACGCAACGTCAGCGAACCACCCAACAACTGCTTTACCCTGTACATCGCCGTTTCCGCTATCGACCGACAGTTATAATCTGTTGACCATTTCCATCGCGCATTGCTCCCGGTCAGTCGCTGATTCGCTACTGCACGGTTGCGGTCTGCATATTCTCCGGGCCAGTAACCTGCGCCCTTTCGGGGAGGAATGAGCGCGCTGATTTTCTTGCGACGCAGTTCGTCATGACATCGCCGCGTATCGTCAGCACCGTCTGCCGCCGCTGACCTGATTTTTCGGTGGGTCTGCCGGATAAGCCCCGGGAAAGCTTCAGCGTCCGTGACGTTATTCAGCGACAGGTCCGCGCAGATGACCTCATGCGTACTCGCATCAACAGCCAGATGCAGTTTTCGCCAGATACGACAGCGCTTTTGCCGTGCTTTTTGACTTTCCACTCACCTTCACCGAAGACTTTCAGCCCTGTGGAATCAATCACCAGATGCGCAATTTCACCCCGGGTGGGCATTTTAAAACTGACGTTAACCGACTTTGCCCGCTTGCTGACACTGGTGTAATCCGGACAGCGAAGAGAAACATCCATCATGGCAAAAATGGAATCAATAAAGCTCTGTGCGGCTCGCAGAGTCAGGCGGAATACACGTTTAACGACCAGGACCGTGGTGATGGCGAGCTCAGATTAGCGCAGAGGCCGTCCCCGCGATGTGCGTGTGGCGGGCTCATACCAGGCCTGAATAGCCTCGTCATCAAGCCAGAAAGTGACGGAGCCCCGGTTGATAAGGGCTTTGTTGTAGTTGCGCCAGTTGGCGACTTTAAACTTCTGCTTTGGCATGGGACGGCCTGTGTTGCCGGATGATGCGTGATCTGATCCTTTAACTCAGCAAAAGTTCGATTTATTCAACAAAGCCCCTGGAGATAGTAAACACCCGCTCTTAGATAGGTGTAAGATAATTCTGCTTTACGTTTGAAGTTACATTTTTATCACAGGACATTTAACACCTTTTATCTCTCTAGGGTGTAAATGATTGGTTTTATTGACTTTATTACAAATCTACACTGGCATTATCCAGATCAGGTGGTACGGGTATTTCTCAGCCTTCTTTGATGAAGGGCACCCCGAGTCATGGTGATTACATTTCTTTATTAATTACCAGCTTAGGGGAAGTAGCCTGGCGATGGAAGCTTACCCTTAAGGTTATCCTTTCTCCCAGGGCGGAATTCCACTTTGAGCATTTTTAACCAAAGGTAATTCCGTCTATTCCAGATAGCCCGATTACGTTTACTGTCGATTCCATCAACGCTATATCAACCACTCCCAGATAATTATTTACTGTTGTAGCCGTTGTACTACAGTTCTAATCGCATGTGCTGGTTTTGTCACACCAGAGAGACTGACCAGGTATGATGAAGTTAATTCAGGACGAAGCCATGCGACAGAGCCAGTGCACCAGAAGCTACCCAACCGCAATTGAGGAGGTTACATAATGAGGAAGAAAATAATATTGTTATCTGTACTCTCGTTTGTGTCAGTTGCTATAGCAACGCCCGCATTTGCATGTATACAGCAGGGAGGAAGTTGTTTTGCGAACTGCGTGAAAGCATATCCGGATAATTACTTTCTGAAAGCATTGTGTACTTTAGGCAGCGAACATACGCCTTCGCGACCCCCGCAGCATTAACATCAGCAGTGCCGACGTTTGTATGTATATTGCGCTACCTATGCACACCACAGGGCGTAATGCCGATCAGTTAAGGACAGGTTGACCGATCCAGTGGTTGTGTAAGAATCCGGAAATGCTCACCCGTTTCCGGAAAGGAGGTTTTCACCTGACAGGCTATATTGATGAGCCGCTGTTCCTGCTTGCTGATTACCTGCGCCCAATCAATTCATGATCGCTGGGCCGACACTCTGAGGGTTCCAGCCTGTTTTATCCGTTACCCACTGGGCAGCACTGTTGGCACTTCCTGTAATAGCATCAAACAAAGAGGGCAAAATGCCCCCTATTTGTATAACCATCTTCCGGCTTTTGCTGACTGAATAAACATATCAATGGTGAAATCTGGAACATCAACAGGTTCAGGCTTTTTGAACGGGTTCCATGAAAACCTTACTTCGGGATAATGGTGTTGTATTCAGTGATCGAGTTGTAGATGATCTGCGAGACGTCAGCCACAAGAATCACCTCACCTATGAGAGAAATAATTCGCCCTACCCACGTCCCGATCTTCCTCACCCTCCTACGCTTTACAGTCCACGGTGTATAACCGCCGATCCCGATGCGTTGTTGTTGTCCTTTGGACGTCCAGTCCGCGCCAATTTTCGGATTCAGGTCGATATCGACTTCACGCTGATAAAATACAGGATGTTCGGCCTGTTTCCGGGCCAGTGCCTGGCGATTTTTCCGTTGGCTTCCCCACGATTACTATCGCAAAGTCAACACAATGAGCCGCCCAGGTTAACGATGAAAATAGTAGGCTACGGTATCAAAGCTAAAGTTATTTTTGATTTGCTTTCCACCGAAGCACCGAATCATGTTCTATCTCATTTAAAATAATGACCCAGAGAAACATTGCTATGAAAGCGGTATTACGGCCGCATCCTGGAATAAAAGCCAGGGTCGTGACCACGGCATTATGCAGGTAACACAGAAATTACACGCACAAGGAGGTATTAAGCCTGCTTTTCCTGCTGCAAAAAGCACGATTTGTAACACTCTTCGCGCTACTTTTACAGTGAGGGTAAAAGTCTCGCAATACCCCTGTTTTTACTGATGAGATCTCACTTTTGAGCCACGAAAAAGGGAGGATTCACTCCCCTTGCACGCCATGTCACAAAACAGTAAACAAATTAACCATTGAGCCCTGTGGCAAAAGGCTCTATATTGGCGGCGTTTTTTAGACACCCCCATCTGTTTTTTTAACTTTTTATTCAATCGTGGCGCGTAACGAAGCGGCGATTGTAGGAGTGATATGATGACGGATAAAGTCCGTATTGACACCGTAGATGCCCATAAAAGCAACGAAACCTATCTGGCTCGTCAGGCCGAGTTTGAATCTAACGTCAGGAGCTATCCGCGCAAGCTGCCTTTAGCCATCACTAAAGCAGACGGCGTGTGGATAACCGATGCAGATAATAAAGAATACCTTGACTGTTTAGCAGGCGCAGGCACCCTTGCGCTTGGCCACAATCATCCTGATGTGCTCAAAAGCATCCAAAATGTCATTACCAGCGGCTTGCCGTTACATACACTGGATCTGACAACGCCGTTGAAAGACGCATTCTCAGAATATCTGCTGTCTCTGCTGCCCGGTCAGGGTAAAGAGTACTGCCTGCAATTCACCGGTCCATCCGGTGCAGACGCCGTTGAAGCGGCGCTGAAGCTGGCGAAAAAAGTGACCGGCCGTAGCGGTATCATCAGCTTCTCGGGTGGTTACCACGGCATGACCCACGGCGCGCTGTCCGTGACCGGCAACCTGTCTCCAAAAGAAGCGGTTGACGGTATGATGCCAGAAGTGCAGTTCATGCCTTACCCGCACCAGTACCGCTGCCCGCTGGGTATCGGCGGTGACGCAGGCGTGAAAGCGCTGACCTACTACTTCGACAACCTGATCAACGACGTTGAAAGCGGCGTGCGCAAACCGGCTGCGGTAATCCTGGAAGCGGTTCAGGGCGAAGGCGGCGTGAATCCGGCTCCGGTCGAGTGGCTGCAGCGCATCCGTAAGGTGACGCAGGAGCACGGCATTCTGCTGATCCTTGACGAAGTACAGGCAGGGTTTGCCCGTACCGGTAAATTCTTCGCCTTCGAACACGCTGGCATTGAGCCAGACATCATCGTGATGTCTAAAGCTGTCGGTGGCGGCCTGCCACTGGCCGTGCTCGGTATTAAAAAGCAGTTCGACGCCTGGGCGCCGGGTCACCACACCGGCACTTTCCGCGGCAACCAACTGGCGATGGCAACCGGTCTGACGACGCTGAAAATCCTGAAAGATCAGAATATCGCGGGCAAAGTGGCCACGCAGGGCGAATGGCTGAAAGGCCAGTTGAACGAGATGGCGAAACGCTACCCGGTTATTGGTCACGTTCGCGGTCTGGGCATGATGATCGGCATCGAGATCGTTAAGCCGCACGAAGCGGCTGACCATATGGGCTGCTTCCCGGGCGACGGTGAGCTGTCTGCGCTGATTCAGAAGAAGTGCTTCGAAGCCGGTCTGATTCTGGAGCGTGGCGGTCGTAACGGCATTGTGCTGCGTCTGCTGCCTTCTCTGCTGATAAGCGATGAAGAGCTGAAAATCTTCCTGGATAAATTCGAGCAGGCGCTGCTTGCTGCGGGCGTTCGCCCGGCGTAACCGGAGTTGTTGATTACGATGTCAGATTCAAACCCAATTTTGTTCTCCTCGGCGCAGAGCATTGAAGCTTACCAGCAGGCGATTGAACAAAGCACTCAGGCTGTGATGCAGTGGCTGAAACAGCCTGAGATGTACCAGGGCAAAACGGTCGCGGAGCTGCGCGAGCGTATTACGCTTGATTTCAACCCGAAAGGGCTGGGTAACGACGCGGCGATTGAACGTGCCGTCGAGTTCTTCCTGAAAGACAGTTTGTCCGTTCATCACCCGCAGTGTGTGGCGCACCTGCACTGTCCAAGCCTGGTGGTAAGCCAGGCGGCAGAAGTGTTGATTAACGCCACTAATCAGAGCATGGACTCCTGGGACCAAAGCCCGTCCGCGACCATTATCGAGATCAAACTGATTGAGTGGCTGCGTACTCGCGTGGGTTATCAGGCCGGCGACGCAGGTGTTTTCACCAGCGGCGGCACCCAGAGCAACCTGATGGGTCTGATGCTGGCTCGCGATGCTTTCTTCGCGCGTCAGGGCCACTCTGTGCAGCAGAATGGTCTGGTTGGCGATCTGCGCAAAATTCGCGTGTTGTGCTCCGAAAATGCGCATTTTTCCGTGCAGAAGAATATGGCGCTGATGGGCCTGGGCTACCAGTCCGTCCTGCAGGTGAAAACGGACGAATTCTCCCGCATGGATCTGGCCGATCTGGCCGCGAAAATTGAGCAGTGCAACGCCAACGGCGAACAGATCCTGGCGATTGTCGCGACGGCAGGTACCACTGATGCCGGCGCTATCGATCCGCTGCGTGCGATCGCACAGCTGGCGGCAAAGCAGAATATCTGGGTGCACGTTGATGCAGCCTGGGGCGGCGCGCTGCTGATGTCTGAGCAGTATCGCCATTACCTCGACGGTATCGACCTTGTGGATTCCATTACCCTGGACTTCCACAAGCAGTTCTTCCAGACCATTAGCTGCGGCGCATTCCTGCTGAAAGAGGCGCGTCACTATGAGCTGATGCGCTATCAGGCGGCCTATCTGAACTCGGAGTTTGACGAAGAAGCGGGGGTGCCAAACCTGGTGTCTAAGTCTCTGCAGACCACCCGTCGTTTCGACGCGCTGAAGCTGTGGATGAGCCTTGAAGCGCTGGGTCAGGAGCAGTACGCGGCGATTATCGATCACGGTGTAACGCTGGCGCAGCAGGTTGCGCACTACGTGAAAGCGCAGTCTGCTCTGGAACTGGTAATGCAGCCACAGCTTGCAAGCGTGCTGTTCCGCTTCCGCCCTGAAACGCAGATGGACGACGCGGGCATCGCTCTGCTGAACCAGAAAATTGGCGACGCGCTGCTGGAGTCAGGCCGCGCGAACGTCGGCGTAACCGAGCATAACGGCATCACCTGCCTGAAGCTGACGCTGCTGAACCCAACCGTGAACCTGGAGGATGTTAAAGTCCTGCTGTCCCTGGTTGAGCGTACCGCACAGGAAGTTCTGGCGAAGTAATGTTTATCCCTCTCCCGCGCGGGAGAGGGAGTCTTCTCACGGAAAAACGCGTACCAACTGCTTCCTTTCCTCTTTGCGGATGGCTGCCCCCGCCTCCTCACTACTTTCCTGTAAAACGCTGCCAGCATGAGCTGTGTTCAGTTTTGTTACATTTTTCCTGGAACAAGCCATAGTCTGATACATAAAATAGACACGTTGCCGTATTGTGGGTTGGCAACGGCAAAAAGTAACGGTAAACGGGTTAACTGGAGAAAAAATGGCTAAGCATAAATGGCTGCTTCTGGGTGTAGCGATGTCTCTGGCGGGTGCGGTCTCTGCCGCCCCACAAACGGCGTCTGCGCCTTCTGGCATTAAGGCCTATGAAGAACAAGAGTTCATTGCCGATTTCACAAAGTTCAAAATTGGCGACTCGGCGCCAGCGATGTACCAGACGCCCGAGTACACCATCAAACAGTACCAGCTGCGCAACCTGCCTGCGCCAGATGCAGGTACGCACTGGACCTATATGGGTGAAAACTACGTCCTGATTGGCGACGCGGATGGCAAGATCTACAAAGCCTACAACGGGGATATCTTCTATCACCGCTGAGGCAGTTCACATGCGTTTGTAGCAGGAAAGCGCCCGCTTTCCTGCGTACCTGTGGATTTCATCTCGCTTTCTTCGCGTTGGGAAGGTCAGGCTCGTAGCCGTAACCATAGACCTTATACCCATTGCTGTAATAGTCGATGGCCGAATTGACAAAATCGTTCACCACTACCCCCTTAACTTCCACCTTCGATTTCTGCAGCCGCCGGACGCTGACAAGCATCTCCTTGACGCTGGTCACGTTGTGTCGTGCAACCAACAGCGTTGACGCCGCGATATGCCCTATCACGGCGGCGTCGGTAACAGCCAGAATCGGCGGGGTATCGATAATCACCATGTCGTAGCGCTCGCTTGCCCACTCCATAAACTGACGAAAACGATCGTGCATCAGCAACTCTGACGGATTAGGCGGCGCCATGCCGCACGTCACCACATCGAAACTGGCTTCGCTGTAAGTCTGTACCGCCGCAGAAAATGCCACTTTTCCGCTGAGTACATCGGAGAGTCCTGCATCGTTAGAGAGCGAAAAAATATTATGGATATAGCCCTTACGCATATCGGCATCGATGAGCAGTACCCGCTCCCCTACCTGCGCAACCAGTGCAGCCAGGGTGGTACTGACCAGGGTCTTACCGCAGTTTTGCGTCGGCCCACTGAACATCAGAATATTATTTTCAGCATCCATCATCGCGAAGTGCAGGCTGGTCCGTAGACCGCGTACCGCCTCCACAAAGTTATCCAGCGGCCGGTCTACGGGCAAGAAAGGCACGTTCGTGGTTCTGTGTTTCTCCGCAGAGCTGAAAAAATTAACCCTCGAGAGCCGGGTTCTCTCATTCAGCCACACCGAACGAGGGAGCGTGGCATAAACGTTCAACCCTTGAGACTCAAGCTGATCCGGTGAATCAATGCCCCTTTTCAGTGACACTTTTAACAGGACCAGCGTCGCAGAGAGAATGAACCCAATCAGCGTCGAGAGTAATACGATAAGCGCCTTACGCGGTTGCACCGGGTCGGGTTGCGTCAGTGCGGCATCGATAATACGCACGTTACCAATCGTACTGGAACGCGAGATATTCAGCTCCTGTTGCCGGGTAAGCAACTGCTGGTAGATAGCGCGTCCCGAATCCACGTCGCGGCTCAGGCGTAAAATCTCCTGTTGCACAGAAGGCATGCCTGAAACGCGTTTGTTCAGCCGGGCACGCTCATCTTCGAGAGTCTGACGTTTCTCACGCAATGCACGATAGGTGGGGTGCTCTTTCTTGTAATACTGAGAAATCTCGGCTTCACGGAAGGTGATTTCATTCAGTTGATTATCAACGTTGACGATTTGTTCCAGTACGGACTTCGCCTCAAGGGTTAAATCAACCGAATCTCGTTGTCGGCGATAATCATTAAGACGCTGTTCAGCGTTGTCCAGTTCCGAACGAACCTTTGGCAATTGTCTCTGCAGGAAGTCCAGACTTTGAGAGTCCTGAGCGGCCTGACGCGCAATGTTTTGCTGCAGATAATTTTCCGCAATGCTGTTCAGGATGCGGGTAAGAAGTACGGGATCAAAACCCGTCATACTCAGGCTCAGGATCCCACTCTCTTTGCCCATATCTTTCACGCTGAACCGTGCATGTAAGGCGTTAATGGCATGCGGCAGGGAGAGTAAGGTCACGGTGAAGCGCGTGCCGGGCGGCGCATCCAGTTCGCTGACGCGCAGCGATACGCCTGCGGCCGTGAGCAGCTGGCCGCGTACACCCTTTGCGCTAATCCCCTTACCTTCCACACGAAACCGGTCGTTATCCTCAGTAATAATCGTCAGGCTGCGCTCCCCCACATAGGTGGACGGAAAATGCAGCCACGCGAGCTTCAGAACCCCGGGAGATTCATTATTGATCCGCGCCCAGATTTTACCCACCACCGGGAGCCGGGACTGAACTATCTCATACTGCAAATTAAGATCCTGGACCGTTTTCCCGAGGATCATTCGCGATTTCAGCAGTTGAATTTCCGCCGTTGAGTCTGGCGTAAAGCTGGGCGTGAACTGTGAAAGAGATTTGAGCAGGCTGTTTTGCTGCTTATCTTCAATCTGCACGAGGGCATCGGCAGTATACACAGGCGTCGCCAGGAAAGCGTACATCCCTCCACCTATCGTAAAACAAACGGTGACCAGCAGAATGCACATGCGATATTCAAAAAGTTCAAGCAGCATACGGAAGAGATCGATCTGCTGAGGATCGGTTGAATCATTCTGGGCGTAATCATTTTTCGACAACATACATCATCCTTTACCTGTTGAGCCGTCTGGCCCACTCCTTACTCGCCCCGTCCAGGAGACCAAAAACATATTCAAACGCCTCCTCGCTTTTACGATAAGGATCCGGTATCTCTTTGACGTTAAGCCACCGTCCGAACAACATGCTTTTTCCCCGAACCTCCGCAGCAATAGTCGAAATATGGTTAAGCTGATTATTTTCCATGGTGAGGATCAGATCGGCCTGGCGAAGCATTGAAGAGGTCAATTTACGGCCGCTATGCCCTTCCAGCGAGATACCGTGCTTTAGACAAATAGTCTGGGCATGGGGATCCGCCGGATACCCTTCCAGGCCGCGAATACCGGCAGACACAACGTTTACGCCATGCAAATAGGATTGCAGCAAACGCTCCCCGACCGGGGAGCGACAGATATTGCCGGTACAAACCACCAGAATCGATTTGATTATCATTGCGGCCACGTCTTGATATAACGCACGGTCTCAGTGAGATCGTGAACACCCGTAATGGTCGGCACCAGTTGGCTCACTACACGGTTCCAGCGACTCAGAGGCGCCGTGGTGACATATACGATATCGTAAGGCTCAAGCTGGAATTCAGTGCTCAGCACCATTGCCGAGGCGTCCCGCGCGTTGAGCTGGTAAACGGAGGCAATTTTGTCTTTATTGCTGGTGCGGGCCTGGGAACGAATAACAAAGATGCCACTGGCATCAGCCATGTTCTGATTCAGCCCACCGGCGTTGACCAGCGCTTCAGCAAGCGTCATACCGCTGCGGTCCATCTTCAGCGTATTCTGCTGAACGACTTCTCCCATAACAAACACTTTCAGGGCATCGTTACGGGGAATAAATAAAATATCGCCTGGCCGCAGTAAACGGTTTTGCATTAAATCCCCGTGCTGCATCAATGCATACAATGATATACGGGTGTCTTTACCGTCATGGGTTAATACTACATTACGCCAGTCAGCATCGGCTGACAGGCCGCCCGCGGCATTTATTGCATCCATTATCGTAAGCGGAATATTAGTGATGGGTTGCTGACCTGATTTAGCGACCTCACCCGTTACGTAAACTTTTTGCGAACGGAATGCCGCAATGCTCACATCCACCTGAGGGCTTTCAATCACCTTGTCCAGTCGCGAGGTAATAATCTCACGCACCTCGGCCAGCGTTTTACCCGCCACGTGTAGTTTCCCGACGTACGGATAAAATACGGTGCCGTCTGCACCAACCCAGTTGCCGGTATCACTGGCGCTACGATATTGTCCCGCTGGCGTCGTTAACTCGGGATGATCCCAGACGGTAATCATCAACACATCTCCCGGGCCAATGCGGTATTCCCACTGTTTTGCCTGCTCGTCCAGGCCAGGATTTATCTGAGACTTCACCGGGGCCGGACGCAGATTTTCAATAACAGAAGGTGTGAGAGGATAGATATCGACCATCTTATTGAGATCAAACTGGCTATCAGGGACAGTGGGCTTATTTTTGCCGGATGCCGATAAATGCTGGCCCGGCGCAAGCTGGCAGCTCGTTAAAAAAAATACTGAAATCAGCAACGCTGTTTTTATTAATTTCATTTTCCATTGAAATACAGTTATCGGATATTTCCCGATTGGGTAGATTATAAAACGTGGCCCTTGCCCTGGTGCAAAGCACGTACGTTAAGTAAATAGTTTCCCCCTCGTAGCAAAAAAACAGCGCCATACAATGCAATACAGCAAAGCTGTATTAACATTGCATCATCAGGCCTGCCACTTAAAAAGCAAACATATCACACCCTAAATTTAAAAATACACACGGGGTAAATTTTTCAGATTTTTTCATTTTTTAAAATTCCTAAAAAATACCCCCAAAGGTAATAAGCTTTTACTATTTAATTTGAGATGCCGAAAGAAGGGAAGAGGGTCGAAAGGAAGTCATACTTGTTGGGTGGCTGATGAGATTCACGCCAGGCAGTGCGCATAGCCTGCCCGGCGTGCTTACTTACACCGCGCGGAAGGCGATTTCGCTCGGGATGACGTCGCCCTGCCAGTAGAGTTGCGCTGCGACGCGCCCCGCCAGTTGACGATACCGTCGGGCAAATTCACTTTCCGGACGGCTAACAACCGTGGGTTTACCGCTATCCAGATCCTCGCGCAAGGAGATGTGCAGCGGCATCTGACCCAGCAGTTGGGTGTGATACTGCACGGCCAGTTTCTCTGCACCACCGGTACCGAAGACAGGCTCATGGTGACCACAGTTGCTACAGATGTGCATGCTCATGTTCTCAACGATGCCAAGCACCGGCACGTCCACTTTCTCGAACATCACGATGCCTTTTTTAGCGTCGATCAGCGCGATATCCTGCGGCGTAGTGACCACAACAGCGCCCGTAACCGGGATGTTCTGCGCCAGCGTCAGCTGAATGTCACCGGTGCCCGGCGGCATGTCCAGCACCAGATAATCCAGCTCTGGCCACAGGGTCTCCTGCAGCATCTGCAACAGCGCCTTGCTGGCCATCGGGCCGCGCCATACCATGGCGTTATCATCGGTGACCAGATAACCAATCGAGTTGGTCGCCAGACCGTGCGCCACAATCGGCGCCATACGGGTACCATCCGGCGAGGTTGGACGCTCGTTTACCGCCCCCAGCATGTTCGGAATGGACGGGCCGTAAATATCCGCATCCAGAATACCGACCTTCGCCCCTTCGGCAGCCAGCGCCAGCGCCAGGTTAACCGCCGTGGAGGATTTACCCACGCCGCCCTTACCCGAGCTTACGGCAATGATGTTTTTCACACCGTTAACGCCCGGCTGGTTTTTTACGCGCTTAAGCGTGGCGATGCTGTGGCTCAGCTTCCAGTCGATGGCTTTTGCGCCGATAATGCGCAGAAGCTCTGAACTGGTTTGCTCTTTCAGTTCGTCAAATGCGCTGCTCCACACAAACGGCATGTGCAGTTCAATGTGCAGCGTATCGTCGAGCCACGCCACATGGTGTAACGCTTTCAGCGTGGTGAGATTGTGCTTCAGGGTTGGATGCTGAAAATTAGACAGCGTCCCGGCGACCATTGCTCGTAAGGCTTCCGGCGATTTGGCCTGGGATTGAGAACTCATCCCGACTCCTTTGTTCTTGTGAATAAGACCTTAGATGAACAAGTTTACCTGAAAGGCCGTGGTTTGTGCTTACTTAATAATGCCCCTTTTGGTAATATCGAAAGCCCTTTTCACAGTTAAAAGAAGTAATGCCTACTATGACTCAAGTCGCGAAAAAAATTCTGGTAACGTGCGCACTGCCGTACGCCAACGGCTCAATCCACCTCGGCCACATGCTGGAGCATATCCAGGCTGATGTCTGGGTCCGTTACCAGCGAATGCGCGGCCACGAGGTTAACTTCATCTGTGCGGACGATGCCCACGGCACGCCTATTATGCTGAAAGCTCAGCAACTGGGGAGTTCCCCGGAGCAGATGATTGCCGAAATGAGTCAGGAGCATCAGACCGATTTTGCTGGCTTTGACATCAGCTACGACAACTATCACTCGACCCACAGCGAAGAGAACCGTCAGTTGTCCGAGCTGATTTATGGTCGTCTGAAAGAGAACGGTTTTATTAAAAATCGTACCATCTCTCAGTTGTACGATCCGGAAAAAGGCATGTTCCTGCCGGACCGTTTCGTCAAAGGCACCTGCCCGAAATGTAAATCCCCGGACCAGTACGGCGATAACTGTGAAGTGTGCGGCGCGACCTACAGCCCGACCGAGCTTATTGAGCCAAAATCCGTGGTTTCCGGCGCAACGCCAGAGATGCGTGACTCTGAGCACTTCTTCTTTGACCTGCCGTCGTTTAGCGAAATGCTGCAGACGTGGACGCGCAGCGGCGCGCTGCAGGAGCAAGTGGCCAACAAAATGCAGGAGTGGTTCGAATCCGGGCTGCAGCAGTGGGATATCTCCCGCGACGCGCCGTATTTCGGCTTTGAAATCCCTGACGCGCCGGGCAAATATTTCTACGTCTGGCTGGACGCGCCAATCGGCTATATGGGCTCTTTCAAGAACCTGTGCGACAAACGTGGCGACACCGTTAGCTTCGATGAATACTGGAAGAAAGATTCCGACGCCGGGCTGTATCATTTCATCGGTAAAGATATTGTTTACTTCCACAGCCTGTTCTGGCCAGCGATGCTGGAAGGCAGCAACTTCCGCAAGCCAACCAATCTGTTTGTGCACGGCTATGTGACGGTGAATGGCGCGAAGATGTCAAAATCTCGCGGCACCTTCATCAAAGCCAGCACCTGGCTGAACCACTTCGACGCCGACAGCCTGCGCTACTACTACACGGCGAAGCTCTCTTCGCGTATCGACGATATCGACCTGAACCTGGAAGATTTTGTCCAGCGCGTAAACGCGGACATCGTCAACAAAGTGGTGAACCTGGCCTCCCGTAACGCGGGCTTTATCGCTAAGCGTTTTGACGGCGTGATGGCGGCTGAGCTGGCCGATCCTGCGCTGTACAAAACCTTCACCGACGCGGCAGCCGCCATTGGCGACGCGTGGGAAGCGCGTGAGTTTGGCAAAGCGGTACGTGAAATCATGGCCCTGGCAGACCTGGCTAACCGCTATGTCGACGAGCAGGCGCCGTGGGTTGTCGCTAAACAGGAAGGTCGCGACGCGGACCTGCAGGCCATCTGCTCCATGGGTATTAACCTGTTCCGCGTGCTGATGACGTATCTTAAACCGGTTCTGCCGCAGCTTACCGTACGCGCCGAAGCGTTCCTGAATACCGAGCTGACCTGGGATGCCATCGCGCAGCCGCTGCTCGGCCACAAGGTGAACACCTTTAAAGCCCTGTACAACCGCATTGAGATGAAACAGGTTGAAGCGCTGGTGGAAGCGTCGAAAGAAGAAGTTAAAGCCGCCGCGGCGCCGGTTACTGGCCCGCTGGCTGACGATCCGATTCAGGACACCATCACCTTTGATGATTTCGCCAAAGTGGATCTGCGCGTAGCGCTGATCGAAAACGCGGAATGGGTGGAAGGCTCTGACAAACTGCTGCGCCTGACGCTGGATCTCGGCGGTGAGAAACGCAACGTCTTCTCCGGCATCCGTGCTGCCTACCCGGACCCGCAGGTGCTGATTGGTCGTCAGACCGTGATGGTCGCTAACCTGGCGCCGCGTAAAATGCGCTTCGGTATCTCAGAAGGGATGGTGATGGCCGCAGGCCCTGGCGGGAAAGATATCTTCCTGTTAAGCCCTGATGAAGGCGCGAAGCCGGGTCAGCAGGTGAAATAACAAAAAAGCCGGAGACATTCTCCGGCTTTTTTTAAGCTTTCGGGTGATGCACCCGGTGCGTCAACCCGCGCAGGAAATTACGCAAAAACTGGTCGCCGCACTCGCGGTAGTTTTTGTGATCCGGCGCACGCATCATGGCGGTGATTTCCGGCACCGACACGCGGTAATTCTGCCCGATCATAATTGCCAGGATATCCTCGGTTTTCAGCGAAAATGCGATACGCAGCTTTTTCAACACCGTGTTGTTATTCACCCGGCGCTCAAGCGCCAGCTCCGGCGCAGACTCATCTTTACCGCGCTTATCGTAGATAAGACCGTTCAGAAAGCCAGACAGAATGATATCCGGGCAGCGAACAAACCCCTCTTCATCTTCTTTCGTCATCCAGGTGTCGAAACCGGCAGCGGTGGCTTCCATATCGGCAAGCGCAAGTATGCGCACCATGTCGTTGTTATTGGCCTTCAGGGTGTAGCGCAGGCTACGAAGAATATCATTACTAAGCATAGAGCCTTCAAATGTCGGTGAAGCAATGGCGCGCAGTGTACCAGTTTTACAGGCCAATCGCCTCTTTCAAACTCTTCAGATAACGACGGCTAACGGGCACCGTCTGTCCGGCACGCAGCACCAGCTCGGCCTGGCCATTATCTTCCAGGCGGATCTCTTTCAGGTGCGCCATGTTCACCAGATACTGACGATGGCAGCGGACAAGCGGCGTGCGGCTCTCCAGCGTGCGCAGCGTCAGCTCGGTAAAGCCTTCGTTACCTTGCGCACTGGTGACAAATACCCCGCTCAGGCGGCTACTGACAAAAGCCACATCATCCATTTGCAGAAGATAAATTCGGCTGTGACCGGTGCAGGGGATAAATTTCAGCGGCTGCTGGTTTTCCGGCAAGCGGGAGACATCCTGTACCGTTCGCTCCTGACGTAAACGGGCGAGCGTCTTTTCCAGCCGCGGCTCTTCAATCGGCTTTAGCAGATAATCAAAGGCGTTCTCTTCGAAGGCTTTGACCGCATATTCGTCGTACGCCGTCAGAAAAACGATCCAGGGACGATGTTCCGGGTCGAGCATCCCGACCATCTCCAGCCCACTGATGCGCGGCATCTGGATATCAAGAAACAGCACGTCCGGGCGGAGCTTGTGCACCGCGCCAATCGCCTCAACGGCATTTTCACATTCGCCTGCCACCTCGATATCACGTTGTTCCTGCAACAGCACGCGCAGGTTTTCCCGGGCCAGCGGCTCATCGTCAACAATCAGCACTTTCAGCATGCATTTTCCTCCAGCGGCAGTCGTAGCGTGATACGGGTGTAGCGGTCTGGCTCACAGGCAACGGTTATCCCGCAGTCATCGCCAAAGTGGGCGCGCAGACGTTTATCCACCAGGCTCATCCCCAGCCCCCCGGTGGTGGAAGGGACGTATAGCCCGGCGTTATCTTCAATGTTCAGCACCAGATGATGGTTGAACCGACTGGCGGAAATCGTCACCTCTCCCGCCCCCAGCAGTTGAGAGGTGCCGTGTTTAATGGCGTTTTCTACAATAGGCTGCAGGGTAAAGGCCGGAAGATGCTGACACGCCAGGTCATCAGGTACGGATAACGAGACCTGCAGGCGTGACTGAAAACGCGCCAGCTCAATCTGCAGATAGGCGTTTACGTGCTCTATCTCATCGGCCAGGGTGACAATTTCCGACGGCCGTTTGAGGTTCTTGCGAAAAAAGGTCGACAGGAACTGCACCAGCTGCGCGGCCTGATCACTGTCGCGGCGGATCACCGCCTTCAGCGTATTAAGAGCATTAAACAGAAAGTGCGGGTTCACCTGGGCATGCAAAAGTTTGATCTCCGACTGCGTGAGCAGGGCTTTCTGACGCTCATATTGCCCCGCCAGGATCTGCGCGGACAGTAACTGCGCGATCCCCTCCCCCAGCGTGCGGTTAATGGAGCTGAAAAGACGGTTTTTGGCTTCATATAGCTTGATGGTGCCCATCACCCGCTGATTTTCCCCGCGCAGCGGAATGACCAGCGTTGAGCCAAGCTTGCACTGCGGATGCAGCGAGCAGCGGTAAGGCAGCTCGTTACCGTCGGCATAGACCACTGCCCCCGTTTCGATGGCGCGCAGAGTATAGGTTGAGGAGATCGGTTTACCCGGCAAATGGTGATCGTCTCCGGTGCCGGTAAACGCCAGCAGCCGTTCGCGATCGGTAATGGCCACCGCGCCTATGTCCAGCTCTTTATAGAGCACCTGAGCCACCTTCATGCTGTTTTCTTCATTGAACCCCTGGCGCAGGATCCCCTCGGTTGAGGCGGCGACCTTCAGCGCCGTAGCGGAAAACGCCGACGTGTATTTCTCCAGCATGGCGCGCTTGTCGAGCAAAATACGCATGAACAGCGCGGCGCCCACGGTGTTGGTGACCATCATCGGGGCGGCGATGCTGCTGACCAGGTGCAGCGCATCGTCGAACGGACGGGCAATGAGCAGGATTATCGCCATCTGGGCCATTTCGGCAACGCAGGTAATAGCCCCTGCGGTGAGTGGACTAAAGACTTTGTCAGGGCGGCCACGCTTGATCATGTAGCTGTGAACCAGACCGCCAAGCAACCCTTCGACGATCGTCGATATCATGCAGCTTAGCGCCGTCATACCGCCCATCGAATAGCGATGCAGGCCACCGGTTAACCCGACAAGCCCGCCCACAACGGGGCCACCCAGCAACCCGCCCATCACCGCGCCAATGGCGCGCGTGTTAGCGATAGAGTCCTCAATATGAAGACCAAAATAGGTGCCGAGAATACAGAAAATCGAGAACGTGACGTAGCAAAGCAGCTTGTGCGGCAGACGTACCGTTACTTGCATCAGCGGGATGAACAGGCGCGTTTTACTCATCAACCAGGCGATGACAAGGAACACACACATTTGCTGAAGCAGCAATAGCACCAGATTAAACTCGTACATACGCCAAAACCGCACATTCTAAAAACGCGTAACATACACTGATGGCGGTTAACTTTCTTTGAAGCGCTTCAGAAAAGCTGTAAATCGTGCCCGCCATCACATCTTTTGCCAGGTATCGCGTTTATCCGCCCGGCCCCAATGAGCCGTAACGGCATTTAATGGTTCATTAACAGTTGCGCTTCACCGTATAATTGTTCCGTTAACAACAGGAGCACATGATGAAGGCAACCAAACTGGCTGTAATTACCCTTTTTGTCCTGATGGCCGTAAGCGGTATCGGCGGCGTGATGCTGGCAGGGTACTCGTTTATTGTTCGCGGCGGTGTCGGCTGAGGTAGCGGGACAGACGTTCAAACAGGCGGTCAATCACGATCGCTGCCAGCGCCACCAGTACCGCGCCCTGAATAATATACGCCGTGTTAAATCCGCTTAAGCCGATAATGATCGGCGTGCCCAGGGTACTCGCCCCTACCGTCGAGGCGATGGTCGCTGTCCCGATGTTAACGATAACCGACGTGCGGATCCCGGCGATGATTACCGGCGCGGCTAATGGCAGTTCAATCTTGCGTAGCCGCTGTACGCTGCTCATTCCCACCCCTTGCGCAACGCTCAATACCGACGCCGGTACGGCCGCTATTCCGGCCAGGGTGCCCTGCAGGATCGGCAACACGCCATATAAAATCAGCGCAATAATCGCCGGTTGTTGACCAAAACCGATCGCCGGTACCGCAATCGCCAGCACGGCCACCGGCGGGAAAGTCTGGCCTATCGCCGCAATGGTTTCGACCAGCGGACGAAATTCCCGGCCCCAGGGCCGGGTGACGGCAATACCCGCCCCCACGCCCAGCACAATCGCTACCACGCTTGAGAGCGCCACCAGCCACAGGTGCGCCAGAGCGAGATTGATAAAACTTTCCTGCTGATAAACCGGGCGCGGCAGCCCAGGAAAGAGCGCGCTAAACAGCCCCGCGCTGTGCGGCATCAGTAGCAGTAAGGCAACAAAAAGCCCTGCCAGCCAGAGCAACGGATCACGGATGACTTTCACGCGTGACCTCCCCGGCCAGCAGATCGCGAAAGTGCAATGTACCGCACTGCGCCCCACTGGCATCCACCACGGGCAGTATTTCGCACTGGCGCGCGACAAACGCAGACAGCGCATCCCGCAGGCTCATCTGCTCCTGTAACGGCTCACCGCTCAGTTGAGCATCCTGTCGGCGCATATAGTCGCTGACAGTGCGCAACGAGAGCAGCCTGACGCCCAGCTCGCTGCGGCCAAAAAATTGACGCACAAAGTCGTTCTCCGGTCGGGTCAACAGTTGCAGGGGCGTGCCCTGTTGCACCACTTCGCCGCTGTCCATCAACACCAGATGGTCAGCGAGGCGCAGCGCTTCGTCAATATCGTGGGTCACAAGGATTATCGTGCGCCCCAGAATGCGATGTATACGGGTCATTTCCGTTTGCAGCGCCCCGCGCGTGACCGGATCCAGTGCGCCAAAGGGTTCATCCATCAATAACACCTGCGGGTTGGCTGCAAGCGCTCGCGCCACGCCGACCCGCTGCTGTTGCCCGCCGGAAAGCTGATGCGGATAACGCTCGCGTAGCTGTGGATCTAACCCCAGCAGCGCCATGAGCTCATCTACCCGCGCATTTATTTTTGCCCGCGACCGTTTCTCCAGCTGCAGCACGGTGGCGATATTCTGCGCTACCGTCCAGTGGGGAAACAGGCCGATAGACTGAATGGCATACCCCATCCGACGACGTAACTCCAGCACCGGCAGGCTTCGGATCTCTTCTCCGGCAAAGCGGATCTCGCCGCTGTCGTGTTCCACCAGGCGGTTAATCATCTTCAGGGTGGTGGATTTCCCCGACCCCGAAGTGCCGATCAGTACCGAGAAGGCCCCCTCGGCAAAGTGTAAATTGAGGTGGCTGGCCGCCGGTCGACCGGCAAAGGTTTTACTGACATCGTGAAATTCAATCATTGGCTCTTCTCCTGAGTAACGCGAGCCATAAGGCAAACAGCGCATCGATGACCACCGCCAGCGCAATAGTTGGGATCACGCCCAGTAACACCAGGTCCAGCGCGCTGCTGAGCAGCCCCTGAAAGACCAGCGCACCAAAGCCGCCCGCGCCAATCAGTGCCGCAATCACCGCCATGCCAACGGTTTGTACAGCCACAACCCGCAGACTGCGCAATAGCAACGGCAGCGCGAGTGGAAGCTGTATTTTCCAGAAACATTGCCGCACGCTCATCCCCATCGCGTGGGCGCTTTCTAGCACATCCAGTGACACCTGGCTTAAGCCCGCCACCACGCCGCGCACCAGCGGCAGGAGGGCATATAACACCAGCGCAATAAGGGCAGGCGTTAATCCGGTACCGGCAATCCCTAGCGTTGCCAGCGCAGGATACGCTTTCACCATCCCCGCCAGGGGGGCAATCAGCAGGCCAAATAAGGCCACGGAAGGAATGGTCTGAATGACGTTAAGCACTGCAAACACCGCCCCCTGGCGTGCAGGGTGACGATAACACCACATCCCGAGAGGCACGCCCAGCAGTAATGCCGGAAAGAGCGTGCCCAGGAGGATCGTCAGATGTTGCGCCAGCGCATCATTAAACACCTCCTGACGATTGGCATACTCTTTTAACAACGACAGGCTGTCGAGTTGCCCGCCGAACAGCAGTAAGACCGGGATACACCCAATCTGCGCATTGAGTAGCCAGCGCCAGGAGGATGAAGGTATCAGGCGGCGAATGGCGTCGCTGCAGGCCAGCAAACACAGCGCCAGCCAGAGCCACAGGCCGCCGCCAATGGAGGTTCGCGCCAGCGGGCTTTCTGCAGCAGCTATTTGCGTTGCAGCCTGCCCGGCACTCCAGAACAGCACAATGAAAAGCCCTTCACAAAGGATAAGCGTTGACCAGTGCGCCACGCGGTTTTGCCAGAATGAGAGTATGACGAGCGCACCCAGCGCCCCGGCCAGCACCAGCGGCGTAAACGGCCAGACCTGCCAGAGCGTGCGCGCTTCACCCGACATCAGCCGGTTTGGGGCGACATTCACATAAGGTAACGCGACCGCCGCGATAGCCACACAGGCTAACAGCAGCAGTACGCGGTTATGACATTTTATTGGCACAGCCCTGTCCCGTTACTTCACTAGCCCTTGTTGTTTCAGGAAATCAGCCGCCACTTTTTTGGCATCCAGTCCCTCAACGGCGATGCTGGCATTCAGCTGTTGCAGCGTTTTTTCGTCCAGTTTTTCAAAGACCGGTTTGAGCCACTCGGCGAGATCCGGGTAGGCTTGCAGCACCGCTTCACGCACCACTGGCGCAGGCGCATAGATCGGCTGAACGCCTTTCGGGTCGGTTAAGGTCTGCAGCCCCAGCGCCGCCACCGGGCCGTCGGTGCCGTAGGCCATCGCTGCGTTAACGCCAGACGTTTGCTGCGCCGCCGCTTTGATGGTTACCGCCGTATCACCGCCCGCCAGAGAGAGAAGCTGTGCCTGGTCGAGTTTGAAATTGTAGGCTTTCTCGAAAGCGGGCAACGCGTCCGGACGTTCAATAAACTCAGCGGATGCCGCGAGCTTAAAATCCCCCTTCTCTTTCAGATAACGGCTAAGATCCTCAAGCGAGGTCAGCTTGCCTTTTTCTGCCACATCTTTACGCACCGCGATGGTCCAGGTGTTATTGGCCGGTGCAGGGGTTAACCAGACAAGCTTGTTCTGTTCTGCGTCCAGTTTTTTGACTTTTTCGTATCCGGCTTTGGCGTTTTTCCATGCCGGATCGTTTTCTTGTTTAAAGAAGAATGCCCCGTTGCCGGTATATTCCGGGTAGATATCCAGCTCGCCGGAGGTCATGGCCCCGCGCACCACGGGGGTGGTGCCAAGCTGAACTTTATTGACTGTTTTAACGCCGTGGCTTTCCAGCACCTGCAAAATAATATTGCCGAGTAACGCCCCTTCGGTATCAATTTTGGAGCCCACTTTAACTGGCTCAGCCGCCTGAAGCGGCAGGCTCAGCGCTGCCAGTAACATCGCCGATCCCACTATCCCCTTTGCCCTGGTCATTCCGTCTTCCTCATTCTTTTTGTCGCCTTTTTCAGAGGCTTGAGAGAAAAGCGTAGCTTAAAACGGCGGCATCAACCGCCAAAATGCGTTTTTAGTCGAAGGCAGGATGCCCCCCCCTAACCGGGGGATGCAGGAGAAAAACGTTAAAGCAGCTCGAACACGCCCTTGTTGACGCGGGCTGAGTCCACGCCGATAAAGACGTTAAACGTGCCTGGCTCGGCGTCGTATTTCATCTGCTGGTTCCAGAATTTGAGCGCGTCCACGTCAATCGGGAAACTGACGGTTTTGCTTTCGCCCGGCTTGAGGTTGACCTTATCAAAGCCTCGCAGTTGTTTCACCGGGCGGCTCATTGAGGCCGTCACGTCCTGAACGTACAGTTGAATGACCGTTGCCCCTTCGCGTTTACCGGTGTTGGTTACCTCAACGCTGGCGGTCACTTTGCCATCACGTTTCATTGTCGGCGAGGACAGTTTCACCTCAGAGACCGTAAAGGTGGTGTAGCTCAGGCCATAACCGAAGGGATACAGCGGGCCGTTGGCTTCATCGAAATAGCGTGAGGTATATTTGTTCGGCTTGTCGGCATTATACGGACGACCAGTGTTCAGGTGGCTGTAATACACCGGGATCTGCCCGACAGAGCGCGGGAAGGACATAGGCAGCTTGCCGGACGGGTTGTAATCACCAAACAGCACGTCGGCAATAGCATTGCCCCCTTCGGTACCCGCAAACCAGGTTTCAAGGAGGGCATCAGCCTGCTGGTCTTCTTTCACTAGCGCCAGCGGACGGCCGTTCATGAGCACCAGCACCAGCGGCTTACCGGTTGCTTTCAGGGCGGCAATCAGGTCGCGCTGGCTTTGCGGAATGGTGATATCGGTACGGCTGGAAGCTTCATGCGCCATGCCCTGCGCTTCCCCCACCACCGCCACCACCACGTCGGACCGTTTTGCCGCCTTCACGGCTTCATCGATCATCTCTTTCGGCGAGCGCGAATCGACCTTTACCGCCTCTTCATACTGATTGAGGAAGGTGACGATATCGTTGTCGTCAGTCACGTTCGCCCCTTTGGCGTACACCACGTTGGCGTTTTCACCCACGGCGTCTTTAATGCCGGTAAGAACCGTCACGGACTGATCGGCTACGCCCGCGGCGGACCAGCTTCCCATCACGTCACGCTTGCTGTCGGCCAGCGGGCCGACCACCGCAATAGTGCCGGTTTTTTTCAGCGGCAGTGTTTCAAGGCGGTTTTTCAACAGCACCAGGCTTTCACGCGCGACGTCACGGGCTTCTTTGCGGTGCAGACGGCTTTCCGCGTTGGTGTCTACCGGGTCGGTCTCCTTCGCGCCGAGGTGGCTGTATGGATCGTTGAACAGCCCCATGTCATATTTCACGTTCAGCACGTGGCGCGCTGCATCGTCCAGTTCCGCCATTGTGACCTTGCCGCTCTTCACCAGCCCCGGCAGGTATTTACTGTAGTATTCGTCGCTCATGCTCATGTTGATGCCGGACTTGAGCGCCACGCGCACCGCGTCTTCCGGGTCGGAAGCCGTACCGTGTTTGATGAGCTCTTTAATCGCGCCGTGGTCAGAAACGGTAATGCCTTTGAAGCCCCACTGGTTGCGCAGGACCTCTTTCAGCAGCCAGGCGTCTGAGGTGGCCGGGGTGCCATTCAACGAGTTCAGCGCCACCATTACCGCGCCGCTACCCGCATCCAGGCCCGCTTTATACGGCGGCATGTAGTCGTTGAACAGACGCTGCGGGCTCATGTCGACGGTGTTGTACTCTTTACCTCCTTCGACAGCACCGTAGGCCGCGAAGTGTTTGACGCTGGTCATCACCGAGTAGCGATCCGCCGGGCTTTTACCCTGCATCGCTTCCACCATGGTTTTCCCCATTGTGGCGGTTAAATACGTGTCCTCGCCAAAACCTTCCGAGGCACGGCCCCAGCGCGGATCGCGCGACACATCCACCATCGGCGCCCAGGTCATGTTCAGACCATCGTCCGCCGCTTCATAGGCAGAGATGCGCCCGACCGTGTTGACCGCATCAAGGTTAAAGGAAGAGGCTAATCCGAGGCTTATCGGGAAAACGGTACGCTGACCGTGCAGCACGTCATAGGCGAAGAACAGCGGAATTTTCAGGCGGCTGAGTTCCATCGCCTGATCCTGCATTGTGCGGATATCCTGGCGGGTGACGGTGTTAAAAATCGCCCCAACCTGGCTACCTTTAATCATCTCGCGGATGGCCTCTTTCGGGTTATCCGGGCCGACGCTGATAAGACGTAACTGGCCAATTTTCTCATCGACCGTCATTTTCTTCAGCAAATCCGTGACAAACGCGTCGCGGGCTTCAGGCGTGAGCGGGTGATTACCAAACAGATCATTTGCCAGCGCAGGTTGCAGCGCCAGGCTGACGGCAACACCTACAGAACATAGCCATTTCATGTTGTTTTACTCTCTCATCAATAACCGCCGGAAGCACGCGGCCAGACCGTGCGAAAAGCGCAGTGTGCCACAAACCCTCTGAACGTTGCAGGGTTATTCTCTGATTTTTCTGGTGAATACCCGACCGCTTAATGGTTAATCGCGCTATGCTTTACAGCGAGAAATTAGCCCCACCACAAGGAGTGGAAGATGTCTTCTGTTCGAACTGACGATAACAATACCTTTATTAACGAACTGTCGCGCCTGGTTGGTCACTCTCACCTGCTTACCGACCCGGCCAAAACCGCTCGCTACCGTAAGGGGTTTCGCTCCGGTCAGGGCGATGCGCTGGCGGTGGTTTTCCCCGGCACGCTGCTCGAACTGTGGCGTGTGTTAAGCGCCTGCGTTGCCGCCGACAAAATTATTCTTATGCAGGCGGCGAATACCGGGCTGACCGAAGGCTCAACGCCAAACGGCAACGATTACGATCGTGACATCGTGATAATCAGCACCCTGCGCCTCGATAAGCTTCATCTGCTGGGCAAAGGGGAACAGGTGCTCGCCTTCCCCGGCACCACGCTCTACTCGCTGGAAAAAGCGCTCAGGCCGCTGGGACGCGAACCGCATTCGGTGATTGGCTCCTCCTGTATTGGCGCCTCGGTGATTGGCGGTATTTGTAATAACTCCGGCGGCTCGCTGGTTCAGCGTGGACCTGCGTATACCGAAATGTCGCTTTACGCCCGGATCGATGAAAACGGCAAGCTGATGCTGGTTAACCATCTGGGTATTGATCTGGGCGTGACGCCTGAGCAGATCCTGAGTAAGCTTGACGACGATCGTGTCAAAGACGCCGACGTCCAACACGATGGCCGTCACGCACACGATCACGACTACATTACCCGCGTGCGTGACATTGAGGCAGACACGCCAGCCCGCTATAACGCCGACCCGGACCGTCTGTTTGAATCGTCCGGCTGTGCGGGTAAACTCGCCGTCTTTGCGGTGCGCCTTGATACCTTCCCGGCACAAAAAAAACAGCAGGTCTTTTATATTGGCACTAACCAGCCCGAGGTGCTGACTGAACTTCGTCGCCATATTCTGGGCGAATTCACGCATCTGCCGGTGGCGGGTGAATATATGCACCGTGATATCTACGATATTGCAGAACGCTACGGCAAAGACACCTTTCTGATGATCGACAAGCTCGGCACCGATAAAATGCCGGTCTTCTTCGCCATGAAAGGCCGCACCGACGCGATGCTCGAAAAAGTGTCGCTGTTCAGGCCGCACTTCACCGATCGCTTTATGCAGAAACTGAGCAACGTCTTCCCGGCGCATTTACCGGAGCGTATGAAAACCTGGCGCGATAAGTATGAACACCATCTGCTGTTGAAAATGGCCGGGGATGGCATAGCGGAAGCACAGACCTGGCTTGACCAATTTTTCAAAACCGCCGACGGGGATTTCTTTGCCTGTACGCCTGAAGAGGGGAGCAAGGCGTTCCTGCACCGTTTCGCCGCTGCGGGCGCCGCGATTCGTTACCAGGCCGTTCATGCCGGGGAGGTGGAAGATATTCTGGCGCTGGACATTGCCCTGCGTCGTAACGACAGCGAATGGTTTGAGCATCTGCCGCCGGAGATTGACAGCAAGCTGGTACACAAGCTCTATTACGGCCACTTTATGTGTTATGTCTTCCATCAGGATTATATTGTCAAAAAAGGGGTCGACCCGCATGCGCTCAAAGAGCAGATGCTGGCCCTGCTGCACGCGCGTGGCGCGCAATACCCTGCGGAACATAACGTTGGTCATCTGTATAAAGCACCGGAGACACTTAAGCAGTTTTATCGCGAAAATGACCCCACAAACTGCATGAACCCCGGTATTGGCAAGACAACGCGGAATAAATACTGGAAAGAGAGCGTGGAAACGGAGCAGCACAATACGCAAGCGCCTGATTAAATCATACAGCCAAATCTAAGAGATTGTTAAGCGCTGCGAGCAAGGCCCATAGCGACAGATAATTGCCGTGGTGGGAGATGGAAACAATAACGCCGGATCTTTACGGCTGCATAAAAAGCACGGATTTGAGGTGGTAGGTCAGTTACGCAGCGTGGGTTATAAAAAAGGTGACTGGCGGGATACGTTAATTATGCAGCGCCCACTCAACGATGGTGACTGGACGCTGCCGGAATAAGCATAACAGATCAATCGTTTTGCGCGGTTGCCATCTGTTGTGCTTTTTGCTTTTTATAACTCAGCGCGGCAGCCGGAACAGGCTGCACTTTCCCGGTTTCAATCCAGGTGCGCAGGCGGCTTGCATCCGCGAAATGGGTATATTTTCCAAACGCATCCATTACCACCAGCGCCACCGGCTTACCGTTGAAAACGGTGCGCATCACCAGGCAGTGACCCGCCGCATTGGTAAATCCGGTTTTGGTTAACTGGATATTCCAGTTCTCGCGGTACACCAGATGGTTGGTATTACGGAACGGCAGCGTATAAACCGGCTTCGCAAAGGTTGCCATCTCCTCACGCGTGGTGCTGAGCTGGCCAATCAGCGGATACTGTTTGCTGGCAATCAGCATCTTCGTCAAATCCCGCGCCGTTGAAACGTTGTCAATCGACAGACCCGTCGGCTCCACGAAGCGGGTATGGTTCATTCCCAGCGATTTGGCTTTTGCATTCATCGCACGAATAAATGCGTTGTAGCCGCCCGGATAATGATGCGCCAGGCTCGCTGCCGCGCGGTTTTCGGAAGACATAAGCGCCAGCAGCAGCATATTTTTGCGGCTGATTTCACTGTTCAGACGCACGCGGGAATAGATCCCTTTCATCTCCGGCGTGTGGCTGATATCGACGTTAAGTTTTTCGTCCAGCGGCAGACGTGCATCAAGCACGACCATCGCGGTCATTAATTTGGTAATTGAGGCGATCGGGCGCACCAGATCCGGATGGCTGGCGTAGACAACTTTGTTCGTATTGAGATCAACGATCATCGCGCTGCCGGAGGCAATTTGCGGCTGCGCAGCTGCGGGGGTTGCCGCAGGCGTTTTAGCCAACGCGGGCGCGGTAACGCTGCTCCCAAGGATCAGCGCAAGGCTAAGTAATGAGACTCTGAATTTCAGCATGGTGAGACTTCTGATAATTATTCACGCACGTTATACGCACACCGCCTGCGTCAGTGGATAAACACAGGCTGGCTTAGGCATCATAGCGGTCACTGTACCGCGTCGCCAGCGGATAATCGTGAACAGATGCTGCATTGCTGGCATTTACGCCAACAATGCAGTGAGCTTAGAAGAGACGGTAACCATAACCCCACAGAATAACAGTCAGCGCCAGTAACACCTCCAGCACCAGCACGCCGATGGCGAGCGTCGAACCGGAGAAGCTGAGGCCCTCATCTTTGTTAATATTGAGGAAGGTTGGTACGCCCAGATACAGCAGATAACCGGTGTAAAAGAGCGCCAGGGTGCCGACTAGCGCACATAACCAGACAAGGGGATAGAGCGCAACAATACCGCTTAAGAACAGCGGGGTGGCGACATATCCGGCGAAGATCATGCAGCGATTAAGTGACGGGCGTTGCGGGTAGTGACGCGCCATCCAGTAGATAACGCGCCCCATCACGGCCACCCCGGCAAGCATGACGCCATAAAACAGAATAGCCAGGGATAAACCCGTTAGCCACGAAAGCTGGATTACGGTGCCATCACCAAAGTTCCAGCCGATTTGGGTGGTGCCTATAAACGCGCAAATCACCGGCACCGCTGCCATCAGCAGCACGTGATGCGTGTAGTGATGCGCGACCGTTTCGTTCTCGCTTTTAATGACATGCATTTCACGATCGGGATGGGATAAGAGTCCCCAGACATGGTTCATAGCGCCCCCTTGTTGTCGGCCCGTCAGCGATAGCCTAAGTATAATCCAGACTTTCGATTATTTTATGTACAGTGGGAAATTTCCGTTGATTACCGCATGGTTGATTTATGGGGTATATGATTAACCCAGGCATCCGAAGGGAGGAAATGAAGACGTAATGGATATTAATGGACTTATTGAACAATATGGATACGCCGCGCTGGTGATCGGCAGCGTTGCAGAAGGCGAAACTATCACGCTTTTGGGCGGTGTCGCCGCGCATCAGGGGCTGCTCACATTTCCGCTGGTGGTGGCTGCCGTGGCGCTGGGCGGCATGATTGGCGACCAGTTGCTCTATTTTCTCGGGCTGCGCTTCGGCCCTGCGCTGCTTAAGCGGTTCGCGAAGCATCAAAAGAAAATACGTCGTGCCCAGAGGCTGATCCAGCGTCATCCTTATCTGTTTGTCATTGGCACCCGCTTTATGTACGGTTTTCGCATTATCGGCCCGATACTGATTGGTGCGAGCCGGTTATCACCGAAAATTTTCCTGCCGCTGAATATCCTTGGCGCGATCGCCTGGGCGCTGATTTTCACCACGCTCGGCTATGTGGGCGGAGAAGTTATTGGCCCGTGGCTGCACCATCTTGACCAGCATATTAAACACTGGGCGTGGCTGATTCTGGTGGTAGCGGCGGTGATTGCGGCGCGGCTGTGGCTGAAGTATCGGGAGAAGATGCGTGGAGAGGAGTGAGTTTGAGCGTCTCCCCCTCACCCCAAAGAGGTGTACGGTCCGGGGTGAGGAGGCGGAATTGCGCTACTGGGCTGGTTTAAACTGCGGATTCGCCAGCATAAATCCGCCATCAATAATAAACGATTGTCCGGTGGTATAGCTGGCATCGCTGTCACACAGCCACGCCACCAGGCTGGCAATCTCCCTGGTGTGCCCGGGCCTCGCCAGCGGGATGTTCGGCATTGAGCCCGCCTTCACTGCGCTGTCATTCATATCGTTCATCGGGGTTGCAATAGCGCCGGGCGCAACGGCGTTAACCAGGATATTGTACTTCACCAGCTCCAGCGCCATGGATTTGGTCAACCCGCCCAAGGCATGTTTAGCCGCGGTGTAAGCGCTGGCATCCGGCAGCGGCGTGTGTTCATGGACAGAGGTGATATTCACGATACGCCCCCCTTTCCCCTGCCTCACCATCTGGCGAGCGGCAATTTGTGAGCAAAGAAACGCGCCGTCTACGTCAACGGTGAAAATGTTCCGCCAGTCGTCAAACGCCATATCCAGAAAAGGCGCTTTGGTCATTGCGCCAGCATTATTAATCAGCACGTCTAGCTGACCAAAACGGTCGATCAGGGTTTTAATCGCCTTTGCCCCTTCCGGCAGGGTACTTAAATCCAGCTGGATAGCCTCTGCACGCTGCCCCTGTGCTTCAATTTCACGACAGGTTTCCAGCGCGCCTTTTTCATCTGAATGCCAGGTCACGCCAATATCAAACCCGCGCTCAGCCAGCATAAGCGCCGTGGTTTTGCCGATTCCGGAATCCGATGCGGTAACAATCGCTACTCGGGTCATACTCACCTCCTGTAAATCCACAAAGAGGTAAGTATAGTTAACCACCCATTTTAGCCATGGTGGTAGCCACCACCCAACGCGGAGGTGAGTTGCAGCGTGGCATCCACATATTGCCCCTGCAGCGTCAGGGCGGCAAGATGTTCTTTAAGAGCCGGTATTTTGGCTTCGCTGACCCGTGAGCCTGCAATAATTCCGGCACGAAAACGCGCCTGCGCCAGCGCCACGACGCGTGCGGCATCATGCTCCACCTGCTGCTGGTGCTGGTTTTTGCTCGCCAGGGTTTCAACTTCACTGGCGGTGCGCGCCACCTGGTTAACCGCATCAACCACCGCTTTGTTGTAGTTGGCAACCGAAAGGTTATTTTGCGCCTGGGCCACATCCAGGCTGGCGTTCAGCCTGCCGCTGTCAAATATCGGGAGCGTCAGTCCGCCCGTCACGCCCATTTGCTGCGCGGAAGAGCGGAACAGGTCGCTCAGATGCAGCGCATCCTGCTGCAGAAACGCCATCAGGTTTATGTCCGGGTAGAAGGCGGCTCTGGCGGCATCCACCTCGCTCATTGAGGATTCGATATACCAGTGCGCTTCCTGCAGATCCGCTCGACGGGCGAGCAGCTCATAGCCCAGCGTGGTCGGTAACGCCGCGTCGACGTTGGGTAACGCATGGCGCGTGAGCGTTATTGCGGAGGCATGAGTCAGCGCGTCCAGCCGCGCCTCTATGGTTTTCATTTTGCCCCGCACCTCTGCCAGCTGCTGTTCCGTTTTACTGGCGTTGATGTCGGTTTCGACACCTTCTACAGAGGAGGTGATCCCGTGCTGATACAGCTCGCGATCGACAGCAATAATGCTTTCCTGCTGGTGTTTAATTTCCGTAAGAATATCCCCCACCGCAGCCTGCGTTTGCCACTGCCAGTAGAGGCGCGCCACGCTGCTGGCAAGCAACTGACGCGTTTGCGCCATTTCCGCTTTTTGCGCGTTGACCTTGCCGATACGGGCCTCCACCAGCGCGCGATTTTTACCCCACAGATCGAGATCCCAGCCGGCGGTCAGGCCAAAAGTTCCGTTGGTGTACCATGGCCCGGTGGTCCCTGCGGCGGGATCGGTAATAGCAAATGGCCCCATCAGCCCTTCCGCCGACATTTTTTGGCGTTCAACATCCGCTGAAAAATCCATTTGCGGCCCGTCAGCCGCCATGGTGGCTTTTGCCTGAGCTTCGGCGAGCGTAATACGCTGGCGGGCAATTTGCATGTCCGGCGCATCCTGTAAGGCTTTTGCAATCAGCGCATTAAGCTCGGGATCGTTATAGTCTTTCCACCACTCATTTTTCGGCCACTCGGTATGACTGAACCCCGTTTTAACCGATGCCGCAGCCACTTGCGTTTTTATGGGGAAAACCGTGGCATGTTCCGGTGCGCAGGCTGCCAGCAATAAAACCAGAGGAGCACTCAGAGATAAAATACGAAAACGTTTCATTACGCCATAAACTCGAAAAATAAAAGCGCAAATTACGCTGGAAACCCATCTTGTTTTTAGTAACGCGTGGCAATCTGCAATTTGTCATACATTTACACATACGGAAAATTATTCTTGTTATGAATGAATCATTTGAGTGAATTCATGAAAGATATAAATTGACTGCTACACTTACTCACGACATACAGACGCAGGAGAAGCGAATGAAAATATTATTGTGGGTAATTTTGATTATATTTTTGATTGGTCTGTTGGTGGTGACGGGTGTATTCAAAATGATTTTCTGACCCGTTTGCCCGGTAACTCACCGGGCAAACACAGTTCAATTACGCTTTCAGCGAAGCGCCTTTCGTGGTAATCACCTCTTTATACCAGTGAAAACTCTTCTTGCGGCTACGCGCTAAGGTGCCGTTTCCGCTGTCATCACGATCGACATAAATAAAGCCGTAGCGCTTGGACAGTTCGGCTTTAGAGGCGCTCACCAGGTCTATCGGCCCCCAACTGGTGTAGCCCATCACCTCAACGCCATCATCAATAGCTTCACACACCTGCACCAGGTGATCGTTAAGGTAGCTGATACGATAGTCATCCTGCACCACGCCGTTAGCGTCCGGTTTGTCCTTCGCACCCAGGCCATTTTCCACGATAAACAGCGGTTTCTGATAGCGATCCCACAGCACGTTAAGCAGCGTACGCAGGCCGATCGGGTCAATCTGCCAGCCCCATTCGGAGCTTGCAAGGTGCGGGTTCGGCACCATGCTGAGGATATTGCCGCGCGCCTGCTGGTTGAGCGCTTCATCGGTGGTGACGCACCCGGTCATGTAGTAGCTGAACGAGATAAAATCGATGGTCGATTTTAACGCCTCACGGTCAGTATCGGTTATCTCAACCTCGATACCGTTATCGCGGAAGAAGCGCAACATATAGCCCGGATACGCGCCACGGCACTGCACATCGCCAAAGAATTGCCAGGCGCGGTTTTCCTGTAGCGCTTCCAGCACATCCTCCGGCTTGCAGGTCAGCGGATACATCAGGCCGCCCAACAGCATGTTGCCGATTTTCGCATCCGGGATGATGTCGTGGCAGGCTTTTACGGCCAGCGCGCTGGCCACCAGCTGATGGTGGATAGCCTGATACACCTCGCTTTTGCTGCTGGTTTCCGGCAGACCCACGCCGGTCATCGGCGCGTGCAGGGACATGTTGATCTCGTTGAAGGTGAGCCACAGCTTCACCTTCTCTTTGTAGCGCGCAAAGACGGTACGGGCATAGCGGTCAAAGAAGCCGATAGTCTGACGGTTGCCCCAACCGCCGTACTGCTTCACCAGCCCCCACGGCATTTCATAATGCGACAGCGTGACGAGCGGGGTAATGTTATGCGCGGCCAGCGCGTCAAACAACTTGTCGTAAAAGGCCAGACCCGCTTCATTGGGCTGCTGTTCGTCACCGTTCGGGAAAATGCGCGTCCAGGCAATGGAGACGCGCAGGCAGCTAAAGCCCATTTCGGCAAACAGTTTGATGTCCTCCGGGTAGCGGTGATAGAAGTCGATGGCGACATCTTTAATGCCGCTGTCGCCCGCGACGCGCTCCAGCACCGGGCCGAAAACCCCCTGCGGCTGGACGTCTGAGGTGGACAGCCCTTTGCCATCCTCCCTGTAGGCCCCTTCTACCTGATTGGCAGCAACCGCGCCGCCCCATAAAAAATCATCCGGGAAAGTTTTCATCACGTTCTCCTGTTATTGATGGCTTACGCTGAGTAACGGCGCACCGGCGTTGACGGACGATGCCGCCACGGTCACCACCTCGCGATACTCGTCGCTATTACTGATAATAATCGGGGTTGCCAGGTCATATCCGGCATCGATAATCGCCTGACGGTCAAACTCCAGCAGCAGATCACCCGGCTGCACTTTGTCGCCCACCTTCACGTGGGCGGTAAATGGCTTGCCGTCGAGCTTGACGGTGTCGATGCCTACATGAATTAACACTTCGATGCCGCTGTTGCTGAGCAAACCGATGGCATGTTTAGTCTGGAACAGAGAGGCTACTTCACCGGCAAACGGCGAGATAACCTTGTTATCGGAGGGAATGATGGCGGCACCGTTACCCAGCAGGCCGCTGGCAAAGGTGGTATCCGGTACCTGGTCAAGCGCCAGAACCGTACCCGTCATTGGTGAGAGCACATCGTCATCGCCGACGGCGGCGGGCACCACGGCATCCGGCATCGTGCGCCCGGGCATGCCTGCCGCCAGCGTCAGCACGCAGCTCAGAACCAGCGCCACCAGCGTACCGATAATGCCGCCCCACAGCGTGGCATCTACCCCGCCCGGCGGGATCATCTGCGCGATGGTAAAGATATTGGCGAAGCCGAAGGAGTAAACGTGGGTTTCGCTGAAGCCGACAATAGCTCCGCCAATCGCGCCCGCCACACAGCCAATGATGAACGGGCGACGTAGCGGCAGGTTCACGCCGTACACGGCCGGTTCGGTGATACCGAAGATCCCTGCCGTAACGGATGAACCGGCCAGCATTTTCTGACGCGCATCGCGGGTACGCAGGAAGACGCCCAGCGCCGCGCCCACCTGGCCAAACACGGCGGGCAGCAGCATGGGCAACATGGAATCATGGCCCAGCACCGCAATATTGTTAATCATCAGCGGCACCAGCCCCCAGTGCAGACCGAAGATCACACAGACCTGCCACAGCGCGCCCATGGCCGCGCCCGCCAGCCACGGCGCCAGGACGTAAATCCACTGATAGCCGTTCGCCAGCAGTTGGCTCAGCCAGGTCGCCAGCGGGCCAATCACCAGAAACGTCAGCGGCACGGTAACACCTAAACAGATCAGCGGTGCAAAGAAGTTTTTCATTGCGGAGGGCAGCAGCTTCGTGCTCTGCTTTTCCAGCCAGCAGCTCACCCAGGCGGCAAGAATGATAGGGATCACCGATGAGCTGTAGTTAAACCAGGTCACCGGAATGCCGAGAAACGCCTCACCCACCGCACCCGGCTGTTGGCTGGCCTCAAACGCGGCGATCATCATCGGGTGGGTGAGCGCCCCTCCAATCACCATGGTGATGAACGGGTTCCCGCCGAATTTTTTACCGGCGGTGTAGCCCAGCACCATCGGGAAGAAGAAGAACAGGGCATCGCTCGCCGCGAACCAGATTTTATAAGTGCCGCTTTCGGGAGCGAGCCAGCCACAAACCACCGCCAGCGCCAGCAGCCCTTTAAGAATACCGGAAGCGGCCAGAATGCCGATAAACGGCGTAAAAATCCCGGAGACGATGTCAATCAGGCGGCCCAGAAGGTTGCCTTTTTCACCGGTCTCCTGCGCGGCAGGCACGTCATCCGTCAGCCCGGCCTCGCTGCGTACCGCTTTCCAGACGCTGTTGACGTGGTTACCGATGACCACCTGAAACTGGCCGCCGCTTTCCACCACCATAATCACGCCCGGGTTGTTCTTTAGCCCTTGTGCATCGGCTTTTTGATTGTCTTTCAGTTTGAAGCGAAGCCGGGTGGCGCAGTGTACAAGACTGACAATGTTCTCTTTTCCGCCAACGTGGCCGAGAATATCCTTCGCTAACGCCTGGTATTCCATCTCGATTTCCTTACATCCGTTGCCCGCAGGCAACTGTTGACTGAGTATAAAAATAAAAAACCCGAGAACGTCCTCTTTTCAGAAGCCGCGCTCAGGTTTTGCCTGCGTAACGCAGTAACAATCCAGTTTGAGAGGCTTAACGCCCCTCTTTTCTCACTCGCTCGATATGGATCGCGAGGAACATAATTTCTTCGGTTGTCAGCTCACGCTGATAGCTTTTGTTCAGGTGTTGTGCAATTTTTTCAGCACATTTCCACGCTTTCGCGTAGTTATCTTTTACTGCCGTATGCAGCGAAACGTCATCATCCTCCACCACGGTGCGGGTTAGCATCCGCTGGGCGAAAAACTTCAGATGCGTGACAAAACGCTGGTAGCTGAGCGACTCTTCGTCATATTCAAGCTGCAGCTGGTACTTCACCAGCTGCAGGATCTCTTGCATTACCCGGGTCACGTGCATCACTTCCGGCATCTCACTGTTGAGCTGTGCCGTGACCAGATGCAGAGCGATAAAACCGGCCTCATCCTCCGCCAGTTCGACGTTCAGGCGTTTGGCGATTATGGCGCGAGCCTCCTGCCCTAATTCGAACTCCTTCGGATACAGCCGTTTAATATCCCACAGCAGCACGTTTTTAATTGCCAGCCCTTTCTTCTGGCGTTCAATCGCAAAATAACAGTGGTCGGTTAAGGTGATATACAAACTGTCCTGCAGTTTTCCCAGCCGCTGCGCCGCCAGCCCAATGATGCAATCACAGGTGGTCATTACGTCCAGCGGAATCTGGCTCAGTAATTCCCCAAGACGACGCACCAGTTCGTCACTCTGTAGTGCAAACACCTTTTCAACCCGCGCAGTATCAAGAGCATCGCCGACGCGTTTTTGAAAGGCCAGCCCACGGCCCATCACAACCTGTTCGCATCCACGTTCATCCTGAACAACCACCACATTATTATTGAGGATCTTGGCGATTTTCATCCGAACTCCTGAAACAAAAAAACCTGACCTCCGGCAGACGCCAGAAAATCAGGTTTTGCCTGCCTGAGCAGTAACAATCCAGTCCTGGCACTGTAACAGTTTCATTCATAACCTCAATCTGTCACGAGTAAAAACGTGATGCAGATCGGGATTGCTACGGTTTTATCAGAAGGTCACCACGGTTTTTAGCTCTGTGACCCATGCATCCTGGGTACGTGCAATCCCGCCAGGACGGTGCCAGTACTGGATACCCGGCTGCAGCTCTAACCATGCAACCGGCCGAAAACGATAGTAAAACTCGCCGTTGAGGGAATGTCCCGGAACCGGGTGATACGCCGGACGGGTATAGTCTGTCACGCCGCTCAGGCTGTTCATATAACGCTGATTGCGCGCGTACTGGTTGCTCATATCGATCCAGGTCAGACCGAAGCCAATCCAGTCCTGCGGTCGGGCGTCAAACAGCCCGCGATAGCGAAGCGAGGCGGCATAAACCTGGTGCATGTAGTTTGTGCTTTGATCGGCAAGGCTCATACTGACAGAGGTGCTCAGTCCGCGGTTCGGGTCGTCCTGATGCCGCGTAAGCTGCTGATTCAAACCGGCGTACATAAACCAGGTACGGTTATGCTTCTCGTAACCGTGCAGATCGCTCGCCCCCGCCCCGCCCGATTTCCCGCGCCAGAGGTCGGTTTGCGGCGCGTTGGTAAACAGCACGCCCAGGTTATAGGCCCCTGGAAGCCCGTTAATCTGTGGACGCGCTTCGATCTCGACCGGCAGCAGTACCCCTTTACTGCCCTTCGTCGACCCACTCCACGCATGGCTGCGGCTGGCGGCATTCGGGTTTTGTTCCATCACGCCACCTTTTACGGTGACCGTCGGCGTTACCTTGTACTCCAGCGTTGTCCCCCATGTATGGACGTTCCAGTTGTTCCAGGTAAGCGAGTTAGCCGATTTTCCGCCGCACTGAGAGAGCAGTTGGAAGTCACAGGGGATTATCTGATCGAAGGTCTGCACTTTATTCATCATCCCGATACGCCACGTCAGGCGCCTGTCGTCAAAGCTGCGCGCAAACGTCAGCCATCCCAGGCGGGTAATAGACTGCCCACCCCAGCTCTCCTGGGTAAGATCGTTGAAGTTGACCCGCGGATCCTGGACGCGTTTGGTGGTGAGATTGTCGTCGTGGTTGCGGTTAACAATATTCCCTTCGATGCGCGCATCGGAAATGCCCGTCCAGCGTTCAAGGTCCTGATTGAAGGTCAGCGCAAACTGATCGATATAGGCCACGTGTGGGTCAGAGTTGTAGCCACCGCCGCCGTTCCAGGCAATTTCATTCAGGTAGCCGAGAGTGTAGGTAAATCCATTATCATTAAGGATTTTACGCATGCCCAGCATCTCCCCCAGAACCGGATCCGGCGGGGCTTCAAATCCTAATACCGTTCCATTCCAGTCCTGCGCGATTGCAAGCGGGGAAAACGTCAATAAAGCCAGCGCATAAAGAATATTTTTATCTGCCATGATAACAACCTGTGATGGAGTATTTAGTGCGTAACCGGTCGCAGGAAATGTTTATATTTCCTGTCGTATTTTGATTATTAACATTCACTGAAAATCGTCAGGCCAGAGATCTCTCCCGCGTAAATAAAAGGTAAAAAAAAACCTAAGCACTCCACAGTGGCTTATGCCGTGGAACGCTTAGGTTTTGCCTGATAACCAGTAACAATCCTGCGTTAAAAACAGGGGCACCTTAACACCCTGGCGCCACGTTGAAAACCAGCATTGTTTTCTATTTTAAAAAAGTGTGAGCAAATTAACGCTTATTATTTTGACTGGATCACGCGTGCAATATCGGTCGAGGTCTGCAAAGTTCGGATCTCCTGGAATAATCCTAACGCTTCGCTGTATTCTTTGCGTAAATAACTTAGCCACTGCTTAATACGCGCAACGTGATACAAACCGGTGTCCCCCTGTTTTTCGAGACGGCTGTATTTTTGCAGCAGGGTTATCACATCATCCCACGGCATTCGCGGCTCGTTATATTTTATAACCCGGCTGAGGTTCGGCACGTTCAGCGCACCGCGGCCAATCATCACCGCATCACAGCCGGTCTCTTTCAGACAGGCCTGCGCACTTGCATAATCCCGGATTTCACCGTTGGCGATAACCGGAATGTCGAGTCGTTTGCGGATCTCACCGATGGCCTGCCAGTTAATGCGTTCGGCCTTATAACCATCCTCTTTCGTCCGCCCATGCACCACCAGCTCGCTTGCCCCCGCCTGCTGCACCGCATCGGCAATTTCAAACTGGCGCGCGTCGCTGTCCCAGCCCAGACGCACTTTAACCGTTACCGGCAGATCAGAGGGTACCGCTTCACGCATGGCTTTTGCACCGCGGTAAATCAAATCAGGATCTTTCAACAGCGTGGCGCCGCCACCGCTGCCGTTCACCATTTTGGACGGACAGCCGCAGTTGAGATCGACCCCGTAAGAGCCAAGCTCCACCGCGCGGGCAGCATTTTCCGCCAGCCACTCAGGGTACTGGCCTAACAGCTGGATACGCACCAGCGTGCCGGAGGAGGTCCGGCTCTGGCGATGCAGCTCAGGACAGAGCCGGTAAAAGGATTTCACTGGCAGCAACATATCGACCACGCGCAGAAATTCCGTTACGCAGAGATCGTAATCGTTTACCTCGGTCAAAAGTTCACGCACGAGGGAGTCGAGCACGCCTTCCATTGGGGCCAGTAAAACACGCATGCAGAGTACCTGTAAAAAAGACGCGCTATAGTAGCCGCTCTCCAGGTATGTGGAAAGCCCGGCGGTTAAATACCTTTCCACATGGCTTCACAGGTCTTTTTCACCCGCCGACGCGCCAGGGGCGATCAATCCGTCTAACATGGTAAAGACGGAGACCAGCCGCTCCCCGGCATGGCGCTGTCTGGCCAGTTCATCAGCGGCTTTGATTATGATTGACGGCATTCAGGGTCTTCTGCATCGTGATGAGTAATCGCTTGATTTATTAATAAAATAAATACTGGCATTTAAATGTAAGCCTGTCCATTTGTGGAAATGCCCGACGTTCCATTGTGGAATGTCTGGTATGCTCAAAATTCATGATGTGATCCGTAGCACATTCCTGCGTTTAATTGTATGATGAATGCGTTTCATCAAGGACTTTCACCATGAGCAAATCATTAAATACTGTCTGGCGCTATCTTCGCGCTTTCGTCCTCATTTACGCCTGCCTGTACGCCGGGATTTTCATCGCTTCCCTGCTGCCTATTACTATTCCCGGCAGCATTATCGGGATGCTGATCCTCTTTGTGCTGCTGGCGCTGCAGGTTTTACCCGCAAAGTGGGTGGACCCGGGTTGCTTCGTGCTGATTCGTTATATGGCGCTGCTGTTTGTGCCGATAGGCGTTGGGGTTATGCAATATTACGATTTGCTCAAAGCACAGTTCGGGCCGATTGTCGTCTCCTGCGCGGTTAGCACCCTGGTGGTGTTCCTGGTGGTGAGCTGGAGTTCACATCTGGTGCATGGCGAACGAAAAGTGATCGGGGAGAAAACCAAAAAATGATGGCCAATATTTGGTGGTCGCTGCCGTTAACGCTGGTGGTGTTCTTCGCCGCACGCAAGCTTGCCGCACGCGTCAACATGCCGTTACTCAACCCCCTGCTGGTGGCAATGGTGGTGATTATTCCTTTTCTGCTGCTTACCGGCATCCCCTATGAACGCTACTTTGCCGGGAGCAAAATATTAAACGACCTGCTGCAGCCCGCGGTGGTGGCACTCGCTTTTCCTTTATATGAGCAGTTACACCAAATCCGCGCACGCTGGAAATCCATCATTACCATCTGCTTTGTCGGTAGCCTGGTGGCGATGATCACCGGCACATCGGTGGCGCTGTTGATGGGGGCCTCCCCGCAGATTGCCGCGTCTATTCTGCCTAAATCGGTCACCACCCCCCATCGCGATGGCCGTGGGCGGGAGCATTGGCGGTATTCCGGCGATCAGCGCCATGTGCGTGATCTTCGTCGGGATCCTTGGCGCGGTGTTCGGCCATACCTTGCTCAATCTTATGCGTATCAGGACTAAAGCCGCACGGGGTCTGGCAATGGGGACAGCCTCACATGCCCTCGGCACAGCGCGCTGTGCCGAAATGGATTATCAGGAAGGGGCATTTAGCTCACTGGCGCTGGTGATTTGCGGGATCATGACCTCGCTGATTGCACCGTTCCTGTTTCCGGTTATCCTCGCGGTGGTGGGCTAAAATTTGCGATGCGTCGCGCAAATTTCATTTTGCTTTCATAAGTTGCATACATAATGAGAAGTGTATCACATATAAAGCCCTGTCGGATCCGTACACTACCGATCCATTAACCTTTATGAGGCCTATGCCATGCACCCACGTTTTCACGCCGCTTTCGCTGAGCTTGCAGAGAATTTGCAATCAGCCCTGGCTCCGGTTCTGGCGGATGCGCATTTCCCCGCCCTGCTGACGGCGGAGCAGGTCATCCTGCTTCAACAGGCAACGGGGCTGGACGAAGACGCGCTGGCTTTCGCACTGTTGCCGCTGGCTGCCGCCTGCGCACGCGCCGACCTCTCCCATTTCAACGTCGGCGCTATCGCACGCGGCGTCAGCGGAAGCTGGTACTTCGGCGGCAATATGGAGTTCCCTGGCACCACCATGCAGCAAACCGTACACGCAGAGCAGAGCGCCATCAGCCACGCCTGGCTGTGCGGAGAAAAAGCGCTAAGCGCAATCACCGTCAACTACACCCCCTGTGGTCACTGTCGTCAGTTTATGAATGAGCTGAACAGCGGCCTGCAGTTGCGTATCAACCTGCCGGGCCGTGCGCCGCACACGCTGGGCGATTACCTGCCGGACGCCTTCGGCCCTAAAGACCTCGAGATCAAAACCCTGTTGATGGACGACCAGAACCACGGTTTCGCCCTGACGGGCGATGACCTGTGCCAGGCCGCGATCGCTGCCGCGAATAAAAGCCATACGCCTTACAGCAAATCGCCGAGCGGCGTGGCGCTGCAGTGCCGCGATGGCCGTCTCTTCACCGGCAGCTATGCTGAAAACGCAGCCTTCAACCCAACGCTGCCGCCGCTACAGGGCGCACTGAACTTGCTGAGCCTGAAGGGGTATGACTACCCTGACATTCAACGCGCGATGCTGGCAGAGCGTGCCGACGCACCGTTGATTCAGTGGGATGCCACTGCCGCCACGCTGAAAGCGTTGGGTTGCACGAACATCGAGCGCGTTCTGCTGGCGTAATGCGTGCGGCGGGCAGAAATGCCCGCCCGTTTGCTGAAAAAACCCCTCAGTTGAATCGCTGTTTCTTGCGCTAACCAGGCGGGTAAAGTAGCCTGAGTGAAAATTCCTATACCAGCGAGCCACCTGCATGTTAAAGCGCGTGTTTTACAGCCTGTCTGTCCTGATCGGCATACTGCTGTTGATCGTGCTGGGTCTCGATCGCTGGATGAGCTGGAAAACAGCCCCTTATATCTTTGACGATCTGCAGGATCTGCCCTACCGTCAGGTTGGCGTCGTACTCGGCACGGCAAAGTACTACCGCACCGGAGTTATCAACCAGTATTATCGTTACCGCATTCAGGGCGCATTGAACGCTTACAACAGCGGTAAGGTCAATTACCTGCTGCTCAGCGGCGACAACGCCCTGCAAAGTTATAATGAACCGGTAACCATGCGTAAGGATTTGATCGCTGCGGGCGTCGATCCGGCCGATATCGTGCTCGACTATGCAGGCTTCCGCACCCTCGATTCCATCGTGCGTACCCGCAAGGTGTTCGATACCAACGATTTTATTATCATCACCCAGCGTTTCCACTGCGAGCGCGCGCTGTTTATCGCCCTGCACATGGGCATTCAGGCACAGTGCTACGCCGTGCCGTCGCCAAAAGATATGCTGAGCGTGCGCATACGTGAGTTCGGTGCCCGCTTCGGCGCGCTGGCAGACCTGTATCTCTTCAAACGTGAACCGCGTTTCTTAGGCCCGCTGGTTCCCATCCCAACGTTGCATGAAGTACCGCAAGATGCGCAGGGCTACCCGGCGGTAACGCCAGAACAACTGCTGGAAATACAGAAGAAATCCAAGCTTGCTACAAACTAATGCATGGTATATCACGCATTAACTCGACTAATGCCGATTAATGCGTGGTATAAGTAACATTACTTGCTTGTATAGCGTTTAATGCGTAATATTTCACTCATTCGCTATTAAGGAGGTAAGATGGAATCCTTGACCGTACAGGCCTGGCTGGACGACGCGTGGACAGACATAGCGCTTATCACCTTCCCCGAGAGCGTAAACGGCAACTGGCACATCACGAAAGTTGATTACCTCATTGAGTATGCTCTCGAATTTCTCGACTGCGATGATTATCACGCCGTATCTGTTAACCATCCCGTCTCCCTCTATTTTGACGACTTCGGTCAGCCCGGCTGGCTGAGATTTATTGATGACATAATGCCGAGCGGAGCGAGCCGCCGCTACTGGATAAACGCGCTTGATATCAGTGAATTGCCGCCAGGACCTCAAAATTATGTTTTGCTGAAATTCGGCACAATGTCGCCGGTGGGTAATTTGCGCATCAAAGAGTCGGTGCCTGAATGGAACGAATCCGCCAGCGCCAAAAAGTTCACCGTAAAGGATGTCATCAATCGTGCTGCTGACTTCCTGGATTATGCTCAGGAAAGAGGAGCCGCTGCCGGTGGCGCGACTGGCGCGGGTGGAGAAGCGCCTAAGCTGTTGCTGCGCTGCAGTAATGAAGAGGCTATCTGGATCGATACCTGGCAAGACGATCCGGCCTGCCAGGATCATTATTATCTGGTGAAGTATCCGCGCGGTAGCAGGACAGAAGTTGACTGTAATATTCTCAGAGCAGAATACCACTATTACCATGAGCTGACGGCGATGGGATTTTCTACCATCTCAACGGACACGATGCGTCTTGAGGAGGGGAATAGCTACCCTTCTCTGTGGCTGCCGCGGTTCGATATCAGAAGAAATGCGCAGGGTCAGCTTATAAGACTGGGTATGGAATCAGTGTATTCACTGTTACAAAAGGCACCCGGTACCCTTCTTGACCAGGAAACAACTCTGCGAGCATTGATCGAAAAAATCACGGCCAGTGATATGGTCCAGCAGAAGGGTTATCACTTTGATATCCCTGCTTTTGTAACAGAGTGGGTGCGCCGGGATTTGTTGAATATTATCTTCGGCAACAGCGATAACCATGGGCGAAACACCGCCTTTATCAAAGGCGATAATCAGATAATGCTCTCCCCTATTTATGACTTTGCGCCGATGAAAGCCGATCCGGAAGGTATACCCCGGACCACAAAGTGGTCAGTAGATTGTGAATCTGGCGGGGATTACAACTTCATTAATATTGCTCAGGCGCTGGCGGAGTGGGTTCCCCCTGCCCGCTTGCTCGATGCTCTTCGAAAGACCGCAGCCGGGCTTGTTGATGTTCCGGAAAGACTCTCTGCGCGCGGCGTTCCCGCTCAAATACTGGAGATGCCCGCCATTGGGTTTAAGTATGTTCCGGATAAACTTGCTCGCTGGGGGCTATTATGAAAACACCCGAGAAAAAAACGACAGAACTTCAGCGTACTGTGGAACGGCTACGTCGTATGGGCGATCGGCAAAATCATGCCACGAATCATCTTGCGGTTAAGAGGGACAATGCGTTTCCCCAGATCAAGCGACAGCGTGTTTCACCCGGTCTGAACCGGGTCGGCACGCTGGAACGCCAGTCTGTACTGCATGCTGCAATCCGCGACATTTTATTGGGCAACATCACTCAGGGAGCGGCGCTAAAAAAGCTCAGAGTCGGCGTGCTGGGACTGAAGCAGGACGAATATGCAAAGTTAGTGAATGTGTCGCGCAAAACATTGTCGGATGTGGAAAACGACAAAGGTAATTATTCGACTGATGTTATTAATAAAATCTTCAAACCCTTCGGGCTTCAGACCGGTCTGGTCCCCCTATCAAAAACGCTGCTCGTGTCGTTGCTGGCATAAAAAACCCGCATTTCTGCGGGTTCAGCATTGAGAGGCTTATTTCTTACGCGCGTATTTCAGTGAATCCAGCGCCACCGCGAAGATGATGATGGCGCCTTTGATGATGTACTGCCAGTACGGGTTGACGCCGATGTAGGTCAGGCCGTAGTTGATCACGGTAAAGATGATCACACCGGTCACCACGCCGACCACAGTACCGACACCGCCGCTGAAGGAGACGCCGCCGACCACGCAGGCCGCAATCGCATCCAGTTCGTACATAAAGCCAAGATTGTTGGTTGCCGAACCGATACGACCGGCTTCCAGCATCCCACCGAAGGCGTAAAACACGCCTGACAAGGCATAAATCATCAGCAGGTTCAGGCCGACGTTTACGCCAGAGACTTTCGCCGCTTCCGGGTTACCGCCGATGGCAAAGATGTTTTTACCGAAGCGTGTTTTGTTCCACAGCACCCAGACGAAGCCCACGGCAATCAGCGCATAGAAGGTGATATACGACAGGCGGAAACTGCCCAGCGCGATAAACCCTTGCGTGAAGGTCGAGAAGCCGCTGTCAAAGCCGGAGATGGGGGAGGCTCCCACAAAGTCGTAGTACAGGGAGTTGATACCATACACGATGATCATCGTGCCTAAGGTGGTGATAAAAGGCGTCACGTTCAGGTAAGCAATGATAATGCCGTTAATCAAACCAATCACCGCGCCAATGGCACACACAATCAGGATCACCACGAAAATAGGCATGGTCGCCATTTCCGGGAACACCTTGTTGGCGTTTTCCATCGACTGCAGCAGGGTGGCTGCGATAACCGCCGCCAGCCCCACCTGACGACCGGCCGAAAGGTCGGTCCCCTGAGTGACGATAAGACCCGCCACGCCCAGGGCGATGATAATACGCACGGAGGACTGGGTCAGAATGTTACTCAAGTTGAGCAGACTTAAGAACGTAGGATCCTGGAAAATGATGATCGCCAGTAATACCAAAAGAACAACGTAAATACCGCCTTCTTTCAGATAAGTGAGAAAACTTTTTTTATTTAACGCACTCATGTGGAGCCCCTGATCTTAAAGGTGCAAAGACGCAAGACGCAAAATTTCGTTTTGCGTAGTGGTTTTAGTGTCAACAATACCGGCAACGAGACCATTGCTCATAACCAGAATACGATCCGTGATCCCTAACAATTCCGGCATTTCGGAAGAGATAATAATGATCCCTTTATTCTTTTTAGCCAGCTCAGCAATCAGCTGATAAATCTCAAATTTGGCACCCACATCGATACCGCGGGTAGGTTCATCGAGCATCAGAATTTCAGGCTGAGTTAATAGCCAGCGGCCGATAATGACCTTTTGCTGATTCCCCCCGGAGAGCGAACCAATTTGCGTCCGGTGACCCGGCGTTTTAACGCGCATGGAGTCAATAACCCACTGGGTATCACTCTTCATGCGCGAGTTATCCAGCAGGCCAATTTTGCTTTTATAGTTACGAATATTCGAAATTAACGCGTTAAAGTTAATATCCAGATAGGCGTAAATACCCGTTGAGCGGCGTTCTTCCGTTACCAGCGCAAACCCATTATTAATGGCTTCATTGGCGCTATGGTTATTAATTTTCTTGCCGTGCAGCGTGATAGTGCCGCCCGATTTTTCACGAATACCAAACAGGGTTTCCACGATATCGGTACGCTTAGCCCCTACCAGCCCCGCAATGCCCAGAATTTCGCCTTTGTGCAGGTCGAACGAGACGTCGCGAATAGACGGCTGACGCAGTGACGTCAGGTTGCGCACTTCGAGTATCACTTCACCCGGCTTATTTTCACGGTCCGGGAAGCGCTGGTTCAGCGAACGGCCGACCATCATGGCGATGATCTTGTCCATGTCCAGCCCTTCCAGCGGCTGAGTGGCAATCCACTGGCCGTCGCGCAGGATGGTAATTTCATCGCACAGCTGGAAGATCTCTTCCATTTTATGCGAGATATAAACTATGCCGCAGCCGCGCGCTTTCAGTTTGCGAATAATTGTAAAAAGGTGGTTGACCTCTTTTTCCGTTAATGACGAAGTGGGTTCATCCATAATGACAATTTTGGCATCGTAGGAGAACGCTTTCGCAATTTCGATCATCTGCATCTGGGAAACGGATAAAGTCCCGACGCGGGCGCGTGGGTCAATATCAATATCCAGCTCATCGAAAATCGCTTTGGTGTCGCGATACATTTTATCCTGATCGACAAAGACACCTTTGGTTGGATAACGTCCCAACCACATATTATCCATTACCGACCGTTGCAGTACCAGGTTCAACTCCTGGTGAACCATCGAAATACCATTTTCCAGCGCTTCTTTAGCGGAATGGAAATCGATCTCTTTTCCCTGAAAAAGGATACTGCCAGAATCTTTTTGATAGATCCCGAAAAGACATTTTAATAATGTTGATTTACCCGCACCGTTCTCCCCCATCAGCGCATGAATAGAGTGAGGACGCACCTTTAAATTAACATTATCGAGTGCCTTAACGCCGGGAAAAGACTTGTTGACACCGGTCATTTCCAACAAGTATTCACCGGACGACTGAGTAGTTGTGCTGACCATAATTATACCTTGTTGGCCTCGCATATCGCGTTATAAAAGGGCGCAATGAATTGCGCCCAGTGGAGACATTAAAACAGGCTTATTTACCGATAAACTCAGCCAGATTAGACTGGTCTACGCCCACGTAAGGGACGCGCACGATTTTATTTTCAATTTTCCAGTTGGTCCCATCAGCCGCACCTTTACCGTCGGCCAGGTTTTTGGCCAGGTCGAAGGTGGCTTTCGCCTGGTTGTTAGCATCGTTCAGAACGGTACCGGCCATCGCGCCAGATTTAACCAGCGCCAGCGCTTCCGGCAGGGCATCGACACCGAAGACAGGAATGGACGATTTGTTGTGTGCTTTCAGCGCTTCTACCGCCCCCATTGCCATCGCATCGTTGTTGGCGATAACCACTTCGATTTTGTTCGCATTCGGGCCAGAGAGCCATGCGTCCATCTTATCTTTCGCCTGAGCGGTGTCCCACATGGCGGTGTCTAGCGCCAACTGCTGGGTTTTCAGCCCTTTGTCGTTCAGCTCTTTAATAACGTAAGTGGTACGGGCTTCAGCATCCGGGTGGCCTGGCTCGCCTTTGAGCAGAACGAACTGGATCTGACCATCTTTGTTCAGGTCCCAGTTCGGGTTAGCCGCCCAGTGTTTCGCGATCAAATCGCCCTGAATAATACCGGACTCTTTGGAGTCAGTGCCGACGTAATACGCTTTGTCGTAGCTATCCAGCGCTTTGCGAGAAGGCTCTTTGTTGAAGAAGACGATAGGCACATTTTGCCCACGCGCTTTCTCAATCACCGTACCTGCGGCAGCCGGGTCAACCAGGTTGATGGCCAGTGATTTCACGCCTTTTGCCAGCAGAACGTCAATCTGGTCGTTTTGTTTGGACTGGTCGTTCTGGGAGTCATTCATCAGCAGTTGAACGTCTGGCGCTGATTTACCCTCTTTCTCGATAGCTTTACGTACAACGGACATGAAGTTATCGTCGTATTTATAGATAGTCACACCAATGCGGGTATCCGCCGCGTGCGCTGCTGCACCAAAAAGCATGCTTGCCATTACAGCAGACAGAGTCAACACCTTCTTATTCATGGTATCTCCGGTTTTTTTATTATGCAGGGTAGTGATTGTGAATAACGGTCGGCGGGCAGGTGTTAATAGAATGTTACTGAACGCCGAAGTTCACTGATAAAATTCCACTCTTCCGTGTTCGGTAACGCTCCAGAAATGCGTTTTATTGGCCGTTCAAGGCATGATGGCTGCAGTGAAACTGCGTTCTCACCGTTACAGAGTGTTTCAGCCCGTAAAACGCTGACATCATAGTCAGCGGTTTGTTAATATACTGTGAATTTACTCACAGATTGAAAACGGTTACATCACGCTACATAATCAGTTAGTGATCGGAACCACAGTTTGTCGAATAGATACAGAATGGCGACGGACTAAAGTCGGCATGAAACAGTGCGTTGCGTGCGGATCTAACCGCCCGGCGGCCCCCTGTAACGCCAGTTCAGTGGCCAGTTTCGCCATCGAGGCAATGGGATAACGCACCGTCGTCAACTGCGGATCAGTGTAACGGGCTATCGGAATATCATCGAAGCCAATCAGGGATAAATGCTGTGGCACCGCAATACCGTTGTCTTTTAGCGCAGTCAGCGCCCCCGCGGCCATATTATCGTTATAAGAAAAAACCGCTGAAAGCTGGAGGTTTCGCCCCAGCAGTTCGACCATAGCCGCTTCACCGCCCTGCATGTCCGGCGTGCCGGTTCCTACCCAGCTATCAAGGGGCACAACGCCGTGTTCTTTCAGCGCATTTTGCCACCCTTCCCGGCGCAGCACGTCATCTTCAATCGGGTGGTTGGAGGCCAGGAAACCAATGCGTTGATGACCATGATTGATAAGCATTCTGGTGGCCATCATCGCGCCGCTTACGTTATCCAGCCCCACGCAGCGATGGGCGTAGCCTGGCACAATGCGGTTGATCAGCACCATGCCGGGGATCTGCGCCATAAAGCCGGTCAGTTCTTCATCGCTCAGCGCTTTTGAGTGGACAATCAAGGCATTACAGCGCTGACGTATCAGCACTTCAATGGCATGACGTTCTTTTTCAGCCTCATGGTAGCTGTTACCAATTAGCACATATTTCTGATGCTGTTGGGCAACAACATCCACCGCTTTGACCAGCGCGCCAAAGAACGCATCTGAGACATCCATCACCACCACACCGATGGTGTCGCTGACCTGAGTCGCGAGCGCCTGGGCGTTGGCATTTGGCCGGTACCCCAGCCGGGTAACGGCTTTCATTACGGTTTCACGGGTTTCAGAGCTGACCAGTGCGCTGTTGTTCAGCACACGGGAGACGGTAGCAACAGAAACGCCCGCCTGACGGGCAACGTCACGAATGGTGATCATATTCACCATCCTTAATAGGATTGCAGCAACGCACAGACACCCCCTGTGTTTAGCAAGGAGGCTATTCTGGCAGCGAGCGAGAGGGGACTACGTGAAGAAGCTCACACCAATGAAAACGTTTACATCCGTTTTGTTAATGATTGTGATCCAGATCGTTATCCAGATGTATTATTCAATGATACACCCGACGCACGTGCGGTTAAGTGTCGCCAAACCCACTCCAGCGGGCCTTGACGGAAATAGCGTAGCCAGATAACGGAAAACGCCAGGTTAACAACCCACACCGGAATAACAAACGCCAGCAGCGTAAGCCGGTCGAATTTCATAAACAGGCCGAATCGATAGAAGATCGTGGTGCAGATTAAGGTCTGCAAAAGGTAATTGCTTAATGCCATACGCCCCACACAGGCAACAGCGCTGACGATCCACAGGCGGCATATCTGCGGCCAGAAGCCGTAAATCAGCGCCGCGTAGGCCAGAGTCTGGAAGGGTGCGCTGAGTTCGCGGGGCACCTGCAGCAGGAAAGCGCACCATCGATAGTTCCAGTTCAGATGCCACTGCATCACCACCGCCGGGAGATTGATAATGACACCCAGCAGCACCAGCCCCACCCCCACCCTGCGGTAGTGCTGAAGACTGAATTCTCCTTTCAGCCAGCCGGTACGCATTAGCGATGCGCCAATCAGCATCATCCCTGCCAGCTGCCAGCCATACTGCGCCCCCAGCGCCAGCAGGCTATCGCCCAGCATATCCGCGCGGTTGCTAATTGCTTCTGTGCCGCCTTTCAGCTTCCAGAAGTGCTCATACTGCAGGTTAGCCGCGTCTGGGATCCACGATCGACTGGTTGAATCACCGGCAATAAGCCCCAGCAGCAGGAGCACGCCAAGCCCCATGGCATAAAGCATTACGCCGGTATTAAACAGGCTTTTCACGCTGGGAGCATCACGGATCAGTCGCCAGCAGATCAGCCCCACCAGCCCATAAGCGAGCAAAATGTCGCCGTCCCAGAAAAACAGGCCGTGGAGTAAGCCGAGGATCGCCAGCAGCGTTAATCGAGACTGGATCCAGCGCGTGCCGCGCCTGAGCAAAAGCTGCAGGCCCGCGCCAAACAGCAGTGCGAACAGGGTCAGAAATTTAACCTGGGCGAAGAGATCGAGAATAGCCCAGCTCCAGGCATCGCGGCGGGTGATGTCGCCATACCAGGCCGGATTAAGGTAGGCGGCCTTCGGCAAACCGAAGGCGCTAATGTTCAGCAGCAGGATACCAAGAATGGCGACGCCGCGAACAAAATCGAGCGTGACGTTTCGCTCCATGGGCCTGCCCTGCCTGATTAATTGTGGTGACGCACGGCGCGCAGGAACTCCTGGCGGGTATTCTGGCTGGATTTGAACAGCCCCCCCCAGCGATGTGGTCGTCGTCGCACTGGTGGCGTCACGCACGCCGCGCGCTTTCACGCAGTAATGAACAGCATCGATAGAGACCGCCACGTTATTGGTGCCCAGCAGGGTTTGCAGCGCCGTGAGGATCTGTTGCGTCAGACGCTCCTGCACCTGCGGACGCTGCGAGAAGAACTGCACGATGCGGTTAATCTTGGACAGGCCAATCACCGTATCTTTCGGAATATAGGCCACAGTGGCTTTGCCATCGATGGTTACAAAATGGTGCTCGCAGGTGCTGGTCAATGTGATATCACGCACCGTAACCATTTCATCCACCTTCATCTTATTTTCGATGACGGTAATTTTCGGGAAGTTCGCGTAATCGAGGCCGGAGAAAATCTCATCAACGTACATTTTCGCGATGCGATGCGGCGTCTCCATCAGACTGTCATCGCTCAGATCGAGGTTCAGCAGTTGCATGATTTCAGTCATATGGCCTGAAATCAGACGCTTACGGGTTTCATTATCCAGCTCTGGAACCTGTGGACGCAGTGGCGTTTCAAGACCACGCGCAACCAGGGCTTCATGAACCAGGGCAGCTTCTTTACTGAGTGATGACATTCTTTATCTCCTGCAGGTGTGGCATCTTTTGCCCTCGTTGTGGCAAAAGTGTGCGCTCATTGTGCGTGAGGTGGCGCACATAATCCAGTATTCACGACGATTATTATTGTGATTGCCGTTACCTTTCAGCATGGCGGTTCCAGACTAACGCCCCGCCAATAAGCAGCGCGATACCCGCCAGTCCCAGCGCGGGTTCCAGCCGATGCGTGAGCCAGGTCGAGACCGCAGAGGTTACAGGACCAATCAACTGCCCAACGGCGTAACCGGTGGTAAGCAATCCGGCCATATAGCGCGTATGGTTGGGTGCCAGCTCGCGGCCGTATAAAAGAGAGAGCTGTACGGCACACAGGAACCCGCCGCCCACCAGCAGCCCGCCGATGACAAGGCCGCTAATGCCCGATAACAGCCAGGCCGCCACTACGCCCACGGCCTGGAGCCAGAGCACCATTGCCAGCCTCCGGTGAGACGTAGAGGTGTGGCGCAGCGCAATGCTTAACGCAATACCCACCACCGATGCCGCACCAAACAGCGGCCAGACAAACTGGGCGAATACGCTGCCGGGAAAACGCGCCGCCGCCATTTGCGATAAAAAGGTCGCCGGGAGGATGTAGCCAAAGCCCGCCAGGCTGTAGCTCCAGACCAGACGTTTTAAGTCTGCCGTCAGGATAAGCGGTTCCGGCGCGCTGCCCGGCCGGTGGAGTTGACCAGCACGCGGCAGGTAACGCGCCACCAGCGCAATAAGCACCATCGCCAGGACGCCATAAATTTGCCATGCCGCAGTGGCAGAAAGCGATCTCGACTGAATGTAAACGGCGAGCAGCCCGCTCAGCGCGATACCGGCGCCAGGCCCGGCAAACACGGCGGCGCTCAGACCCGGCTTGCCCAGTTGCCCCAGCCGTTCGTTGGTCCACGCGGCAATTAATACCATTGACCAGCCGCTCATGGCGCCGATCGTAAAGCGCAGCAAAGCGTGTAAGATAGCGTTCTCGGCGAAGGCTGAGAGGAGCGTCAGCGCCACGGCGCCCGAAATTCCCAGCCAGAGACGGGTTTCCACAAAACGGTGAGCACGCATCGCATCCCACGCCCCGGCCAGATAGCCCAGATAGTTCATCGCCGCCACCAGGCCCGCGCTGGTCAGCGTGAGTTGACCGGCTGTAATCATCAGCGGAACCTGCGGCGTAAAGGCAAAGCGCCCTATTCCCATCGCCACCACCAGCACGACAAATCCGCTGAGCGCAATACGCAGCGCCATGACCGCTCCAGTTGTTAAAGAAAAGTAAATTTATGATGCAACATCTAATCGCTAAGCGAAAGTGAAAGTTGCTCCCAGGTAATCACAGGTAAATGAAAACGCTGTATTATGATCCACAATGAAACGTAATTTGCATAAGGGGCCCTGCATGGAACTGCTCGAAGAGCATCACTGTTTTGAAGGTCGACAGCAGCGCTGGCGGCATGACTCCACTGTGCTGAACTGTGCCATGACGTTCAGCATTTTTCTGCCTCCGACTAAAGAGGGTGTAAAGCCCCCGGTGCTGTTCTGGCTGTCAGGATTAACCTGCAACGACGAGAACTTCACCACCAAAGCGGGCGCGCAGCGCGTGGCTGCGGAGCTGGGGGTAGCGCTGGTAATGCCTGATACCAGCCCGCGTGGTGAGAGTGTCGCGGACGATGCCGGGTACGATTTAGGGAAAGGCGCAGGGTTCTATCTCAACGCCACCGAGGAGCCCTGGGCCAGCCATTATCGTATGTATGATTACATTCGGGACGAGCTTCCCGCCCTGATTCAGGCCAGATTAGCGGTGAACGATCGCTGTGCCATTAGCGGGCACTCAATGGGTGGACACGGGGCGTTGATCATGGCACTGAAAAACCCCGGAAAATACACCAGCGTGTCCGCGTTTGCGCCGATTGTGAACCCAACGGAGGTTCCGTGGGGGCAAAAAGCGTTTGCGAATTATCTGGGGGATGATACGCACACATGGCAGGAGTGGGACAGCTGTGCGCTGATGCAGGCAAGCCGGGTGGAAGATGCAATCCCAACGCTTATCGATCAGGGCGATGCGGATCAGTTTCTGGCCGGGCAGTTACAGCCTGCGGTATTTGCAGAAGCCGCTCGCCAGAAAGGCTGGCCGCTGACCCTGCGTATTAAGCCGGGGTATGATCACAGCTATTACTTTATGGCCTCGTTTATTGAGGATCATCTCCGCTTCCACGCCCAATATTTGTTCAGTTAAGCCCGTCTCTCTCGCCCGGTAACGCTTTGCGTACCGGGTCTACAGACTCCCCTCTCCATGACTTATTTAAGGATGATTGCATCCAGACTCAATGACGCCCTCTCAAATCAAACACAAATGATTTCAATTATCATTTGTGTTTACAAATTTGCATTATTTTGTACAATTCCAGGCTCATCTCCATCATAAAGAGTTCTTAAAAGACAAATACATACAGTTCTCAGGGTTATCCCGATGGAGTTTTTTTTTATTTTTATACGGAATGTACAAATGACTATACCTCACGTTAAGGTGCTGGCCGCCGCCATTGGCGTCGCCACACTGCCGCCATGCGTTCACGCAGCCGATCGGGATACCGTTGTGGTTACCGCGACGGGTTTTGAACAAAAAATCCAGAACGCGCCCGCCTCCATCTCCGTCATCTCTAAACAGCAGCTTGAAGACAAAGCGTATCGCGACGTCACCGATGCGCTTAGGGACGTGCCGGGGGTCGTCGTTACCGGCGGCGGAAGCAGCAGCGATATCAGCATTCGTGGCATGGCTTCTCAATACACGCTGTTCCTGGTCAACGGCAAACGCGTCAGAACGCGCAGTACACGCCCGAACAGCGATAACTCGGGGATTGAACAAGGCTGGCTGCCGCCGCTGGAGTCCATCGAGCGAATTGAAGTGATCCGCGGGCCAATGTCGTCACTGTATGGTTCAGACGCCATGGGTGGCGTTATCAACGTCATTACCAAAAAAGTGTCGAACACCAAAGCCTGGACCGGTTCTTTGCATGGCGATGCCACGTTCCAGGAAAATAATGATTCCGGGGATATCTTTCAGACCAACGCCTGGGCTTCTGGCCCGTTGATTGAGGGCCTGCTGGGGGCAAAAGTGACGGGACTGCTGTCACGGCGCGCGGAAGATAAAATTGAAAACGGTTTTAACGAGCAGAAAATGCGTAACGGGAGTATTACGCTGAACTTCACCCCGGACGAGATGAACGATTTCGACCTCGATTTCGCCCGTGAGCTGCAGGACAGAAACAGCACGCCGGGCATGTCGAAAGCCGCCGAAACCTGCCGCGGTACAATCTGTACGCCAAACACCAAAAGCGAAACGCGCTACGAGCATACCACCTACTCGTTAACCCACAGCGGCTATTACAACGATTTTAATACCACCAGCTATATCCAGCAGGAAGAGACCAACAACCCGGGTCGCGAAATGCGCGCGTATAACACCACCTTCAACAACCAGAACCAGGTCTTCCTCGGGGATCACACTCTGACCCTCGGCGGGCAGTATCGCTACGAAAAACTGCGCGATAACGGTAATCAGCTTGAAGCAGCGGATGGCCTGAACAAGCTGACGCGCTGGAGTTGGGCGCTGTTTGCTGAAGATGAATGGTCGATGACCGACAGCTTTACTCTGACCGGCGGCCTGCGGATGGATAAAGACCAAAACTACGGCACCAACTGGACGCCGCGTGGCTATGGCGTGTGGCACCTTGCTGACCAGTGGACGCTGAAAGGCGGCGTTTCTGCAGGTTATCGTGCGCCGGACCTGCGCCAGTCTTCTGCAAGCTGGGGGCAGGTGACCGGCGGCGGTCGTCTTGACGGCATCATCGTCGGTAACCCGGACCTGAAGCCAGAGAAGAGCCTGAGCGAAGAGATCGCCCTGCTCTGGGATAACAGCGATAACCTCAACGCCGGGGTTACGCTTTTTAACACCGACTTTAAGGATAAAATCACAGAAGTACGCCGCTGCAACAGCAGTTCGGATCCCGCCTGTACCATTGGCAATCATACCTATGATTTTGTGAGCGACCGCGTCAACGTGGACAAAGCCAACATGCGCGGTGTGGAATCGACCTTTGGCTGGAAAATCACCCAGGATGTAAACTGGACGGCTAACTATACCTATACCGAATCTGAACAGAAGAGTGGTCAGTTCTCCGGAAAACCGCTGAACAAAATGCCGAAACATATGTTCAACACCACGCTGGACTGGCAAGCCACGCCGGATGTCGGCTTCTGGAGCCGTCTCAACCTGCGCGGCAAAACGTCTGAGTATCTGAGCCGGACGTCAATGTCCCAGGGCACGCCATCTTATACGCAGGTTGATGTGGGTCTGCGCTATAACGCGAACAAAAACCTGCTGGTTACCGCCGGGGTTTACAACGTGCTTGATAAGCAGATTGACTACGATACCTATGACACCGTCCTTGACGGACGTCGTTACACCGTCGGTATGACCTATAGCTTCTGATCCTGAATGAAACAAGCCCGCTCGAATGAGCGGGCTAAAGAGAGAAAGCGCGGTTATTGTTTAAATCGTTCCGGGAAATCCATTTCACTGTAGCGAACGAATTGCGTTCCTTTCGTCAGTTTGTAGCCAAACCAGATTATCAGGAACAGCGGAATACCAATGTAGGTGGCCGTGACTGCGCCCCAGTCAATGGTGTCCGCCAGGAAAGCTTCATAGTTCTGACCCAGCGTAATGATCAGGCACAGAATAAAGGCGAAAATTGGCCCCAGCGGGAAGAATCCGGAACGATACGGCAGGTTATTCAGGTCATGGCCCTGCTTCACGTATCCGCGACGGAAACGGTAATGGCTAATCGCAATTCCCAGCCAGGCGATAAAGCCCGTCATCCCCGAGGTGTTAAGCAACCACAGGTAAACCGTTTGATTACCGAACATGGAGGTCAGGAAGCACAGGCCTGCAATAACGGTGGTGGCATAGAGTGCGTTACGCGGTACACCGCCACGAGAAAGCTTCGCGAAGATACGCGGCGCTTTACCGTCGCAGGCCAGGGTGTAAAGCATACGGGTCGAAGCGTACATCCCGGAGTTACCCGCAGAGAGCACGGCTGTCAGAATAACGGCATTCATCACCGCCGCCGCAGAGAGCAGACCGGCATGCTGGAAGACCAGCGTGAACGGGCTAACGCTGATGTCTTTGACGTCGTTACGCAGCAGGCTTGGATCGGTGTAAGGAATGATCAGGCTGATTATCAGGATGGCGAAGACATAAAACAGCAGGATACGCCAGAACACCTGGCGCACCGCGCGCGGAATGTTCTTCTCCGGGTTTTCAGACTCACCGGCGGCAATACCGATAAGCTCGGTGCCCTGGAAGGAGAAACCCACGATCATCGCCACGCCGATCATGGCGGAAAAACCACCGGCAAAGGGCGCGTCGCCTATTGACCAGTTGCTCCATCCCGCCGGTTGAGCGCCTTTGAAAATACCCACGATCATCGCCACACCGACCACGATAAAGATGATGACGGTAGCCACTTTGATCAAAGAGAACCAATATTCTGCTTCACCAAACCCACGCACGGAGATGTAGTTCAGCAGGAAAATGACGGCGAGGAACAGTGCGCTCCAGATCCAGCCTGGGGTATCCGGGAACCACCAGTTCATCACCAACTGTGCGGCAACCAGGTCAACGGCGATGGTGACCGCCCAGTTGTACCAGTAGTTCCAGCCCAGCGCGAAGCCAAAGCCCTCTTCTACGTATTTTTGACCGTAAGTTGAAAACGAGCCAGATACTGGCATGTAGGCAGCCAGTTCGCCCAGACTGGTCATCAGGAAGTAGACCATCATGCCAATCAGAATATAAGAGAAGAGTGCCCCGCCCGGGCCTGCCGCCGAAATCGTTGCGCCGGAGGCAACGAAAAGACCTGTACCGATTGAACCGCCAATGGCGATCATCGTCAGGTGACGCGCCTTGAGTTCGCGACGTAGCGCGGGCGCTTCTGTGGTTTTAGTTTCTGAAACCATGTGAAAATGCTGTCCATTTATTAAATGAGGCGCGATTGTAGCAGACGATACGCGTTCCTTCTGGCAGAAATGCCCAGTTATAAGAGAGGTTCATGACTCGGCCAGAATTATAAGTAAAGCATAATTTGTTTCCCTCTCCCCAGAAAAGACGGCTGTGCGCGATCCCCTCCGGGGAGAGGAGTTACTACATTTCGCAATAACGCAAAAAACGCTGCAGGGAGCTGGAAAGGTGTTTCTGCCGATGATGAATGCACCACAGGGTTCGCACCAGTTTTGGCAGCGGAATGGGAATTTCAACCAGCGAGCCGGCCTCGAGCTGTTCCGCAATCACCCGTCGGGAGAGACAGCTGATCCCAAGCCCATGGCGCACCGCATGTTTGATGGCTTCAGAATTGCCCAGTTCCATACCCAACCGGAACTGCGGCAGGTGTGAAAGCAGGAGATAATCGACGATTTCGCGCGTGCCGGAACCTTGTTCACGCAGGATCCACTGGGCCTGCGCCAGACGCTCCAGCGTCACCTCGCCGTGCAATAAAGACGAAGCCGGCGAGGCAAATACCACCAGTTCATCTTCCAGCCAGGGTTCAGCAATGATATCCACGTTATGGCATGGCCCTTCTATAAGACCGATATCCACGCGGAAATCGATCACCGCATTGATCACGTCCTGGCTATTGCCGACGCTCATCTCCAGCGGCAATGTCGGGAAATCCCGGCGATAGCGGGCAATCACTTCCGGCAGAATATAGTTGCCGATGGTACTGCTGGCATACACGCGGAGAGCGCCGTTGCCTTCGCGAAAAAGATGTTGAATTTCAATGGCCTGCTCCAGCAATGCCAGCGCACGGGGGTAAAGCAGCCGACCATGTTCGTTGACCACCAGCCGCTTCCCTACCCTGTCGAAAAGCTGCACGCCCAATTGTCCTTCGAGATCGGTCAACGCGGCGCTCACCGCCGACTGGGAGAGAGCCAGCATCTGTGATGCCTGAGTCGTTGACCCGCTTTTCAGCACTTCGGCAAAAACCTCCAGCTGACGCAATGTAATGTGCATAATCGCTTACCACTTATAAAGATTAATTATAAATATATAATCAATTTTATTTTTAAGCCAGCACGCCGTAACCTTTGCGCCAGACACAGGAGAAGGTTATGACAGAACTCACCTTACAAAATCATCGTACAGTCAGGCATTTTGTGCCGGGGCTTGCACTTAGCGCCGCAGTGACCGGCATAGCATTATGGGGGGGCAGCGTTCCGGCGGTCGCGGGCGCCGGTTTTAGCGCCTTAACGCTGGCTATTTTGCTCGGCATGGTCGTCGGGAATACCCTTTACCCGCATATCTGGAAAGCCTGCGACGGCGGCGTGATCTTTGCTAAACAACATCTGCTGCGCCTGGGGATTATTCTTTACGGCTTTCGCCTCACCTTCTCGCAGATTGCCGATATCGGCGTAAGCGGGATAGCTATCGACATCCTGACCCTGACCAGCACCTTTCTACTGGCCTGTTTTATTGGTCAAAACGTGTTTGGCCTGGACAAACAGACCAGTTGGCTAATCGGGGCCGGGAGCAGTATCTGCGGTGCCGCCGCGGTGCTGGCAACGGAACCCGTGATCAAAGCCGAAGCCAGTAAAGTGACGGTGGCGGTGGCGACCGTGGTGATTTTCGGCACGCTGGCGATATTCCTCTACCCGGCGATGTATCCACTGGTGGCCCACTGGTTTAGTCCGGAGAATTACGGTATTTACATCGGCTCGACTATGCATGAAGTGGCGCAGGTGGTGGCGGCGGGCCACGCCATTAACCCGGAAGCGGAAAATGCGGCGGTGATTGCCAAAATGCTGCGCGTCATGATGCTGGCCCCGTTCCTGATTATCCTGGCCGCGCGTGTCAAACAGCTGGCTCCTGCTGGCGGCAATGAGAAGAGCAAAATCACCATTCCGTGGTTTGCGATCCTGTTTATCGTGGTGGCGATTTTCAACTCCTTCCACCTGCTGCCGAAAGCCGTCGTGGACATGCTGGTGACGCTGGATACCGTCCTGCTCGCAATGGCGATGGCGGCTCTGGGCGTGACCACTCACGTCAGCGCGCTGAAAAAAGCCGGTGCTAAACCGCTGCTAATGGCATTGATGTTATTCATATGGCTGATTATCGGCGGTGGCGCGATTAACCTCGCGGTTCACAGCCTGATGGCATAAACCACTACATCCTTCACCTGTTAACCCGTTATCATAAGCCTTTCGGGTTAACAGGAGTCCCTTTATGAAATACATTGGAGCGCACGTCAGCGCTGCAGGCGGCCTTGCTAATGCCGCCATTCGCGCCGCCGAAATCGAGGCGACCGCCTTCGCCCTGTTCACCAAGAACCAACGCCAGTGGCATGCTGCACCGCTCACCCCGAAAGTGATTGATGATTTTAACGCCGCCTGCGAGAAATACCGCTACGGGCCAGGGCAAATCCTTCCCCACGACAGCTACCTGATTAACCTCGGCCATCCGGTTCAGGACGCGCTGGAAAAATCTCGTGAGGCGTTTCTCGATGAAGTGCAGCGCTGCGAGCAGCTCGGGCTGACGCTGCTTAACTTCCACCCGGGTAGCCACCTGATGCAAATTGACGAAGACGCTTGTCTGGCGCGTATTGCTGAGTCTATCAACATCACGCTGGATAAAACCCGGGGCGTTACGGCGGTTATTGAGAATACCGCCGGGCAGGGCAGCAACCTTGGCTTTACGTTCGAACATCTGGCGGCGATTATCGACGGCGTGGAAGACAAAACCCGCGTGGGCGTATGTATTGATACCTGCCATGCCTTTGCTGCCGGGTATGACCTGCGCACAACCGAGGCCACGAAAAACACCTTTGATGAATTCGAGCGTATTGTCGGCTTTAACTATCTGCGCGGGATGCACTTAAACGATGCGAAAAGCGCGTATGCCAGCCGCGTTGACCGTCACCACAGCCTGGGTGAAGGCAACATTGGTCACGATGCTTTCCGCTTTATTATGCAGGACGCGCGTTTCGACGGCATTCCGATGGTGCTTGAAACCATCAATCCGGATATCTGGGCGCAAGAAATTGCCTGGCTGAAAGCACAGCAAACCGCAGACGCGGTGGCATAAAAAAAAGCCGGGTCGCTCACGCACCCGGCTTTTTGTTGTTTTAGCGCTTAGGCTGTTTTCGCCATCACTTCTGCCTCAGGGCGCTTGAGCACTGCGTAAGACAGACCCGCAACCAGCGTACCGGCGATAATCGCCAGCAGGTATCCCAGCACTGGCGTAATGGCGCCTGGGATCAGCAGGACGAACAGGCCACCGTGCGGTGCCATCAGTTTCGCCCCCACAGCCATGGAGATAGCGCCGGTTACCGCGCCGCCGACGATACAGCAAGGCAGTACACGCATTGGGTCACGCGCGGCGAAGGGAATTGCGCCTTCGGTGATGAAGCACAAGCCCAGCACCAGTGCCGCTTTACCGCCTTCCTGCTGCGCTTTATCGAATTTACGACGCGCAATAAGGGTCGCCATTCCCAGCGCCAGCGGTGGCACCATGCCTGCCGCCATAATCGCCGCCATCGGCGCATAGGTTTGTGTACTGAGCAGACCGACCCCGAAAGCGTACGCCGCTTTGTTCACCGGGCCGCCCATGTCGGTACACATCATGCCGCCGAGGATAGCACCCAGCAGAACCGCGTTCGCCGTTCCCATGGTTTGCAGCCAGTGGGTAAGCCCTTCCAGGATACCGGCAACCGGCTTACCAATCAGGTAAATCATCGCCAGACCAACCACCAGGCTGGAAAGCAGCGGGATGATCAGAATCGGCTTCAGCGCTTCCATACTTTGCGGCAGCTTCAGCTTCGAGCTGATAAGCTTCGCAACGTAACCGGCCAGGAAGCCGGCAATGATACCGCCGATAAAGCCTGAACCGGTGCTCACAGCCAGCATACCGCCGATAAGCCCAGGCGTCAGGCCCGGACGGTCAGCAATGGAGAAGGCGATAAACCCAGCCAGTACAGGCACCATCAGCGCGAACGCTGAGCCACCGCCAATCTGCATTAACGCAGCCGCCAGCGTGCCCTCTTCTTTAAACGCTTCAATGCCAAATGCGAAGGAGAGCGCGATACATAAACCGCCCGCCACCACCATCGGCAGCATATAAGAAACACCGGTCAGCAGATGGCGATAGGCTCCCGCAGACTCTTTCTTCCCTTCATTAGCGCTTTTGGCTGCCCCCGTCGCCTGATAGGGCTTAGCTTCCGCCAGCGCTTTATCAAACTCCTGAGCGGTCTTTTTCAGCGCCAGGCCGGTAGAGGTACGGTACATCGGTTTGCCGGCAAATTTTGCCAGGTCCACTTCAATGTCGGCCGCCACGATCACCAGATCGGCTTCGGCCACCTCTTCTGGCGTGATGGCATTGCCCGCCCCGACAGAGCCGCGCGTTTCAACTTTTACCCACCAGCCGCGCTTTTTGGCTTCAGTTTCAATCGCTTCAGCCGCCATGAAGGTATGCGCGACGCCGGTCGGGCACGCCGTTATCGCCACAACGCGCTTTGGACCAGACGCGGCAACCGTGAACACAGAGGCGTGGCTTTTCGCTTCGCTCAGGAACAGTTCAGGATGTGCCACCGCGCGATTGATATCGCCCAGCCACACTTTTTTACCGTTCAGCGCGCCGTCAGCCGGGATTTTATCGCCCAGAACAATCGCCAGTTCGGCGTCACCTGGATTATCGATAATCTCCAGATGCGCTTTGTTCGCCGCCGCTCCCAGCAAGGTCTTCGCCATATAGGCGCGAGCCTGTCCGAGACCGGAATCAATAATCAGCAGCGTTTTCATTATTCCTCTCCTGCTGTTAGTTAAAAGGTTTTAAGTCAACGCGCGCCATCATTGCGGCTAACTGGGTACGATCGGTAATCCCGACATTGCTCTGGCTTACGGCCAGGGCAGCAACGGCGGTGGCAAGACGTAAAGTATGTTCACTGGACTCACGCATCAGCAGGCCGTAAATCAGGCCGCCAACCATTGAATCCCCGGCGCCCACAGTACTGACCACGTCAACCGACGGCGGTTTGGCGATCCATTCGCCAGACGCGTTAACCCACAACGCTCCCTCTGCACCAAGAGAAATCACCACGTGAGCGATACCTTGCTCGCGCAGCGCATGCGCAGCTTCAATCACATCGGTTAATTCTGGCAGCTTTCGGGCAGCCCAGATCTCAAGTTCCCGGCGATTCGGTTTAACCAGCCAGGGTGACGCCTTCAGACCGGCAACCAGCGCATCGCGGCTACTGTCAAAGATTATGCACGGACACTGGCTGCGCAGACGGGTCATCCAGTCGGTGAACGCTTCCGGGCTGACGCCAGAGGGCAGGCTGCCGCTGACGCATACCATATCGAACTGGCCAAGCCAGCTCAGGGAATCATTAACAAAACGCTCCCAGTCTGAAGGCGTGACGTCAAAACCGGAGAAGTTCAGATCGGTAACTTCACCGTCTTTCTCCGTCAGTTTCACGTTAATACGGGTACGCCCCTGCACAACCTGGAAACGGTTAGCAATGCCCAGTTCGCTGAACAACTGCTGGAAACCGTCCTGGTTATCTTTGCCAAGGAATCCGCCGACGGTGACGTCGATACCGAGATCTTTGAGCACTTTTGCGACGTTGATCCCTTTGCCCGCAGCATGCAGGCCAGTGGTACGCACGAGGTTAACTTCGCCGCGCTCAATTTCCGGGCAGAACCCTACCAGGTCATAGGCCGGGTTGAGGGTAATAGTAGCAACACGTCTGCTCATTATGCGCCCTCCCCCAGTCCCGCAGTAATGGCCTCGCCAATTGCTTTCAGCGCCTGTTCAGCATCTGCGCCCTGCGCGGTGAAACGCAGTCGGTGGCCTTTTTTCACCCCCAGCGCGACCACTTTCATCAGGCTACGGCCGTTGGCCGGTTTGCCTGAACCCTCCAGGTTGGTCACGGTTATCTCACTTTCAAATTGTTTGATGGTGTTCACCAGCATGGTGCCGGGACGGGCGTGCAAACCGTGTTCGTTACGGATAACGAACTCAGCGCTCAGCACATCGTCGGTCAGGGCATCATCACGGGTCAGCAATGCCAGCACGGTTGCGGCATCGGCGTTCAGCAGTTTTTCAGCTTTATTGATAAGCAGGAGATCGCCCAGACGCTTTAGCACGGCAACCGGTTGGTCATCGGTCATCGCCACGGTCACCAGCATCGCGGCAGGATGGCCGTCTACGTCAAACGCGTTTGCCGCACGGCTCACCGCAATCGCACTGCGCAGATTGCCTTGCGCACTGTCGTTCAGCCAGATCCCCTGACCCAGATTCAACGGTTTATCGTTAATAACGCTGGTCACAAATGCAGCGTCGACTGCACCGGCTTCTTTCAGACGACCGGCGTTCAGCGCCTGCAGCGTCACCAGGTCAGCTGCGGCAACGTCCAGCGTCAGCGTTTCATTATCCAGTTTCAGCGCTTCACTCTGTTTTTCGCCCATCAGCAAGGCGCGTAGCGCTTCAGCTGAAGGGGCGGATTTGAGCTGTTCAGCAACGGAGTCATCACTCAGTACGTGGGTCAGTTGGCGCAGCAAGCCTAAGTGTTCATCGCTACTGGCAGCTATGCCGATAGCCACGTAAGCCATCTGGCCCTCACCCCAGAGTACGCCCTGTGGGAACTGGTAAACCTGAACGCCGGTTTTCAGCACCTGGTCGCGGGTGTCTGTGGTGCCGTGTGGAATGGCGATACCGTTACCGAGGAAGGTAGAGGTTTGCTGCTCGCGCGCCAGCATGCCGTTGACGTAGCCGTCCGCCACGTTACCCGCCTGTACCAGCGCGGCGGCAACCAGACGAATAGCCTCTTCTTTATTCCCGGCCTGTGCGCCCGGGTGGATATCCTGAACAGATAACTGGAACATGGTTCTCCTCTCCTGCTGAAAGTGAATCGTTTCAGCCTTAATGAGAAAAATACGCTAACCTGCTCCGTCAGTTCAAACAAGATAGCGCTGAAACGTTTCAAGAAGTCTTGCCGTTAATACACGTTGTTGCAAGGAAAGTTACATTTCGCATTGCAGAATTTAGAGATGCAGCACATTTTTCTGCTCTTAGCTGAAATGTGCTGACGTTAAGCCAGGGCGGTTTCAGCCAGGGTCAGCCTGAGCGTGTAAGTTGAAATGCCATTTTGATTTTTTGTGGCGAAATTGACCGCACCCCCTGTTTATTTAATGACTGGCGGCGTAAACTCCGCCTCTCTCTGACATTCGCCGATTCTGAAACATGCATAACACCCCCGCTGCCGCCTCGCCAAAGCCCTTTGATCTGACATCATCGGCGTTTTTGATTGTTGCTTTCCTCACCGGGATCGCCGGTGCGTTACAAACCCCAACGCTAAGCCTGTTTCTGACCAATGAAGTCCACGCCCGTCCAGCAATGGTCGGCTTCTTCTTTACCGGTAGCGCCATTATCGGCATTTTGGTCAGCCAGTTCCTGGCAGGCCGTTCCGATCGCAAAGGCGATCGTAAAAGTTTGATTGTCTTTTGCTGTTTGCTGGGCGTTTTCGCCTGTGCCCTCTTTGCCTGGAACCGCAACTATTTCGTTCTGCTGTTTGTCGGGGTGTTTCTGAGCAGTTTTGGCTCTACCGCTAACCCGCAGATGTTTGCCCTTGCCCGCGAGCATGCAGACCGGACCGGGCGTGAAGCGGTGATGTTCAGCTCTATTCTTCGCGCGCAGGTCTCGCTGGCGTGGGTCATTGGCCCGCCGCTGGCCTACGCGCTGGCGATGGGTTTTGGCTTTACGGTGATGTATCTGAGTGCTGCCGTCGCGTTTGTGGTGTGTGGCGCGATGGTATGGCTCTTTTTGCCGTCGATGCGCAAAGAACCGAAAGTAGCCACTGGCGTACTTGAAGCGCCGCGCCGTAACCGCCGTGATGCGCTGCTGCTCTTTACTATCTGTACGCTGATGTGGGGAACCAACAGCCTTTACATCATTAACATGCCGCTATTTATTATCAATGAGCTGCATCTGCCTGAGAAACTGGCAGGCATAATGATGGGTACCGCGGCAGGGCTTGAAATCCCAACCATGCTGATAGCGGGTTATTACGCAAAGCGCTTCGGCAAGCGTTTTTTGATGCGCATCGCGGCCGTCGCCGGGCTACTGTTCTATGTGGGTATGCTGACGGTGCACACGCCGGGGTTGCTGCTCGCGTTACAGTTCCTGAACGCCATCTATATTGGCATTCTGGCGGGCATTGGCATGCTCTATTTTCAGGATTTGATGCCGGGCCAGGCGGGTTCAGCCACCACCCTTTATACGAATACCAGCCGCGTGGGCTGGATAATCGCAGGCTCATTGGCCGGCGTGGTGGCGGAGATCTGGAACTATCACACCGTGTTCTGGATAGCGCTGGTGATGTGCGTTCTGACACTGAGCTGTCTGACGCGGATTAAAGACGTTTAAGGCGCAGTAAGAATTTCTCATTCAATAAGATACCTCATTGCCTGCGTGCGAGTTTGCCCGCACATTTCGGCTGAAGGCGTAAGCCCGGAGCACACTCTGGGGCGTAATGGCGAGCTAACGACGATACGAAGGAATTAGATTGTTCATTTGGTTCAGAAGCTGGGGATTTCTTGACTGGCATTTCGAAGTCAGCACTCGTCAACGTGAAACTGGATTTCAATGGCGAGATCCGCAATTACAGTTTCAACACGACAGAGCTCAGGAAAATACTGACTGCCAAAGTTATAAAGCAAGCGATGAGAAACTTAATTGAGCCTGGAAAAACCTTAGCCCTGAAACACGTAAACGCTTGCTCCCTACGCAAAGAGAATGGATAAAGAAAAAAGCCGACTGAAATAATCGGGTGTTGAAGGTCACCTGCCGGGCGTGCCCGTCGCTGGCCTTTTGAGCCTATCTGCACGCGGTTACGTGAGCTGGTAAAACATGTTCACGGTGGAGTACAGAACTTCTGGCAATAAAAATCAATGAGATAACCGGATGCCAGCTACATGCAGGGACCGTTCGCCGCTGGTTGCCCATTCCAGGCCTTCATTTTAAAGCGCCCTCTAAGACGCTCAAAAAGATCACTTACCAAGACATTGCTGTAATGCGATTGCATTGCATGGATCTGCTTAATCAACGCATCAATGATTACTTTACTGATCGGATGATAACCTTTCTTCATCGAATCATAGTTCACACGGTAGACAAGCCCATCAAGCACATATTCAGAACTATGGATAAGAGAGTAACGGCCATTATCACGATGATTGGTTATTTTTTGAACGACAGAGAAAGGCTCACAAGGAGGATCAAGCCCTAAAGCCACTGGCATAATTGCGGTGTTAGTCGACAAATAGAAACTCCGAAAAGTTTCCGCAACAAATTTTTAATACCACACACCACTAAATTATATATGGCAACAACTTTATAATGAGGTCAGTTTTTCAAGATGAATCAAGTAAGCTATAGCCTCTTCGCGATTTGTATGGCACATATCGAGTGAAGGGCGCAGGCTACTACACACTTTGGGGCGGTGGATTGACCCAAAGATGTTGCATAAATTATCTTCCGATAACTGCACACATCTTACATTTGCTGGCTTGCCTTGTGGCATTCCCGGGATGGGGCTTGAAATGGACGGTGCAGTACAGCACGCGCCGCAATCTGGACGACAATCCATACAGGTTCTCTTTAGCTGGCAAATACCCGCGCAGTCGGGCATCGCGCGCACAGTAGCACCTTTTGCGTATTGATAGCAAAAGCCACGAATTCCTCTTGCCTGAAAGGCCGCGCACGCGTAATTTGACGCGATATTTTTTACCTCCCGTAAACAGGATTACTGCAATGCCAAGAGCGAACGAAATTAAGAAAGGTATGGTACTGAATTACAACGGCAAACTGCTGATTGTGAAAGATATCGATATTCAGGCCCCTAGCGCCCGTGGGGCAGCAACGCTGTACAAAATGCGTTTCGCCGATGTGCGTACCGGCCTGAAGGTTGAAGAACGTTTCAAAGGGGACGATATCGTTGATACCGTGACCCTGACCCGTCGCTATGTTGATTTCTCTTACATTGACGGCAACGAGTATGTGTTCATGGATAAAGAAGATTATACCCCGTATATCTTCACTAAAGATCAGATAGAAGAAGAACTGCTGTTTATTCCTGAAGGTGGTATGCCAGATATGCAGGTGCTGACCTGGGATGGCGTGCTGCTGGCGCTGGAACTGCCGCAGACTGTGGATCTGGAAATTGTTGAAACCGCACCGGGCATCAAAGGCGCGTCGGCAAGTGCGCGTAACAAACCGGCGACCCTGACTACCGGTCTGGTTGTGCAGGTTCCTGAATACCTGTCTGCTGGCGAGAAAATTCGCATCCATATTGAAGAAAAACGTTATATGGGTCGTGCTGACTAAAATCCAACCCGGCTTTCGCCGGGTTTTCTTTTACAGTAATTCGGGATATTTCGTCATCTTCAGCGCCAGCTCAATGCCGCGCACTTCCGCCATCCCTTTCAGGCGACCAATCGCCGAATAGCCTGGGTTCGTTTTCTTGCGTAAATCATCCAGCATCTGGTGTCCGTGATCGGGACGGAACGGAATAGGACGTACATCGCCCGCCTGCTTACGCCGTACCTCTTCTGTCAGAATCGCGTCCACCACCGCCACCATATTCACGTCTCCGCCCAGGTGCGCGGCTTCGTGGAAAGATTTCGGGTTATCTTCACGGCAGGTTGCACGCAGGTGCGTGAAGTGAATGCGATCGCCGAAGGTTTCAATCATCCGCACCAGGTCGTTATCGGCCCGTACGCCGTAAGAGCCGGTACACATGGTAAAGCCGTTGTAGATACTGTCTACGGTCTCTTTAAGCCACTGCATGTCTTCAATGGTAGACACAATTCGCGGCAGACCGAGGATTGGACGCGGAGGATCGTCCGGATGTACCGCCAGGCGTACCCCTGACTCTTCTGCCACCGGTACGATGGCGCGCAGGAAGTGGGCCATATTTTCGCGCAGCTGGTTTTTATCGATATCACCGTATTCCGCCAGACGCGCGCGGAACTGATCCAGCGTGTAGCCCTCTTCCGCACCCGGCAGGCCCGCAATGATGTTGCGGGTCAGCTTTTCGATGTCAGCGTCACTGGCGTCGTTGAACCACACAAGCGCCTGCTGTTGCTCTTCTGCGGTGTAATCGACTTCAGCACCCGGGCGCTTAAGAATATGCAGCTCAAAAGCGGCAAAGGCTATCTGGTCAAAACGCAGCGCCTTTGAACCGTCCGCCATTTGATACTCAAGGTCGGTACGCGTCCAGTCAAGAATCGGCATAAAGTTATAGCAGACGGTATCAATACCGCAGGTCGCCAGGTTGCGGATGCTCTGCTGATAGTTGGCAATCCAGGTCTGATACTCGCCGGTGTGGGTTTTGATCTCTTCGTGAACCGGAATACTTTCCACTACCGACCAGGTTAACCCTTTTTCCGCCAGCAGCGCCTGACGCTTTTGAATTTCATCTACCGGCCAGACCTGGCCGTTAGGAATGTGATGCAGTGCCGTCACGACACCCGTCGCGCCAGCCTGACGCACATCATCAAGAGAAACCGGATCGTTCGGCCCGTACCAACGCCAGGTTTGTTCCATTGCCCCACCCTCACAAGTTGTTATACCAATGTAGAAAAGCCCAATGACGACTACCATACATGCTTACTGATAAGGGTCAAGATACGGCCGCGAATTGATTGATCAAACTCACAGAACAGCGATATTTACGGCTTACCAATTTTATTTGTTGTCATATAACTTTACACTGCCGTTGTTAATTAATGGTTAATCAGGTGTGTATTTAATGAAGACTATTGCCTCCACCTCGCTTCCTGCCCGTGTCCAGCAGCCTCGCTACGATCGCCAGCAACTCCGCTCGCGCATTGTCCATCTGGGCTTTGGCGCGTTCCACCGCGCACATCAGGCGTTGTTAACTCACCGCGTACTGAATGCCAAAGGCGGCGACTGGGGGATATGTGAAATCAGCCTCTTCAGCGGCGATGTGCTGATGAGCCAGTTGCGCGAGCAGGATCATCTCTTCACCGTGCTGGAAAAAGGCGCTGAGGGCAACCTGCCGGTTATCGTCGGCTCGGTACATGAATGCCTGAATGCCCGGCTTGATTCACTGGCCGCCATCATCGAGAAATTTTGCGAGCCGCAGGTGGCAATTGTTTCGCTTACCATCACCGAAAAAGGCTATTGCATCGATCCCGCTACCGGCAAGCTCGATCTACACAACGCCCGCATTCTTCACGACCTGGAAAATCCGTCTGAGCCACACTCTGCCCCAGGGATCCTGGTTGAAGCGCTCCATCGCCGCCATGCGCGAGGTTTACCCGCCTTTACCGTCCTCTCCTGTGACAATATTCCTGACAACGGGCACGTGGTGAAAAACGCGGTACTCGGCATGGCCCAAAAGCGCTCTCCTGAGCTGGCCGGGTGGATTGACGCCCACGTGAGTTTTCCGGGAACGATGGTCGACAGAATTGTTCCTGCCGCAACCGAGGCTTCGCTGGCGCAAATCACTGAGGAACTCGGCGTTGCAGATCCCTGCGCTATCAGCTGCGAGCCGTTTATTCAGTGGGTTGTCGAAGATAACTTTGTTGCCGGGCGCCCGGAGTGGGAAGTGGCCGGGGTACAGATGGTGCAGGACGTTTTACCCTGGGAACAGATGAAGCTGCGGATGCTCAACGGTAGCCACTCTTTCCTGGCGTATCTCGGTTATCTCGCCGGATACGCGTATATCAATGAATGCATGGAGGATGCGTACTACCGCGAAGCCGCCCGTCGGCTGATGCTGGATGAGCAGGCTCCTACGCTGCGCGTTACCGGCGTTGATCTTACCGCCTATGCCGACAGCCTGATCGACCGCTTTGCCAACCCGGCGTTACAGCACCGTACCTGGCAAATTGCAATGGACGGCAGCCAGAAGCTTCCGCAGCGGATGCTGGAGGGAATCCGCATTCATCTCGAGCGTAAAAGCGCATGGCCGCTGCTGGCGCTCGGCATCGCGGGATGGATACGCTATGTCAGCGGTACGGATGAAACGGGCAACCCGATTGACGTCCGCGATCCGCTTAGCGAAAAAATACGCGCGCTTGTTGAGTCCAGTCGCGACGCAAACCGGGTTGACGCCCTGCTGGGGCTGAGCGAGGTCTTTGGTCATGACCTGCCGCATAACCCGGACTTTGTGGCAGCCGTCCATCAGGCCTGGCAGCGCATCGCACGTCACGGCGCGCGTCAGGCTGTTATCGAGACGTTAAAAATTTAGCGATTATTGCGTTTAAGGCGAACGGGAAAGCTCTCCCTTCGCCCTCCCCCTTCTCATTGCGCCTGTTTTTCGTCAGGATGGGGAGTATTTGTTTTCACATCAGGAGCGCATGTGACCAAAACCAACCTCATCACCGGTTTTCTGGGCAGCGGTAAAACCACGTCAATTCTGCACCTGCTGGCGAAGAAAGATCCGGCTGAAAAATGGGCCGTACTGGTCAATGAATTTGGCGAGGTCGGTATCGATGGCGCATTGCTGTCCGACAGCGGGGCGATGATTAAAGAGATCCCGGGTGGATGCATGTGCTGCGTGAATGGCCTGCCGATGCAGGTTGGGCTAAATACGCTGCTGCGCCAGGGCAAGCCCGACCGACTGCTGATTGAACCCACCGGGCTGGGACATCCAAAGCACATTCTCGATTTGCTGACCGCGCCGGTTTATGAACCGTGGATCGATCTGCGGGCCACCCTGTGCTTGCTCGACCCGCGCCAGCTACTGGATGAAAAAGCCGTAGCCAATGAAAACTTTCGCGATCAGCTTGCGTCGGCAGATATCATCATCGCCAATAAAGAGGATCGCGCCACGCCTGAAAGCCAGGCGGCGCTGGAGGCCTGGTGGCAACATTTTGGCGGCAACCGTCAACGCGTGAAAACCACTCAGGGCAAAATGGACTCTGCCCTGCTGGATCTTCCCCGCCTTAACCTGACAGAACTGCCGGTAAGCCAGGCGCATTCACACAGTCAATCGTCAAAGCAAGGTCTGGCGGCATTGAGCCTGCCGGAACATCTGCGCTGGCGTCGTAATCTCACTGGCGGTCAGGGATATCAGGCCTGCGGATGGATTTTTGATGCGGATACGGTTTTCGACACTATCGGCGTGCTGGAGTGGGCCAGGCTTGCCCCGGTCGATCGCGTTAAGGGGATCATGCGTACGCCGGACGGGCTGGTGCGGATCAACCGTCAGGGCAGCGATTTCTTCATCGAGACGCAGAACGTCGCGCCCCCGGATAGCCGAATAGAGTTAATTAGTGCGGTTAACGCCGACTGGAACACGCTTCAGACAAGCTTGTTTAAGATTCGTTTAAGTTCGGGCGACTAACGTTGCCCCTGATTTCACTCTATGCTGAATGTTATGACGACTCGACTCCCCCTTATATTGCTGCTTAATGCAGCCGGACTGGCGCTCTTTCTTTGCTGGTATCTTCCGGTGAATCATGGTTTCTGGTTTCCGCTGGACGCCACGATTTTTCACTTCTTCAACCAGCAGTTGGTAAAGAGTGATGCCTTTCTGTGGCTGGTTGCGCTAACCAATAACCGCGCTTTTGACGCCTGCTCGCTTCTGGCGATGGGCTGCCTGATGCTCTCTTTCTGGCTGAAAGAAGACAAAACAGGACGTCGGCGCATTATCATCATCGGCCTGACGATGCTGCTGGCCGCGGTGGTGATTAACCAGCTGGCGCAGCATCTGATGCCGGTAAAACGCGCCAGCCCGTCGTTATCTTTCCCGAATATTTATCGTGTGAGTGAATTGCTGCATATTTCGACCAAAGATGCGTCGAAGGATAGTTTCCCGGGAGATCACGGCATGATGTTGCTTATTTTTTCCGGATTCATGCTGCGCTATTTTGGCAAAAAAGCCTTCGGTATTGCCCTGCTCATCGTGGTGATATTTGCTTTTCCGCGCGTTATGATTGGCGCCCACTGGTTGACAGATATTGTCGTAGGTTCGCTCTCGGCGGTGCTTATTGGATTGCCGTGGGTGCTGATGACCCCGATGAGCGACAAGATAATCGCGCTGTTCGACCGTTATCTGCCCAGCAAAAGCAACATTCCTAACACAAATAATTAACTCAATTTAACGCCAGTCATCAGGGATCATTTGTTTCCCTGATGATGTTTCGACACGCCATCCCCTGATTGTCTTCGTTTTGTCATTTTGTTCATGTTTGAAATGAACGAGTTGCAAGGTTTTAACCCGATCTGACGCTAATTTACCCAATTCTACGTTGTGACTTTGCGTATCACATTTTCTTATAAAAAATCGGATTTTTTCGCTCGCAATGGCCCACGCAATCGGTTAATCTCGAACTCGTTTTGCCCCATTGAGATAATTATTATCATGGTGAATAAATTTGTGCGTTGTGCCACAAAATTGACCATAGAAAATTGTCTCATTGTGAACAGATAACTAGTCTCGTCACGGTTGGCATTTTTATAACGATATTTATCGTTAAGGACTTCAAGGGATAATAAACACAATGGTCACATCTCAACCGATTTTGAGATATATCATGCGGGGGATCCCGGCGATTGCAGTTGCGGTTCTGCTTTCGGCATGTAGCACATCGAATACCGCCAGGAATATGCATCCTGAGACGCGTGTTGTGGGAATTGAAGATTCCTCGTCACTGCAAGCCTCTCAGGATGAATTTGAAAATATGGTACGTAATCTGGACGTGAAGTCCCGTATTATGGACCAGTATGCTGACTGGAAAGGCGTGCGTTATCGCCTGGGCGGTATCACCAAAAGAGGCATTGATTGTTCCGCTTTCGTACAGCGTACCTTCCGTGAGCAATTTGGGTTAGATCTTCCGCGTTCAACCTACGAACAGCAGGAGATGGGCAAGTCGATTTCTCGTACTAAACTGCGCACAGGGGATTTAGTCCTGTTCAAAGCGGGTTCGACCGGTCGTCATGTTGGTATTTACATTGGTAATGACCAGTTTGTACATGCCTCCACCAGCAGCGGTGTGACCATCTCAAGCATGAACGAGCCGTACTGGAAGAAGCGCTATAACGAAGCGCGCCGCGTACTGACCCGCAGTTAATATGTTGATTGTATCGCGGGTTATCCCTTGGCTGGCGATATAATAAAAAGCACTGCTTCGGCAGTGTTTTTTTTTGCCCGTTACACTGAATACACTCAGCGGCAATTCAGGAATCCCGACGCCCATGCTTACCCGCTACTTCTCCAGCCATCGCAAGATACTGATGCTCAGTATGCTCACTGGTCTGTTTATGGCCCTGCTTCTGGGCTCAATGCAATTTTTCTGGAGTTACCACAAACGACAGGTCAGATTCGATATCTTGATTACCGATCTGCAGGTTTATATGGAGCGCGACTTCGCTGAGTTAAAAACCGCTGTCGATATCCTTCAGCCGCTTACCCTGAACAACTGCCACGACGTTGGCGCCGAGCTGACCTCACGCGCCGCCTTTAGCCTTAACGTGCGTGCGTTTCTGCTGGTCAGGGATAAAAACGCCTATTGCTCTTCCGCCACCGGTCCTATGAATGTCGCGATGGAGATGCTCATTCCCGCGCTTCATATCAATAAAGAGATTGATATGGCGCTGCTTCCCGGCACGCCAATGCTGCCGGATAAACCGGCAATCGCCATCTGGTACCGCAATCCATTGGTGAAGGATGGCGGCGTGTTTACCTCTGTGAATATTAACTTGACGCCCTACCTGCTGTTTACAGCCCGTCAGGACCAGTTTGCGGGCATTGCCGTTGTTATTGGCGACTATGCGTTATCCACGATGTCCAGTACCCTCGTCAAGGCTGAGGAATTAGAGAAAACCCCCGTCCGCGCCGCTGCGCTTAAAGAGGTTCCTCTTACTATTAAGTTGTATGCCGACGCCTGGACCAGCGATGAAATACTTTTTGCGCTGTTCTTTGGGCTGGTCTGCGGGATTGCGGCCGGATCGCTTAATTACTACGTCCTGACTATTCGTGTGGATCCCGGAAAGGAAATGTTAAACGCCATCAAGCGCGGGCAGTTCTATGTGGTCTATCAGCCCGTGGTGGATGCAAAATCACTCAACATGACCGGGGCGGAAGTGCTGCTGCGCTGGAAGCACCCAACAATGGGTGAGATCCCGCCAGATGCCTTTATCAACTTTGCCGAGGCGCAGACGCTCATTGTCCCGCTGACGCACCATCTCTTTGAGCTGATCGTTCGCGACGCGCCGGTCCTGCAAACGTGCTTACCCCCCGGCGCAAAACTTGGCATTAATATCGCGCCAGGCCATCTGCATGCGAACAGTTTTAAACAGGACATGCGCGCGCTGGCCGCCTCACTGCCGCCTCACCACTTCCAGATTGTGCTGGAAATTACCGAACGCGACATGATCCATCAGCATGAGGCGAATAGCCTGTTTGCATGGCTTCACCATGAAGGGTTTGAAGTGGCTATTGATGATTTTGGTACCGGGCACAGCGCACTCATCTACTTAGAACGCTTCACGATGGACTATCTCAAAATCGATCGGGGCTTTGTTAAAGCCATCGGTACCGAAACCGTCACCTCTCCGGTACTGGATGCCGTACTGACGCTGGCAAGGCGGCTGAATATGTTGACCGTCGCGGAAGGGGTGGAAACGCAGGAACAGGCGGCATGGCTGCGTGAACATGGGGTTAATTACCTGCAGGGCTACTGGATTAGCCGCCCGATGCGGCTGGAAGCATTCAGAAAATGGCAGCCCGATCGGCTGTCCCTTAGCGAATAATTTCACAATGCCTGCGCCGTCACTTATTATTCAGCGTAACCGAGCACGAGGGAGCCGCCGCGGATGTTTATACGCTGCATGTTGTTGCTGTTGGCATTAACCAGCCTGTCCAGCCAGGCGCAGACGATCAAAGAGCACGCCGCCTTTGCCGTCATTGGCGAGCCGAAGTATGCCGTCAATTTCACGCACTTCGATTACGTTAACCCGGCCGCCCCTAAGGGCGGGTACGTGACGCTTTCAGCCACGGGGACATTCGATAACTTCAATCGCTTTGCCCTGCGTGGCGTGGCGGCCGTGCGCACGGAGTCTCTGTACGATACGCTGTTCGTCACCGCTGATGACGAGCCGGGCAGCTACTACCCGCTGGTGGCCGAAAATGTGCGCTATGCCGACAACTTTGCCTGGGCTGATATCTCCATTAACCCCCAGGCACGTTTTCACGACGGTACGCCGGTGCGCGCCCGCGACGTTGCCTTTACGTTCCAAAAATTTATGACCGAAGGCGTTCCGCAGTTCCGCCTGGTGTACAAAGGGTCAACGGTTAAAGCCATTGCGCCGCTCACCGTGCGCATCGAACTGAGCGAGCCAAATAAAGAGAATATGCTCAGCCTGTTCTCACTTCCGGTCATGCCGGAATCATTCTGGAAAGATCACAAGCTCAGCGATCCGCTTTCCACTCCCCCGCTGGCGGGAGGTCCCTACCGCATCACCGACTGGCGTATGGGGCAGTACGTTATCTATTCCCGCGTCAAAGATTACTGGGCGGCAAACCTGCCGGTAAACCGCGGTCGCTGGAACTTCGACACGCTTCGCTACGACTATTACCTTGACGATAACGTCGCCTTTGAAGCGTTCAAAGCCGGCGCCTTTGATTTACGAATAGAAAACAGCGCCAAAAACTGGGCAACCCGCTACATCGGAAAAAACTTCGCCAGTGGCTACATCGTCAAAGACGAACATAAAAATGCATCCGCGCAGGATACGCGCTGGCTGGCGTTTAATATTCCACGCCCGGTGTTTAGCGACCGTCGTGTCCGCGAGGCCATTACCCTGGCATTTGATTTCGAATGGATGAACAAAGCACTGTTTTACGGTGCCTACAGCCGTGCCAATAGCTATTTCCAGAATACCGAATACGCGGCGCGCCATTATCCCAACGCCGACGAGCTGGTGCTGCTGGCGCCGCTGAAAGCCGAACTACCCGCGGAAGTGTTCACCACCATTTTTGAGCCGCCCACCTCCGACGGTAACGGCTTTGATCGGGATAATCTGTTGAAAGCCAGCACGCTGCTGGATGAAGCAGGCTGGCACCTTAAAAACCAAAAACGGATTAATACGCAAACAGGAAAACCCCTGAGCTTCGAATTACTGATCGCCTCCGGGGCGAACGATCAGTGGGTATTGCCCTTTAAGCAGAATCTCGCCCGGCTGGGAGTCACCCTGAACATTCGTCAGGTGGATATTGCCCAGCTCACCAACCGCAAACGCAGCCGTGATTACGATATGATGCAAAGCCTGTGGCCTGCGCAGCCCTGGCCCAGTTCCGACCTGCAAATCTCCTGGGCGTCCCGTTATATCGACTCCTCCTACAATGCGCCGGGGGTAAAAAGCCCGGCGGTTGACGCGCTGATTGCCCACATTGTGGCGGCGCAAGGCGATAAAGAAAAACTTCTGCCGTTGGGCCGCGCCCTCGACAGGGTATTGACCTGGAACTATTACATGCTGCCGATGTGGTACATGGGGGAAGACCGCGTTGCGCGTTGGGATAAATTCTCGCAACCTTCTGTGCGCCCCATCTACACGCTGGGCTTCGATACCTGGTGGTATGACGTCAACAAAGCCGCCAGGCTGCCCGCCGAGCGGCGCTAGGGGATGTCATGGGCACTTATCTGATCCGCCGTCTGCTGCTGGTGATCCCGACCCTGTGGGCGATCATCACCATTAACTTTTTTATCGTACAAATTGCGCCTGGCGGCCCGGTCGACCAGGCAATTGCGGCAATAGAATTTGGCCACGCCGGCGGCATGCCGGGCGGCGGCGGTGAAGGGATGGGCGCGAGCCATGCCAGAACCGGCGTGGGGAACATCAGCGAAAGCCATTATCGCGGCGGACGCGGGCTGGATCCGGAGGTGATCGCCGAGATCACCCATCGCTACGGCTTTGATAAACCGCTGCACGAGCGTTACTTCAGCATGCTCTGGAACTACGTCCGTTTTGATTTTGGCGACAGCCTGTTTCGCAGCGCATCCGTCTTAGCCTTGATCAAGCAAAGCCTGCCGGTTTCCATCACCCTGGGACTATGGGGAACGCTGATTATCTACCTGGTATCGATACCGCTCGGCATCCGTAAAGCGGTTTATAACGGCAGCCGCTTTGATATCTGGAGTAGCACCTTCATTATTATCGGCTATGCCATCCCGGCGTTTCTGTTTGCCGTCCTGCTGATTGTCTTTTTTGCCGGTGGCAGTTATTTCGATATCTTCCCGCTGCGCGGATTAGTGTCAGCCGATTTCAGCACTCTGCCGTGGTATCAAAAAATCACCGACTATCTGTGGCATATCACGCTGCCGGTCCTCGCAACGGTGATTGGCGGGTTTGCCGCCCTTACCATGTTGACCAAAAATGCGTTTCTCGATGAAATACGCAAACAGTATGTTGTCACCGCCCGCGCGAAGGGAGTGGCTGAAAAGCAGATTATGTGGAAGCATGTGTTCCGTAACGCCATGCTGCTGGTAATTGCCGGTTTTCCCGCCACGTTTATCAGTATGTTTTTTACCGGCTCGCTGCTGATAGAAGTGATGTTCTCCCTGAACGGCCTGGGGCTGCTGGGCTATGAAGCGACTGTGTCGCGCGACTATCCGGTGATGTTTGGCACACTTTACATTTTCACCCTGATTGGCCTGCTGCTGAATATCGTCAGTGATATCAGCTATACGCTGGTCGATCCCCGAATTGATTTTGAGGGCCGCTGATGCCGCATTTAAGCCCCGTCAACCAGGCCCGCTGGGCCCGCTTTCGCCACAACCGTCGCGGCTACTGGTCGCTATGGATCTTCGTGGTCCTGTTTGTGTTTAGCATGTGTTCAGAACTGATAGCCAACGACAAACCTCTTCTGGTGCACTTCAACGACCGCTGGTATGTCCCGGTGCTTGCCAACTACAGCGAAAGCGATTTTGGCGGCCCTTTTGCTACACCCGCGCAGTACCAGGATCCGTGGCTTCGCCAGCAGATCGAGCAACACGGCTGGGCGCTCTGGGCGCCGGTTCGCTTTGGCGCAAACAGCATTAACTTCGCCACTACCCGCCCCTTCCCCTCTCCCCCCTCCGCGCAAAACTGGCTGGGTACGGACGCGAACGGCGGTGACGTGCTGGCGCGCGTGCTTTACGGTACGCGCATCTCGCTGCTATTTGGCCTGATGCTGACTCTCTTTTCCAGCGTGATGGGCGTCGTGGCGGGCGCGGTGCAGGGCTATTACGGCGGCAGGATTGATCTCTGGGGCCAACGGGTAATTGAAGTGTGGTCCGGCATGCCGACGCTGTTTCTGATTATCCTGCTCTCAAGCGTGATACAGCCAAACTTTTGGTGGCTGTTGGGGATCACCGTTTTGTTCGGCTGGATGGCGCTGGTAGGGGTGGTGCGGGCGGAATTTCTGCGAACGCGGAATTTCGACTACATTCGCGCCGCCCAGGCGCTCGGGGTGGGCGACCGCGAAATCATATTCCGCCATATGCTCCCTAATGCCGTGGTGGCGACCCTGACGTTTCTGCCGTTTATTCTGTGCAGCTCGATCACGACGCTGACCTCGCTTGACTTCCTCGGCTTTGGGTTACCGCTCGGTTCGCCTTCGCTCGGCGAGCTGTTGCTGCAGGGCAAAAACAACCTGCAGGCCCCGTGGCTGGGTATCACCGCCTTTCTCTGTGTGGCCGTGCTGCTCTCGCTGCTGATTTTTATTGGCGAAGCCGTGCGCGATGCCTTTGATCCCAACAAGGCGGTATAAAGTGACCCAGCCTCTTCTCAGTATTGATAACCTGTCGATTGCCTTTTCCGGGCAGGGCGAGACGCGCACGGTGGTCAAGGATCTGTCGCTGCAGATCGCGCCTGGCGAAACGCTGGCGCTGGTAGGCGAATCTGGCTCGGGCAAAAGCGTCTCGGCACTCTCTGTCCTGCGCCTGATCCCGTCACCGCCGGTGAGTTATCCGCAGGGGGATATTCTGTTCCACGGCAGTTCCCTGCTGCACGCCGATGAGCAAACGCTGCGCGGGATCCGCGGCAACAAAATTGCCATGATCTTCCAGGAACCGATGGTCTCCCTCAACCCGCTGCATACGCTGGAAAAACAGCTTTACGAAGTGCTGTCCCTGCACCGGGGGATGCGCAAGGAGGCTGCACGCGGCGAGATCCTCGACTGTCTTGAACGAACCGGTATTCGCCATGCTGCCAAACGACTAAGCGATTTTCCGCATCAGCTTTCCGGGGGTGAACGTCAGCGGGTCATGATTGCCATGGCGCTGCTCACTCGGCCAGAGCTGCTGATTGCCGATGAACCGACCACGGCGCTGGACGTCACGGTGCAGGCGCAAATTTTGCAACTGCTGCGCGAGTTGCGTAACGAACTAAACATGAGCCTGCTGTTTATTACCCACAACCTGAGCATCGTGAAAAAGCTGGCGGACAGCGTCGCCGTGATGCAAAACGGGCGCTGCGTTGAGCATAACAGGGCTGTCACGCTGCTGAACGCGCCTCAGCATCCCTACACTCAGCGCCTGCTGGATAGCGAGCCCTCAGGCGACCCGGTACCGCTGGACGCCGACAGCGCGCCGTTGTTGCACGTTAACGGGCTGAGCGTGTCGTTCCCGGTCCGCAAAGGTATTCTGCGGCGGGTTGTCGAGGCGAATCCGGTACTGAAAAATATCGCGTTTTCTCTGCGCCCGGGAGAATCTCTGGGGCTGGTTGGCGAGTCTGGCTCAGGTAAAAGCACGACCGGGCTGGCGTTACTGCGTTTGATCGCCTCTCAGGGTGAGATCATTTTTGACGGTATGCCGCTGCACGGCTGGAACCGGCGCCAGATGCTGCCCGTGCGTCCGCGTTTGCAGGTGGTTTTCCAGGATCCCAACGCCTCGCTTAACCCTCGGCTGAATATTTTGCAGATTATCGAAGAGGGTTTACGCGTCCACCAGCCCACGCTAACGGCGTCGCAGCGTGAAGCAGAAGTGATACGGGTGATGACGGAATCGGGCTTAGATCCCAGGACGCGTCACCGCTACCCGGCTGAATTCTCCGGCGGCCAGCGCCAGCGCATCGCCATTGCCCGGGCGCTGATCCTCAAACCAGAGCTGATCGTTCTGGATGAACCCACATCGTCGCTGGACAGGACCGTGCAGGCGCAAATTCTGGCGCTGTTAAAAAGCTTGCAGGAAAAACATCGGCTGGCCTATATCTTTATCAGCCATGATCTACAGGTTGTGCGGACGCTATGCCATCAGGTGATTGTCTTGCGCCAGGGAGAGGTGGTCGAACAGGGAGAGTGCCAGCGCATCTTCGCGGCGCCCACGCAGAGCTATACGCGCCAGCTGCTCGCGGCCGGGTAGCGCTCAGAAAGGATATTGACCAGAGAAAGGCTCGGCAATGGCGACACCGAAGTTTTTCAAACAGCAGGTGGCCGCAAACTCGTCCTGGCGTTTCACAAACAGGCACGGCTCGCCTTCACATTCCAGCACCGAGCTGTCCACTTCAATGTCCGTCAACGCCTGGCTGAGGCGTTCCATTACCGGCCATGCATTTTCTTCACCCGGGCTAAGCAGTTTGAGCGCCACCAGAGAATTTTCGCACTCTGCACTGCTTTGCGGAATCGGTTCAACTTTCGAACCGGCAAAACCCGCCGACCAGCGATAGCTCTGGGGCAAGCGATGGACAATGGAGAGCTGTAATCTATTCACGTTCGTTCCCCGGAAGCAAAAATTACTTCACAATTTATTTACATTAAGAATAACACATCATCGTTAACCCGCACTGTTCGGCGGTTTTTATAGGCGTGACAGGCTTGCGTTGGCGCTATATGTACCCGTTTATGCGATCTAACTCAACCTTTTTAAATACAATGATATGACTTTTTACATAAATATATTTTACATAAAATAAACAAACACAGGGTAAACGAACGGAGCTTTGGTTGATATTCATCAACAAAAAGGCCCAAATCGGGCCTTATCTGTGCTTTAGTGAGCTAGTTTGCGCGGTCGACGGGCATAGAGATAGAAAAGAATAGAGCTGGTCGCGCAAAATGCGATGGCCCACAGCATCGGCCACGCGGTGTTGAAGGTCGCCAATGAGAGCAACGCACCGACAATAGCGCCAATCCCGAAGCGGAACGTCCCCGCCAGCGACGATGCCGTACCCGCCATATGCGGGAACTCGTCGAGGATCACCGCCATCCCATTAGACGACACCATTGAAACACAGCCGACAAAGGCGGCCACCCCCACCACCAGCGCCCAGAAGCCGACGTCGAAAAAGGCACTGATCACCAGCCAGACCGCCACGACAAACTGGATCCACAGCCCCGCGCGGAACATGTTGATCGCCCCCACGCGGCGAACAAAGCGGCTGTTAATGATGGTCATAATGAACAAGAACACGATGTTGAGCGCAAAGTAATAGCCGAAATGCTGGGGTGAGACGTGGTTCAGTTCGATATAGACAAACGGCCCGGCGCTAAGGAAAGAGAACATGCCGGCAAAGCTAAAGCCGCTGGCCAGCATATAGCTCAACACGCGCTTGTGGCGAAAGAGCGAGGCAAAGTTCGCCATGGTGGTGCGGATATGGAACGTCTGTCGGCGCTCGACGGGCAGCGTTTCATCAATAAAGAAGAAAATCATCGCCGACGCCAGCAGCGCGGCAATCGCCAGGATCCAGAAAATCGCGTGCCAGCTGAACCACACCAGCACCGCACCGCCCGCCATCGGGGCCACCAGCGGCGCAATGGTCGTGACCAGCATCACGAATGACATCATGCGGGAGAACTCTTCTTTCGGGTAGATATCGCGCATCAGGGCGTTAATCACCACGCTTGCCGCAGCCGCAGCCAGACCGTGCAGAAAACGCATCACGATAAGCTGATCGATACTTTGCGCCAGCGCACAAGCCACCGCCGCACCCGCGAAGATCAGCGTTCCGCCGAGGATAACCGGTTTACGCCCCAGACTGTCGGCCATGGGCCCATAGAACAACTGGCCGAGAGCAAAACCGAGAATATAGGTGCTGAGCGTCATTTGCGCGCTGCCTGCCGGTACACCAAACTGGGCTGAAATCACCGGAAGTGCGGGCAGATACATATCGATAGAGAGCGGCATTAACATGGCCAGCAGGCCAAGAATGAACACTATTTTGAAAGACGAGTGTGGCCTGGTGGTCACAGAGTTCTCCTAAGTTAATGCGAAGGCAGACCGACGCTGGCAATCTCTTCTTCGGTCAGCGGGCGATAGTCGCCAGGCGCCAGATCCAGATCAAGCTCAATCGCACCAATACGTTCACGATGCAGCGCTATAACGTGGTTACCCACCGCGGCAAACATACGTTTCACCTGATGATAGCGCCCTTCGCTGATGGTCAGACGGACCTGGGTCGGCGTAATGACGTCCAGCACCGCCGGTCTGGTCAGATCTTTTTCATTATGCAGTTGAACGCCCTGGGAGAATTGCTCTGCCGTGTCATCCGCAACCGGCGACGCCAGGGTGACCAGGTAGGTTTTCTCGCAGTGATGGCGCGGAGAAGTAATGCGGTGCGACCATTGACCGTCGTCGGTCATCAGCACCAGTCCGGTGGTATCGATATCCAGACGTCCCGCCGCATGCAGCTTGTGCGCCACCGGCTCGTCGAGGAAATAAAGTACCGTTGGATTCTCCGGATCGTCGGTCGAGCACACGTAGCCTTCCGGCTTGTTGAGCATGAAGTAGCGCGGGCCATGCTGCTGGGTCAACGCGTTGCCATCATACTCAACCTGATGCTCAGGCTTGAGTTTGAAAGCAGTGTCTTTCACAATGTCGCCATCCACAGTAACGCGGCTGGCGCGGATCTCGCGCCCGGCAATAGCGCGGCTTACGCCGAGTTGCTGAGCGATAAACTTATCAAGTCGCATGGATCTTTTTAGCCTTAATGGTGCTGAGAGTCGGACAACGGGTCCGAAAAAGAAGCAGTCAAGAACGGTTCAGTATAATGGTCTGGTTGCGCCACTCAAGGGAAAAAGTTTCGTGGCATACTATGGGCGAAATGATGAGATTGAGAACCCATGACTTTTACACTTCGTCCTTATCAGCAGGAAGCCGTTGATGCCACCCTCGCCTGGTTCCGCAAACACCGGAAGCCAGCCGCGATTGTACTGCCAACTGGCGCGGGCAAAAGCCTGGTTATCGCCGAGCTGGCGCGTCTGGCGCGCGGCCGCGTGCTGGTGCTGGCGCACGTTAAAGAGCTGGTGGCGCAGAACCACGCTAAGTATTGTGCCCTCGGCCTTGAAGCCGATATCTTCGCCGCCGGGTTAAAACGCAAAGAGCGCCACGGGAAAGTGGTCTTCGGTAGCGTGCAGTCTGTTGCCCGTAACCTGGCACTGTTTCGCAGCGAGTTTTCGCTGTTGATTGTCGATGAGTGTCACCGCATCAGCGATGAAGACGATAGCCAGTACCAGCAAATCCTCACGCATCTGAAAGAGGTGAACCCTCACTTACGTATGCTCGGCCTGACGGCGACCCCGTTCCGGCTGGGCAAAGGCTGGATTTATCACTTCCACTATCACGGAATGGTGCGCGGCACTGAGAAAGCGTTGTTCAGCGACTGTATCTATGAACTGCCGCTGCGCTATATGATTAAGCACGGGTACCTGACGCCGCCAGAGCGGCTGGATATGCCAGTGGTGCAGTACGATTTCAGCCGCCTTCAGGCACAAAGCAACGGGTTGTTCAGTGACGCTGACCTCAACCAGGAGCTGAAAAAACAAAAGCGTATCACCCCGCACATCATCAGCCAGATAGCAGAGTTTGCGCAGACGCGTAAAGGGGTGATGATATTTGCCTCCACCGTTGAGCACGCGCGCGAAATCACCGGTTTACTGCCCGCTGACGATGCGGCGCTTATCACCGGTGAAACGCCCGGCCCGGAGCGCGACCGGTTGATTGAGGCGTTTAAAGCCCAGCAGCTCCGCTATCTGGTGAATGTCTCTGTGCTGACCACCGGATTTGACGCCCCCCATGTTGATCTGATTGCCATTTTACGACCGACGGAATCCGTTAGCCTTTACCAGCAAATTGTCGGGCGCGGGCTGCGGCTGGCGCCGGGCAAAACCGACTGTCTGATTCTGGACTACGCCGGTAACCCGCACGATCTCTACTCCCCGGAAGTCGGCACGCCCAAAGGGAAAAGTGATAACGTACCCGTTCAGGTTTTTTGTCCGGCCTGCGGATTTGCTAACACCTTCTGGGGCAAAACTGCCGCCGACGGCACCCTGATTGAACATTTTGGCCGCCGCTGCCAGGGCTGGTTTGAAGATGATGAAGGCCATCGCGAACAGTGCGACTTCCGCTTTCGTTTTAAAAACTGTCCGCAGTGTAACGCCGAAAACGACATTGCCGCCCGCCGCTGTCGGGAATGCGACGCGATACTGGTCGACCCGGACGACATGCTGAAAGCGGCGCTGAAGCTCAAAGATGCGCGGGTGCTCCGCTGCTCCGGCATGGCGCTGCAGCCGGGCGCAGATGAAAAAGGCGAGTGGCTGAAAATAACCTATTACGATGAAGATGGCGCCGACGTCAGTGAGCGGTTCAGGATCCATACGCCTGCCCAGCGAACGGCGTTCGAACAGCTCTTTATTCGTCCGCACACCCGAACGCCCGGGGTTCCCCTGCACTGGCTAACCGTTGCCGATATCGTTCAGTTGCAGGCCTTGCTGCGCCATCCTGATTTTGTCGTCGCGCGTAAGAAAGGCCCGTTCTGGCAGGTACGTGAAAAAGTTTTTGACTATCAAGGCCGCTTTCGCCGGGCCAACGAATTACGCGGTTGAAGGGACTTTTCATTGCTGTGGGAGGCAATTGAGTATAAAATGCCGCCCGCCTCGCATCCGTGAGGCAGAACACTCACCTGCTGCTGGGTCGCCTGTAGCGGGGTTTTTAAATACAGAGAGAAATCAATGTTTACTATCGAAGCAGTAGTACGTGACGTTCAGGGTAAGGGTGCGAGCCGCCGCCTGCGTAACGCCAACAAGTTCCCGGCTATCGTTTACGGTGGCGAAGCTGCTCCAGTGGCTATCGAACTGGACCACGACAAAGTGTGGAACCTGCAGACCAAAGATGGTTTTTACAGCGAAGTGCTGACTATCGTTGTTGGCGGGAAAGAAGAAAAAGTGAAGGTTCAGGCTGTTCAGCGTCACCCGTTCAAGCCAAAACTGTCTCACATCGACTTCGTTCGCGCGTAATCGCCAACCTGTCGACATAAACCCCGCTTTTGCGGGGTTTTTTATGGCCGCTAGTTACCGCCAGACGTGCGACGCTGCAGTTGATCGCGCAGATTTGGCGGCGTGCCTTTGATGGTCAGCGTGTCGGTGGCCGGATCCCAGAAGATACGTTCCCCGAGCAGCATGGCGTCAAAATTGACCGTCAAACCACCGCCGCTTCCGGCAAATTTGGTTAACTGACGCAGCGTACTGCGATCCGCCGGGAAGCTCTCTTCAAGCTCGTACCCCTTCTCAGCGGTGAACGCCTGGAAGCTCACCTCGCTCACGCCCGCCAGCTCTTTGGAGAGCGACTCAAGCTCAATCTCTTCTCCGGCCTGCAGTTGCTCGTTGCAGTAGCTGTAAACCTGCTGACGCACGGTCTGGCGTTCAGATTTATCGAGCTGCGCTTCTGCCGTGAAGTCATCAACCGCCTGCAGCAAGCCTTTGTTCTGCGCTTTGGCGTTTAGCCCTTCGCTGGCACCGAGAAAGTCCATAAAGAAATCGGCCACTTTACGGCCCACTCGCCCTTTGAGGAAGGTCAGATAGCGGGTCGATTCCGGGTTGGTTTCCCACTCGGTCAAATCGATACGCGCCACAATATCCGCATGGTTGATATCCAGATAATGTGTGGAGCTGATGTCAAGCTGCTCATTGACGCGCATGCTGCTTAAGTTGTTCAGCACGGTCACCAGTAGATAGTCCACCGCCAGATAACGGTAGTGGCAGAACAGCACGATACCGCCATCGGCGAAGGGATATTTCGCCAGCTCGTCGCGCAGGCGTCCGGTTGCCGCACGGCTGAACGCCAGAAAATCCTCTTCGCCCCGACGTTGCAGACGCAGGCTATCGGCCAGTTCGCTCTCGTCGCTAAACAGGCCATAAGCTTTATTTTTTGCGCTGTAGACGCGGTGCAGTTCCGCCATCATGTCCACAACAGTAGGCGTTGGTTCCAGTAATGAATCGCGCAGCACCACCTCCAGGGTTTGCTCATCACGCTTGATAAGCTGGTGCAAAGCAATCTGGTTGATTTCCAGACTCATGATAAACTCTCCTTTAAGACCGGGCGGTATTCAACCACCCCCAACGCATGTGTGCAACAGAAGATAAAAAAGGGGAAAAAAAGCTGGTCCTACGGTAATATGTTGCCCTTTCATCAACAAACTGATTTTGATTTATGCCACAACATTCCCGCTACAGTGATGAACACGTTGAACAATTGCTCGGTGAGCTGGTCAACGTACTGGAAAAACACAAAACGCCGACCGATCTTTCCCTGATGGTGTTGGGAAACATGGTCACCAACCTTATCAATACCAGCGTTGCTCCGGCTCAACGTCAGGCGATCGCCAACTCTTTCGCCCAGGCTTTGCAGTCCTCCGTTAGCGACGACCAGGCCCATTAAGGGATACGAATAACAGTTTATGGTGACGAATCGTCAGCGCTACCGTGAAAAAGTCTCCCAGATGGTCAGTTGGGGACACTGGTTTGCCCTGTTCAACATTCTGTTGGCGACGCTTATTGGCTGTCGTTATCTGTTTGTCGCTGACTGGCCGACAACGCTAACCGGGCGAATTTACTCCTGGATAAGCGTTGTTGGCCACTTTAGCTTTCTGGTGTTCGCCACCTATCTGCTTATCCTGTTTCCCCTGACGTTTATCGTCATGTCGCAGCGGCTAATGCGCTTCTTGTCCGCGATCCTTGCCACAGCGGGCATGACGCTATTGCTTATCGACAGCGAAGTGTTTACCCGCTTCCACCTGCATCTCAACCCTGTCGTCTGGGAACTGGTGATTAACCCCGATCAGAATGAAACGGCCCGTGACTGGCAGTTGATGTTTATCAGCGTTCCAATAATTCTTCTGATCCAGATGCTGTTTGCCACATGGAGCTGGCAAAAACTCCGCAGCCTGACCCGGCGACGCCATTACGCAAAGCCTGTTGCCGCGCTTTTTTTCGTCTCGTTTATCAGTTCGCACATTATGTACATCTGGGCAGATGCGAACTTCTATCGTCCTATTACCATGCAGCGCGCTAACCTGCCGCTCTCATACCCAATGACGGCACGCCGTTTCCTTGAGAAACACGGCCTGCTTGATGCCCAGGAGTATCAGCGTCGTCTGGTGGAGCAAGGTAATCCGGAAGCGGTCTCCGTGCAGTATCCTCTGAGCGATTTACGCTACCGGGATATGGGCCGCGGACAAAACGTGCTGCTTGTCACCGTCGATGGCCTCAACTATTCGCGTTACGAAAAACAGATGCCTGTGCTGGCTGAATTTGCCCGTCAGAACGTGTCGTTCACGCAGCATATGAGTTCCGGTAACTCAACCGACGCCGGTATTTTTGGCTTGTTCTACGGCATCTCAGCGGGATACATGGATGGCGTGCTCTCTTCACGCACGCCAGCGGCGCTGATTACCGGGCTTAATCAACAGGGCTATCAGCTAGGCTTGTTCTCCTCGGATGGTTTTAACAGCCCCTTATACCGCCAGGCGCTGCTGTCCGATTTCTCCCTGCCGACGCCGCAAAGCCAGTCGGATGAGCAGACCGCTAATCAGTGGATCAACTGGCTTCAGCGCTACGCGCAGGAAGACAATCGCTGGTTCTCCTGGGTGGCTTTAAACGGCACCAACCTTGATGACAGCCATCAAAAAAGCTTTGCCCGCCGCTACAGTCGCGCGACAGGAGCCGTAGATGTACAAATTGGCCGCGTGCTGGACGCGCTGCGGTCATCCGGCAGGTTCGATAACACCGTGGTGATTATTACCGCCGGTCATGGAGTACCGCTGGGAGATGAGACCAGGAGCATGGAGTGGTCTCGGCCAAATCTGCATGTCCCACTGGTTATCCACTGGCCTGGCACCCCGGCGCAGCGCATCAGCATGCTAACGGAACATAAAGATGTAATGACCACCCTGATGCAGCGACTGCTGCACGTCAGTACGCCTGCAAACGAGTACTCGCAAGGGCAGGATCTGTTCAGCGCCACGCGGCGTAATAACTGGGTGACCGCTGCCAGTGCGAACACGCTGGTGGTCACGACCCCTGAGCAAACGCTGGTACTGAACAGCAATGGCAATTACCAGACGTATGACCTGCAGGGCGAGAAGATGAAAGATCAGAAACCGCAGTTAAGCCTGCTTTTGCAGGTACTCACCGACGAGAAGCGCTTTATCGCTAACTGATTCTTCACCGTTCGGTTAGCGCCCTCTTCCCCTTGCATGCAAGGGGAACTCTCTTCCTGTTTTCCGATTCCCGAGCATGGCATTGGCCAGGTTTAGCCTTATAACTGCGAAAAGCTGACCAAATTCACCCGGTTATTATTCGGAAATTATTATAAAAAAATTATTATTAAGTCTGCGTTCGGGCCCGCTTAACACCTCAATAAATATATAAAATAACTATAATTAAACGCATCATCAAATAACCTTAATACACATTTGTGTTAACGCAACCCTGATTCTGTTTCAGGTTAGATAGAGGTGTCGATACGGACTATATTTTTTGAAAAAGTGCTGTTATCACAACTGGATAAACGGCAAAGGGATGATAACAACTTGTTAAGAAAATACCTGCTGTCTAAAAATGGGCTTCTCGTATTAACTCGTTTAGGTTATAACACCCATTGCATGACAAAGGTGGCGACTGACTGAAATGCACTCAATTAATAAATTTATGAGAATCTTTTTTTCCTTTTATCATTTATAACCGGAGTATCGTCATTATGAGCAGCGAAGAGCAAAAGATTCAATGCAAAAAAATAGAACAGTACAATTCTGATATTTTAGCGTTACAGTTCAAAATAGAAAAGATATCTCAGATATTGAGAGGGCTGGACAAAAGCGACTTAAACATTACCGAGAAAAAAAAGCTCAGAGTAAGAATAGCGCCTAAAATTAACGAAAGTATTGCCAACATACTGAACATAAGTTTTGAAGAGTGTACGAAACTGCCAACAGATACGCTCTTAAAAAAATTAGCTGAAGAGCAGGACAACAGTAAGCAAATAGCGACAGAAAAATTAGAATTCATTGCGACACTAAGTAAGTCATTACTCCATCTGACCAGCATCAGAAACAAATATCGCGAAAAGGAAGAACAAAATGATGAAGGGAAAAACATGAATACATCACTAAAATAAATAAATTTTGGCAAATCAATCATAGAATAAATAAATCTAATTATACTCATCGGGAGTGTAATAATGGGCCGATTGCCATCATTTTTAAACGAAATGTCTGGTAGTATTATCTCTTTATTGGATCTTTCCTGAGCACACTTTAACACGGGTTGATATTATGAATCTTCATGAAATAAATAAACAGACCGATCGTATAGAAAAATTGCTCGCACTATTTCCTGTTTCACGACCATTTTTGCTTGAGTCGGGGAAAGTATTAAACATCAAGGAAAAGAACGATTCTATGCAGGAAAGAATTTACTTTTTACTTGATGGCGCAATGATAGGTTCGGTTGGCGAAGGTGAAAAAAAACAAAACCTGGGGATTACCACGAGCCCATATATTCTTGGACTGGGGCAGCTAGGCCAGACAGGGCTGATCTGTGATTTCGAGTCAGTAGCCCCCTGCCTGCTGGATTCTGTTGAAATTGATGTCTTCAGGAAAGCGGTAGATGATAACAACATGTGGAGCGACGTGGTCCAAATCATGCTCCCTGCGCTGGCAACGCTGGCGGTTCGAGCGTCAACCTCAGGATTGCAATCAGCATATGAGATAATTCGCAGCTACCTTATTTATATGGAACTGGAAACATCTTATGCAATAAAAGAAAGATACACCGTTGTAAAATATATGCAAACTTTCTCAAGGCTATCACGAAGTATGATACTTAAAATTCTTGCACAATTGAAGATTGGTGGATTCATTGAAATGGAAAATGGAAAGTTAATAAAGATTAATAAAAAGCTACCGGAAAAATTTTAGTAATGATCGTTTAAGACTGTTTCAAATATTATGCCCTGTAATTACTCAACCAGATTCTACGTTATAAAAAAATACGTGCGCGGACAAGATCCAAAATGAGACCACATGATGTCATTTTAAGCCCATAGATGGCACGACATTACACTTCCCACATACAGAGAAGGAGTTTTATACTCGCCTTGTCTATGTAGGAGCGGACTCAAAATTCATAAATAATTGCGCAGATTATAAGGAGTAGTTTGATGTCATCACGGGCAAATTTGATCTTAAAAGAGTTTGGCATTTCTCAGGGTGTGCCAGATATGGAATTTAATGAACATGGTATTTGTTCGCTTATGATCGATGAGGAATATGATATTACCCTTATCGCTGATAGTGATGAAAAAATCTTCATGTACGGCGTATTGGCCAATGTGACACTTGAAGAAGCCAATCAAAAATCTTTGGTTCTTATTGCCGCGAATACTTTTCTTTTTGGGACCTCTGAGATCGTGTGTTGCTATGAATCACAAACTCAGGCATACATTTTAATGAAAGTCCTTTATCTGGATAATATAACCGCCAGCATTCTCGAAGGTACCATCAACCAGATTATTGATTCAATTAAAAGTGTGCGAAGTACTCTGGAAGAAATTGAAGCCTGAGAAAACTGACGCGGCTCTACTTATGCAACTTACTCATGGCAGCGGATCATTTAAACTGAGCTTAGCTGTAAACCAGCAGTGAGTAGAACCCTGTTTTTAACTATTCACAATACAAGTATATTTACTCTTATGGAAAAAAAAAATTTTTACTTGCACTGTTTTTAACGAGTGCAGTTACGGTTGTTAACGCCCAAGATACGCATTCCTCACCAACAGTGGAAAGTGAGAATTTGCCAACATTGGGCTCCACATCAACATCAGCTCAAACGGCCCCGTCTACCGATAAGACCATCAGTAAAACCGCAACATCATTAGCCAGGATGAATGGTTCGGTGGGTAATTATGCCTACGAACAGATGTCACAGCTTGCATCCGGAACCATTGAGAATTGGCTGAAGCAATATGGTAATGCGCGTATCACACTCAATTCTCAGACAGATAATAGTAAAGCCCTTGCCAACAGCAGCGCCGATATTTTATTTGGCCTTCACAATCAAGAAAACCGGCTCGACTACATTCAGTTTGATACCCACTATCAAGACACTGACGATATGATCGTCAACGTCGGTTTGGGTCAACGCTATTTTCTGAAAAACAAGAGCATGTTGGGTTACAACGTCTTTTATGATCAGAATATGAGCAGTAACGTGACGCGCGCAGGCGTGGGCGTTGAGCTTTGGCGCGACTATTTTAAATTTGCCGGCAACGCCTACTTTGCATTGAGCGACTGGAAAGATTCCGATGAAATGCAAGATTATGATGAGAAAGCCGCAGATGGCTATGATCTGCAGGTCGAGGGATATTTACCCTCTTATGCACAACTGGGCGGTCATGTAAAATATGAGCAATATTTTGGTGATGATGTTGCATTATTTGGAACCGATGACCTGCAAACCGATCCTAAAGCTATAACCGTTGGGCTGAGCTACACGCCCGTTCCTTTAGTTACCTTCGCCGTTGATTATAAAAAAGGCAGTGATTCGCTGGACGACACGGCAGTATCGTTAGCCTTTAACTATGCATTCGGTGTTCCATGGTCAGAACAAGTTTCACCGGATGCGGTACAGGCTCGTCGCTCGTTGATGGGCTCCCGCTTTGATTTCGTCGACCGCAATAACGATATTGTCATGCAGTATCGCAAACAGGATGTTATCAAGTTATCCCTGCCGGCATCCTTAAGCGGCCAGGCTTCACAAGATGTCACCCTTGCGGCTTCAGTTGAAGCAAAAAATGGGCTTGATCATATTCAATGGGATCCATCTTCATCCCTGTTGAAAGCGGGCGGCGTTGTTACGCCTGGAAGTGATAAAACCCATTTCAAGGTGACCTTACCCCCGGTGGCCGGACAATATACGCTCAAAGGCACCGCCTATGACCGTCATAACAATGCCTCTAATACCGCGCAGACGCAGTTTTCAGTCACGGGAGGTGAAGACCCTGGTAATAAGCAAATAACTTTTGCCACCCCCGCAACCGCTTGGGTTGACCGGCAAGAGCCGATTAGCGTGTCCGTAAAAAATGCTGACGGTAATCCCGCCACAGGAGCATCTGTAACATTCTCTACCAACTGTAGTGACTGTTCCTTTAGTGAAAGCGATGTCGAAACAAAATTAGTTAACGGAAATGCCGTTGCGACAACACTATATTCTACCACTGAAACAACAAGAGGAACGGTGACAGAAATAACCGCCTGTATCACAGGTACGACCACCTGTTCTCAGCAACGTGTAGAATTTAATGCTATTCCAAAACTGTCTGGACAACTTCAACTTGAAGGAAAAGCGTTGCTGCAAAATTCACTTCCGGCATCTTGGATCAGTAATACCCAGTTTGAACTCGGCGAGACGGCGACAGGTGGAGATGGTAACTATATCTGGAAATCATCAGATGATAACGTCGCAACGGTAGATGATCACGGAAGCGTGACCATCAAAGATCAGCTTGCTGACTTCACAATCACTATCACTACCCTCGGAAGGACATCTGATGATGCCAATTCCTTGCATGTCAAAAAAGGTAATGAAATGCTCCATGTCACCTCTGACCTGGAAACTTACGCTGATGCCAAAAACAACTGCGCCAGTGCGGGTCGTAAAATGCCTGAGATAGCGGATTTCCAACGCATAACGGCACTGTGGGGACATATGGCAAGTTATCCAACGTATGCCGCTATGCCACAATATGTATGGGCCAATAGCGAGGAGGCTGCAGATGTTGGGTCAGCCTACCGAATGAAAGATGGCAAGGTGCAGAATAATATTGTGAAAACCGATCCTAACTATCAAGGATGCTTAGAGTAAGCTCTATGCCAATGCCAGCTCTGACGGGCTGGCATTATTTTTTTTGCTAAAAGCAACAATTCGCCTGAGACATTAACATTTTCAGCACGTAATCGATATAAAATTCACCCCTCCACCGCTCTAAATTGCTCTCCTCCTCCATTTACTTGTCACGTATAATTTTCAGTCATAATAAATTTGTTAAACCGCATATCAGGAGATTACCGTGCCTACAGCGACTGCGTCTACTTCACCCGCTCAGAATAGAGCGCATTTACATGCGAAAAACAAAAGCGATGACGCGAAATCATTGACTAATTTTCGTATTCGTGTTCTCCATTATGACCCAATGAAAAAGTTACAGAAACTCGATAAAAATTTACATTTCTGGGAAGAATCTATCAGTCTCATTTTATTTTTAACACCAAACGACGTTGTCCATTACAGCCCTGCGATCAAGAGATTCCTTGAAGCTAAAATGCAGTATTTCAATATAAGCAAATCTAACCCTTATAAATATAACAGAATTGCAGAAGGTGATTTCATCCTCAAACTAATTAAAGAAAAAGAGAAAGACAAATCGCTTCAAGGCGCATCGCATAAGGAAGCGCTGGAATGTTTAAAAGAACTTTACTCTACTGGCAAAAAAGTTGAGGAAAAACAGGAGCAATACCAACAGTGGCTGAAGATGTGCAAAAACAAAACTATCAAACAATCACCTCTCAAGCTTGCTCGTCCGGATGTATATATGCTTGAAATAGAACTGCAGGCTAATGCATTTGCCGAAGACGGAACAGTATACACATACGTGAATTTATAAGGAAAGCGCATGAAAAATACAGCTGTAAATGAACGCCGTAAATCGCACAAAATCTACGTGGGGGATGTTGCCGTTGGGGGCGACGCCCCCATAACGGTGCAGTCTATGACCAACACCAACACCTGTGATATTGCTGCCACGCTGAAGCAAATTCATGCCCTTGAGGCGGTAGGTGCCGATATTATCAGAGTGTCTGTACCCACGATGGAGGCTGCTGAGTGTTTTAAAACCATTAAAGCGTCATCGCATGTGCCCTTAATTGCAGACATTCATTTCGATTACCGCATTGCATTAAAAGTCGCGGATTATGGCGCAGATTGCTTACGAATAAATCCGGGTAATATTGGCAATGAAACAAGGATACGGTCGGTCATTGACTGTGCCAGGGACCGTAACATTCCTATTCGCATTGGCGTTAATGCCGGTTCGCTTGAGCGTGATATTCAGGAAAAATTCGGCGAACCAACCCCTGAGGCCCTGCTGGCATCGGCAATGCGTCACGTCAATATTCTGCTGGATCATAATTTTGATAACTTCAAAATAAGCGTTAAGGCCTCCGATGTTAACCTCGCGGTGAATTCGTACCGTTTATTAGCCCGTGAAATTCAACAACCGCTTCACCTGGGTATTACTGAAGCTGGCGGGTTCAGGGCAGGAGCGGTAAAATCGGCTATTGGAATTGGAATGCTGCTTTCCGAAGGCATTGGCGATACGTTAAGGGTCTCTCTGGCGGCCGATCCGGTAGAGGAGATCAAAGTGGGCTTTGATATTTTGAAATCCCTGCGCCTGCGTTCACGAGGCATCAACTTCATCGCCTGCCCAACCTGTTCACGCCAGGAATTTGACGTTATTAGCGTAGTGAATGAGCTGGAGCAGCGCCTTGAAGATATTGTTACCCCTCTCGATGTGTCCATTATTGGCTGCGTGGTGAATGGACCCGGCGAAGCACTGGTATCAACGATCGGCGTAGCCGGTAGCAAAACCAAAAGCGCACTTTACATGCACGGCGTAAGACAGCAAAAAAGAATGAGTAATGAGCACATGGCTGACGAACTCGAAATTGAAATACGCGCATTGCTTGCCAGAGAAGGGATGTAACACGGTTACGCGTGTGATAATACTTTTATTAGCAGCCACAGAGGAACCACAGTGGACGTTGGAGAACTCGTACAGCAAGCGCTTAGCGTGTATGGCGCGAGGGCATCGATGCTCAGGGGCAGTGAGTCGGTCACGTTAGAATTTAACAACACCCCAGAAATCAATATTGTTGTCGATGGCGACAGAATATTATTCTGGAGCAGCATCAGGGGGCGGGAGGATAACGTCATTCAATCAGCAGAAATAAGTGATGCATTAGTCTCAATCGGCCATGATCTCGAACGCTTCGGTACGTTCTCATTCTCTTTTTACAATCAAGACATATTGATATTGAGTGCGATTAATAAAGTAAATATTCAAGGGCATCTGGAAATGGCCACAGTATTAGGCCTTTTTTATGACTATGTCCATATTTATAGTAATTACTTTAGCGGTATATAAACCAGAAGGGGGAGTTCGACGAAGAACTCCCCCTTTCCATACACATCCCATCTTAATATAAACCCTACCTCGCAGTAAAGGCCCCACATTTCGCTAGCAGCGATATGGGTCAGAAGGGAGGACTATGAAATCATATTTTGGATGTTAATCAATTCAAAAAAATCTCTCCGGCTATTTACAGTGCAACCTTCCGGCATGTTATCTTCCCGGACGGTGCGAATATAATCCGAAAGTGAAACAAGATGCTTGCCTGTTCGGGCATCATGGCTATTATTTCCTATAAAAAGGCTGCATTTTTCTGAAGGTATATTAGCTTGCGTAATTCTGACGCCAATGATTGTTTTTTCATTTTGCCCGTTAGTATAAATATATGTTGCACCAGACAGGTCGACCGGCGGGTTATGATTCGCCTGAAAGGCAAGCAGGTTCGGATGAGTAGCGCACATGGTATCAAAATGCATTTGCTGTTCAGAAGACTCACGTTTTGTGCCATACATCGAACAAAATAAAACCTGATGCCCTAGCCTTAAAAACATATTATTGGTCTTGATGCGGCTAGTGACCGTAGACTCTACCGCCAGGTTGTCCCTGACGCCCGGATGGAAAAAAGATTTTGAGGCCTCTTCTGAACATAAGGGTGTGGGGGGGTTATTGGTATGAACGATTACCGATAATTGCGATTTAGGGTCGTTAATTAGACCATTCATGAGGGCCGTTTCAATCACGGCCTGCATGCCCACCGCGATATCCCGATTTTTAGCATCATTCTGCTGCTGGCTCCAACTGCCTGAGGAGACAAGGGTGTTTTTACATTGCAACATCTCTTTTCGATGAGACTTTGCAGTCGCTGCTGTTGCTCCTGGCAGTATAGGGGTGTCAATCAACAGCTTATCTATCTCTTTTTCCAGCTGCTGAGGTATTGTATGGCTGGGTGTTCTTGTAACACGTTGTAAGGTTCCACCGGTAATTATATTCATATTTAGCCTTCACTCATATTAAGCCTAACCATTACAATAAAATTCTGGGCCAACAATTTTAAAAAATCGTATAAGCCCAAAGTGATTAGCTAGAAAATTCAGATACAGGAGCTGACGTGGATATCAGGCTAAATCTTCAAAGATTATAAAAAGAAGAAATGAAAGATCCATTAATGCTACTATACAACAACCCGTAACAAACAGAGTCGCCCCTAAGGTGTATCTCATCGTTCGCCTCTCAAATAACACGGATAACAACTATGACTAATATGCTTTAATTGTAACCCTGCGATTCAACGAATAGTCGTCGGTATTTTCGGTTGGCCCCATTTTATCAGCATCAACATGGCTGAAGCGGGACGTGCTGCCAAGCGCATGAAGGGTGATGTTTTCATGGTTAGCGCCATTGCTGATCAGGAACTCCTTGACGGAATTTGCACGCTGTTCGGAGATGAAATAATTATTTTTATCACTTCCCTGCGTGTCACTGTAACCATTAATATCTATCTTGGTTGAGGGATCAGACGTTACCGGATTATAATAATCAAGGATTTTGCGTTGATTATCCTTTGAAAGCTTGTACTCATTGAAAGGATATAATATGGCCAGTTCACCTTTGACCGGTACCGTGACGGCTTCAAGCGTTGTGGCTGGCGCGGCTGGATGTACCGTTACGGGGACGACGGCATCATCCGAATTTCCAAAGTGCCAGGTAAAGCCAACAGACAGATAACCATTATTTAAGGTTGCTGACGTGGCAGCGTCATTTTTTATATCCCCGGTCCATTGATACTCAAGACGGGAAGTGATGTTCGAGTTCCAGCTATGTTCTAAACCCAAAGCCGCTAAAGGGGCAACGCCGGTACCCACTTCACTTTTGTTAATATCATTATTACTGACGTCGCTACGGTACCACATGCCGCCCAGCCGGCTATACAAACTCATCCCTGACCAGGAGTAGGTAAATTTACCGCTCAGGTTAAGCCCCTGTACATCCATAGATGCGCCATTATCGCCATGAGCACTGCCAAGACTACTTCCGCCCCCTTCCAGAGAAAACCATGGCGAAAATTGATAGCCGACAAAGCCGCCATATCCAATGCTATCCCGATAATTGCCTCTGGTAAATTCATTACTGTCAAACTGCGACCAGCCAACATTCGCACCTGCGTAAAGTCCATCGCTTGCAGCCTGTGCTGAAGAAATAAGCGGTAATAAAGCCAGTAAGGTCAGGCATGATAATTTGCCTGGCATGTAATATTGAGTACTCACACATTCGCCTCATTTAATAGTGAAATTAGGCTGAAAATGATAACAAATTTACACCCTGCAATGGAGAACAACAAAAGACGAGTACAATCCAGTTTTACACCTCCATTTTTATCATCAGTAAAATTTCAGAGATAGCAGCAAAAAAAGGCGGGGTAATATATTCCCCTACTGCAATTGACTTGTTTAACCCCCGGGCCAGAGGGACGTTCTCAATAACCGGTACGCCTTCTTTTTCCGCGATCTTTATCATTCTTGCCGCCATATGATCGGCACCTTTAGCGACCACTTTAGGCAGCGGGGTTGTCGCTTCGTCGTAATAAATGCATATTGCCAGATGCGTTGGGTTTTTAATAATCGCACTGGATTTTTTTACCACGCTCGCCAGGCTTCCACTTTGTATCTGCTGATGGAGAGAGTGCCGTTGTTGTTTAATTTCCTGATTACCTTCGGAATCTTTGTACTCTTGTTTTACTTCCTCATGCGACATTTTCAAGTTTTTCATGACTTCATAGCGTTGATAAGCATAATCAGCCAGAAAAAAAATAATATAGCAAAGCACCAGTACGCCCCACAGCCAGAAAATAATTTTCAAGGTGACCTGCATGGCGGCGACGGGATTAACGTATGCCATATTAGCGAGTGAGGGCGCATATCGATGAAAAAGATAGTAGAATACGCAGCCTATCACCGCCATCTTTACGATATTCTTTAATAACTCGACGACAGATTTTAAAGAGAATAAATTCTGGATATTTTTGACAATATCAAGCTTATCCAGCTTTGGCATCATAGCCTTCCCGGAAAACAGAAATCCAACCTGGCCAACAAAAGATGCCACAGTAGCAATAAATAACACTAAAAACATAAAAGCCAGGTCTTTAAAAATAAACACCCCTAAGGCTGTAATAAACGATGAGAAGGCTAACGAGAGCGGCTGATCGATGGTGTTGATGGTCAGAATTAAAATATGACATAAGTCTTGCCAGATATCTTCACCGAAGATATAAAGGTACATTAAGATAACACCCAACTGAACACCAGCAGCAAGTTCGCTACTTTTAACAACCTGCCCTTCTTCTCGCGCATCACGTATTTTTTTACTGGTGGGGGGAAGCGTCTTTTCACTGCTCATTGTATTTTCGCCCACAATGAAGTGAATGAAGAGAGGTTGGTGTTGATCGTTTTGCCCAGATCGCTTAATGAAAAAACAAGCGTAATCATTAGTACCAGCAAAGCAAGCACGCTTTTTATCGACATTGCCAGGAAGAAAACGTTGAGTTGTTGAGCGGTTCTGTTAAGCAGCCCCATTGCAATATCGGTTAACAGCATAATGCCCACTGCGGGCAATGAGAATTTTAAAAATAGCGTGAAGAGTAAATCCCATTGCTGTTTAAGAAACACTAACAGGGAGTGATTTAACACAATATGCCCGCCGGGAGGAAACAGGACATAAGATTGATACAGTGCGGTCATTAAAGCGTTGATGCCGCCGCAGCTAAAAAAAACGACGGTAAGTAATTGTGAAAAAAACACCCCGAGCAAGGTTGAGGATTCAGAAAGCGAGGGGTTATAAATATTACCCATTGACGAACCTCGTACCGTATCGATCAGGGAGCCAGCAGAATCAATAGCCCAGAAGGGGATCCCTGCGACAAAACCAATCAATACGCCAATCATAATTTCCTGGGCCATACCCAAAAAAAGGGAAAAATCTGCTGATCTCTCCTGAGCAAGAACGTTTTGCTGATCTATAGCAGGGAAAACCGGGAGAACGATCAAAATCACGAGCGCGTTACGTACTAATGACCCGCCGATATTTTTACTCACCAGCACGGGCATTAAGAAAAATATCCCTAACGGCCGAAGGCATGCCATGATGAGATGGGGAGCTAACTTTTCAATGGTCAGTAAGAAATCATTCATGACGTTACCTGCCAATCTGCTGGAATATCAGATTGGTATAGCTAAGCAGTGCATGCCCCATCCAGTTGTAAGTCATCACCAATACCACAGAAACGACCACTAACTTCACCAAAAAAGGCACTGTCTGGTCCTGGATCTGTGTCACCGCCTGGATAAGACTGATAATTACGCCAACCACAGATGCGGCCACGACCGTGGGTAAGGATAGCCATACAACAATCCATAAAAGTTCTACGCCAAGGTGCGCTATAATATCATTACTCACGCGTCTTCACCTTCATCAGAATGAAAGAACCAATTTTTCAATTAAATACTGCCACCCGCCTGCAATAATAAATAACATAATTTTAAATGGCAGCGATATGGTTGTCGGGGAAACCATCATCATCCCCATTGCCAGCAAAATATTCGACACAATCAAATCGATAGCGACAAAGGGTAAATACAATAACAGCCCAATCTTAAAAGCCTCATCCAGTTGGGTGATACCAAAGGCGGGTAACATAACAAATAGTGAATCGGCGTTAAGCCGCTGTTGATATTGTTTAGGCCATATCTGATGCCCGATACGGCTAAAGTAATTGATCTGTTTTTGTTTGGTGTTCTTTTTTAAAAACTCCATATAAGGTTCAATAATCGTTTGCTCAACATTAGCGTAAAGATTTTCATCCGCAATGGAAAACGGATGTTTCTCAAAACGGTCGCTAATGGACATTCCCACCGGAGCCATGATAAAAAATGTTAACATCAGCGCCATGCCATAGATCGCCATATTAGGCGGTATCTGTTGGATGCCTAAGGCATTACGTAACAGGGAAAATACCACTGCAATTTTGAGAAAAGAGGTACAGCTCACGACAATAAACGGGAGTATAGAAAGCGAAACCAGCAGAATGATTAATGCATATGGCTGATGAATAAATTCACTCATTGTTATTACTCTGACAACAGCTTATTGATCCGAACTCCCGGTATATCACCCAATAAAACAAAATTACCGGTCGCGAAAATTTTCCCATTGACGCGAACGTTAACCGTCTCAGATGTTGCTATGTCTGGCTTTATAACACTTCCGGGCTTAAGTGCCGATATTTCTGCAAATGTCAATAATGTGCTTCCTATATCGAAAACAACATTCACATTAATGTCAGCCAGCGAAGACAATACAGCCTCGTCTTCAACAATCTCATTTTCTTCTGGCGTTTTTATTTCGCTTACCATATATGCCTCGTTATCCTTGACTAATTTAATGAGAACGTCCCCGGCGATCATCCAAAAGTGAACATCCTGTTTATGGTATTCAGCGGGAAGCATAATCACTGCCCCAGGCTGGCATTCGGCAAGGCGACCATAAGGAAAGGTCACAGGACCAACGGTCATTGGGCAGCGCAACAACGGTTTAGTACCGCCCTTTGCCGCCACCAGAGGCTTCCACTCTTTGACCAGCCCACGCAGCGCATCTTCAGGCCAATCGACCAACGTTAAATCCAGCTTTTTGTTCCCCTGGTTTAAGGTCACTACAGGAGACCAACCCGATAAAAGACTGGCGTAGCCAGAGACTTCTTCCAGGGCTATATCTGCATTTTTTAATTCTTCACTCACTGCCAGCAGACTCCATTGTGCGGCTAAGGCGAGAAGGTTTTCGTCCGCACTTTGAAGATCGCAAAAGCATATTTTCTCTTCAATCCAGTTACGCCAGGCGTGTTCTTCGCACCATGCATTTAACCTTTCCTGATGCCAGCGGAACGTCAACCAAATACCTTCGCCGTACATCACGCGAAAACGGAGTGTAGATTTATCGCTGGGTTTATAAAATCCGCTACCGATAAAAGCCGATTGTTGAATAAAAAGATCGCTATACCCTACGACTTTCAAATATCACCTCTACCTTGCAACGTTGCACGCCTGAAGACAATTTTTTCTCAATCCCCTGAGATAACCCCAACAAGGCGCCGTGTTGCTCAGGGTTAACCACAGTAAACCCGACATAAAGACACTCTCCCTGTAATGAAAGAAAAATCATTGCATCATTAAAAAAACCACTTTTAATTTTATAACATGCATTTTTTTCGCCTTCATAACTCACTTCGGCCGTAAGCCCCAGCCCCTGCAATAAAGTATTTCGCAGAACCTGAAAAGATAAGACAGTGAACTCGCCTTGACCATTGTATGAGTCAACGTTTTGGGTAGCCGTTTTTTCACCTTCCTGGCCCCACGGCGAAACAGACTGTCGGTTAATGAAAATTGAATTATGCGCCATCAGGGACTGTCTTCAGTAGCAATAATATAGTTTATTTTCTCCTGCGCGATGAGTACTTCTTTTAACATTCCCTGTAATTCATTTTCTTTTTCAATTAATATTTCCCGCTGCTGCGCCATTTTAGCCACCTGAAGTCCAATGTTTTCATATTTCGTTTGGTAACTGCGCATATCTTCTTGCCATTTCATTAAACTCAGACGTTCGACTTTGCCAGCAAACTGGCTGCAGGCCAGTTGCCAGGCCTTTTGGGTTTCTGTTTGCAACTGTCGCAATTTTATAATCTCCTGCTCTACCTGTTTTTGCAGTCGCACTACGCGTGAGATAGAGTTTCTGATTGTTCTCTCTTTGCGCTGCTTAATATACAAAAGCTGATGAAGCATTCAGGTTATTCCACAGCCGCTCTCAACATCTCTAGCGTTTCCGGTAAGGTTTGAGGATTCCCGGCAGGCTGTTGCAGGAACTGACATATGGCAGGCCAGCAGCGTAATGCTTTGTCAGAGTCAAAATCTTCTCCCTCTCGGTACTCTCCGACGCGGACCAGCAGTTCAATTTCGCGATACAGGGCCATTAAGCTTCGTAGATGGCCGGCTAACCACACATGCTCTTCATCGGCAATTTGTCGCATAACGCGACTGACGCTCGCGCTCACATCAATGGCCGGGTAGTGGTTGGCTTCCGCCAGTTTGCGCGATAACACGATATGACCATCGAGAATAGAACGCACTTCATCCGCTACGGGCTCATTCATGTTGTCACCTTCAACCAGCACGGTATAAAAGCCGGTGATGCTCCCCACCCTGCCATTTCCCGCCCGCTCAAGCAGACGGGGCAATGTTGCAAAGACGGAGGGGGGGAACCCCGATGCCACCGGCGGTTCGCCGCTTGATAACCCCACCTCGCGCGCAGCACGCGCATAACGAGTCAGGGAGTCAATCATCAATACGACATTTTTACCCTGGTCACGGAAATATTCTGCAACTGTCGTCGCGACGAAAGCCGCTTTTAAACGTTCTAATGCCGCTCTCTCAGATGTGGCGACAACCATGACGCAGCGTGAGCGAGCATGTTCGCTAAGGGTGTATTCGATAAACTCTCGTACCTCGCGCCCGCGTTCCCCCACAAGCGCTAACACAATAATATCTGCCTCTACACCATCGCAGAGCATACTGAGTAAGGTGCTTTTTCCTCCTCCTGCCGCGGCAAATATGCCTATTCGTTGCCCACGGCCACAGGTTAGCGTCGCGTCGATAGCCCTGACGCCAACCGGCAAGATATCGGTAATCAGCTCTCTTTCCATAGGATCAGGCGGGAGTGCATCTAAAGGGCGATACTCTGTTCCATACGGGATTTCACTGTTATCAGGCAAGCGGCCTAGCCCATCCAGGGTTTTACCGAGCAGAAAATCACCCACGGCTATTTTATATTCAGCCCCCGACGCGACAACCGGGGTTCCACAGCGTAAACCAGCGGCAATGTCAAAAAGAGACAAGTAGGCATAACCATTTTGTAGTGACACCACTTCCGCTAAGAGTTTCTGTTCGCCGATATAGCAAAGCTCACCTAAATGCGCCCAGGGAATATAGGCTTTTAAAATAGTCGCCTTCACCTCGGTGAGGTAGCCAACGGGCGCAATCTTAGGCGGCTGTATCTTGCCTCCCATATCGGTACCCAGCACCGACGTAATAAGCCGGTTAATATCGGGTTTGCGTATCACGATGGCTCACCAATGAGGTCGATACCACCCATAACGTCGAAATCATTAACATCACTCACTTCCATAAAGGAAAGGACAGAAAACCTGTAATAGTCTGACTCGATCATTTTGCGTAAATAGCGCCGGGTGTCGATAGCGGTGAGCAGGATCCCGGCACGATGTCCTTCGAGCGCCTGCGCTATTTTGTCGGTAATCGTTTGAGTGGTACTTGAGTCCAGCGCCGAATAAGCCCCTGCAACAGACTGGCGTATCGATTCTCTGATAAGACTTTCGATATTAGAACCGATTATCCATATTTTGCCGTTATTTATTTTATGCTGTCGGTTAACAATCTGCCTTTTTAACGCCACGCGAACATACTCCGTTAACGTGACGATATCTTTTTCCTTCGCGGACCATATAATCAGCGTTTCAAAAATCGTACGAAGGTCGCGAATCGATACCCCCTCGTCGACTAATCGTTGTAACACATCAGAGACCCGGTTTAATTGCACCTGACGTTGCAGCTCTTTCACCAGTTCGGAATAATTACTCTCCATTGCATCCATCAGATAGCGGGTCTCTTGCACGCCGATAAACTCTTTCGCATTGCGCTCAAGTATGACTTCCATACACCAGGCTAACCCTCGCCCACACTCGTAAGCGGTATCACCTTGTAAAAGAACTTTTTCTTTGGCTTCTTCGTTTAGCCAAGATATGTCGACATCAGAGAATAATTTCTGAGTAATAACCCCCGACTCAATCGCTTCCAGCGAAGTGCCTGGCGCGGCAACATAAGGGTGTTCGGGCACAAGATAAACCTCACGAACCGGTTCATGGTAAAGGCAAAAAACCACTTTAGGCAGGCCTTGATCCTCCTCGCTGGGCAAATTTTCTACCTTTATTTTGCCCAGCGCGATGCCATGGCTCTCAAAAAACCGCCAGCGCAAGGCTTCCAGAGCATCAGCGAGATCGCCGCTTTCCATTGATGAAGGCACCCGAACCACCAGCGGTTCGACGCCAGGCGACAGACTTGTGCTCTCATTTCCCTGTTCAGCACCGCTTTCATCGCCGGTACTTTCACCTCTGCGGTGAATTAAATAGCCGGCGCCACCAATAAGCACCGCCATCGGCAAGAACACGGCTGCCGGAAAACCGGGAATACAGGCAAACAGCGTCAGTACCGCGCTGGCAATGAGGAGGGGCATGCTCCTGCTACCCAGTTGAGTAAAGAGTTCAGTCGCAAGATTGTTGTTACCATTAACGCCAGGAACGCGAGTGACCAATACACCGGCCGTGATTGAAATCAGCAGAGCGGGTATTTGAGCCACTAAGCCATCACCCACAGAAAGGATCGAATACGTTGAGAGGGCCTCTGAAGCACTCATTCCTTCATGCATAACCCCGATGGCCATCCCACCGAAAATGTTGACGAGAATGACGATAATGCTCGCAATGGCGTCTCCTTTCACAAACTTCATGGCGCCATCCATCGAACCATAAAGCTTACTCTCATGCTGAACCATCTCTCTACGCATAGCGGCCTGTTCAACGGTGATTGAACCCGCACGTAAATCACCATCGATACTCATCTGTTTGCCAGGCATGCCATCAAGTGAAAATCGCGCACTGACCTCGGCAACACGCTCCGACCCTTTGGTAATAACAATGAACTGGACAATGGTAATAATAGAAAAAATGATTAAACCGACCGTGAGGTTTCCCCCCACCACAAAATTCCCGAATGCATACACAATATTTCCTGCGTCATGCTGCAGTAAAATGAGGCGGGAAGTGCTGACGGTCAAGGAGAGACGATAGAGGGTGGTAATCAGCAATAATGAAGGGAAAACCGAGAACTCAACGGCACTGTTCAGGTAGACGACCACCATTAGCAGCACGAGCGAGAAAACCAGGTTAAAAGCAATTAATACATCAACCACTGCAGTCGGTAAGGGCAATATCATCATGAATACGGCCAACACCAGCGCCGCAGCTAAAATAGCCCCTTGATATTTACTGATTTTCTTTTGCCCGAACAAAGTCAATTCCTTTATTATTAGCTTAAAAATGATAACATATAAGCCTTTTGATACTCAAAAATCCGATACCAATCATCAGAACTTAATTCATCAGGAAATACACAGCTAAATGACAAGTAATTATTGACGAAAAAAAAGCTCCCAACAACTCCAAAAATAGACTCCGGGCGCATACTTTGACACAACCGTAAAGCAATATCCGACTGTACTGCGTTAGTTTTTAATGTTAATACCACTACGCTTTGCGCATCGTTATCTATAACATTAATACGTACAGTGAAAGCCCCGCTGGTAAATCTATTTTGTGAACTTACATTAACCCCATCAATATTACAAAGTGAAAAAAAAAGCGCTAGCTTGCTCATCACCTGGTGATCCATTATGACCTCAGCACACTGATATTTGCATTACTGGCTTAATTGATAAATGTACTCTTCGGTGGCTTCAACCAGTTGGTTTCTTTGCTGAACATCAAGGAAGCAGATTTCAGGCAAAAATTTAAGCACGTCACAGAGTTTAATAAGATATAACACCCGTTTATTCATTTTAATGTTCAGGTACGTAATTCGGTTGGCTAACCACTCCGGGTACATCCAGCGTTGCTCGATCATCAGCAAAATTTCGCTAAGCGCCTGGTCTTCTGAAAGGCCAACGATCTTAGCCAGCCCGCGAGCGATATCCTCCATCCCCATGAAAATCAATAATTTTTTTAAATCGAACAGCGCAGCAACCAGCCTGGGGCCGACGAGACCAGACTCCCCCGTGGAAAGCTCAAAAGCAAAAGTATGTATCAGTACCCGAATGCGTTTTGAACGGTCTGACCACTCTTTAATAGTGTTGAACCATTGCCAAATTCCTTCAGGTGAGTTTCCTTCCCGATCGTGGCGGTGATGCTGGCGAATAATACGCTGCATGGAATGCATAGTTTCGGAATCGACTGAACCTAACTCTAACTCGGCAAACATCTCCAGAGCCCAGTCCTCTTTTCCTGCCAGCAGTTCATCTAACTGCTCAGAGAGGCGTTTACGTCGTTTGCTCCCGGGGGCTAATCCATTCATTTCAGCGGCTAATAGCAGTGCAGCATCGCTAAAACTTAACTCCCCCTGGCGAAACAGCGTGAAAATATCGTCGTTTCCGCCAGACTTAAGATTTTCCAGCACAGCGTCGAGTTTATCTCCGGCCACCTGCTCTGCCAGTAACGCAAGCTGTTCATCCCGCTCGATGAGCTCATCATTACCTGACCCCAGAGTACGCTGTGATTTCCCTCTTAACCTGTTTCCTAATACCAGGCTCATATCTTCCATCGTATCCTGGAGCGCCACATCCTGCATGTCGCTTAATGCCGCTTCAACATCACTGGAAGGTAACTCCTGCATTTGTCTGCGCGTATCAACTTTCCTGGCCAGCTCATCCCGGGTTTGGCCGTGCCATAATGCGACAGGTTGCGTATGGTTAATTTTATTCATAGCACTCTGCCACCGGCAGGGTATTCGCCACAGGCTGGCTGCGTAACTGCGCTAATATATCATCCAGCTCAGCGTTCATATCCAGTAAGACGCTGACTAACGAATTACTTAATTTTGCCTGACAAGCTGTAAGCGCAGTATCTACTACAACGTTAACATGGCACCGGTTGTTTTCAGGGCTATCAGCTAACCTTTGGCTGAATGTTTTTGCTAATGCTTCACAAGGCAGCGCCAAAACTAAATCGGGTTCTTTTTCAAACTGCCTGATCATCTCTTTGACGCGTACATACAGCGGTTCGTCCCAGTTTGCGCCAATCCCCCACTGCTGAAGGGCCTCAATCGTCCACTGCTGGGCCTTCAGCATCGCGGTAGAATAAAGTTGCTGTTCTAAATCGCTCTCCTCAACCATCCATTGCACTGCTTCAGACACTAATTTTCTGCGCTCTGTTTCGTTGTTACGGGTCAATTGCTGCAGGGTGAGTGCGTTTTGCGCAAGAAGCTTTTCCTGCTGAGCGACCAGGCACTGGCGTTGCTTTCTTCGCATTTTCCTGATCGAACGGGCGGCGCTGTTGCGCACGCGGGTGATATCATTATTCACACGGTAGTAATCATTCAGCACTTCTGGCTTAAGGATGATTTCACCAGGCTCTGGCACATAAGCAAGGAACTCTGCAGCGTGGCCAAAAAGCGTTTTCTCGCTCAACAGTTTCATATAAATCTCTCCAGGCGCACCAGCATGGCGTTCATCGCCTCTAATTCTGACTGACTCAACAATTGAACGTCCTCACACACGTCGAGAGGCGGCAGGGTATGAATAATCATCTTACCAACCCAGTCATCACCGACTATTTGCGAATAAATTTGCACCCCCAGAGTAAACGCGAAGCCGGGTAGTTGATCGGCACTGATAATGGATTCTTTATTTTCACCCTGGCACAATACCGATAACTGGTTTACGGTAATGTCACCTAAAAGGTCGACCAGAACACGGCGAAATTGGCCGAGGACAAAATATTCCGCATTATTGAGGGACATTATGCCTAACGATGTCAGTATGGCTGGCAATTTTGGCATCCATTGGATCCATTGCCGTTGATATTCCGTCAGGCAGTTACCCCGGTCATGCCATTCCCACTGTAACCGCTGACGAAATAAACTGTCGATTCTCGGGCGCAACACGGGGTAGGTAAAATAATCATCATGCCAGTCATTCAGTTCGCATAGACTCCAGTATTCTTTATGCACTAGTTCGCCCGGGCAAACATAAAACCGGTACAACGTCAGATATACTTTGTCATCTACCATACCGGGTTATCCTTTGTCTTGAGCGCGTTTTTTCCATTTTTTAAACCGACTATAACCAATCATTACGAGGAAAATTAACCATGCACACCCCACCGCCGCTACGGCGATCCAAAAGCCGTAAAGATTAAGCCAGTCTTTCAATGACTGCTGTTTTACGGGTTTAATGGTGGTGGTGAGGTAATGCACGGGCTGTAAAACCACGCTTATTTTGTCATAATCAAGATCGGGGATACTGTCATGTACCAGCCCTTTAACCTGGGTAACAGAGTTTTGTAGATTGACGTCTGGAGAATATTTTATGAAAACGGATACCGACGACATTTTTTTATCAGAGGTATCATCCGTCACCACCGGTTGAGCGATGGAAACACGCGCAGAAATGACGCCATCCATATCAGATAGCATACGTTCCACGCTCTGCTCTTTCAAATAGACAATCTTACTCAACTCCTGCCCTGGGGAAGTCACCAGCTGGTCGCTTGGGAAGACATCCTCGATAGTGCGATATTTTTTTTGCGGATAACCATGGAGGCTCAGTATTTCAACAGCGGACACAAAATCGTCTTTATCAATCGACAACGTAAATAAACCGTCTTTATTGACCGCTTTCTCAACGTCAATATGTTGGGAAAGTAATAGTGCAACCATCTGGTTAGCCTCATCCTGCGACAAATTATCATAAAGCTCTGATTTACAACCACAGAGCATCATGACAATAAGTAATGGGCTTAAAAACCTTAAACATTGCATCATTGCATAGTCGTCAATTTATTAATAGCTTGCGAAAATTGCCCGGCAACCTTCGCGGTTAAATCCAGATTGAAAGACAAATTAAAAAGTTCGTATTGTGCGCCCAATAAATTTGTCACGCTATCTGTCTTAGTCCCACTCATCTGTTCGTCACGGGTAATGGAATTCACTTTTGTCACCGTGCTGGCAAACATTTCCTGCTGCTGCTGGAGTGCATCGGCCATTTGAGCCTCAGGGACGGGTTGTGACGAGGCCATCATTTTTTTAAATGTTTCGATATCCCTGACGTCCGGCACGTTAATATTTGCCGCAAGCTCGTTTGACGGTAAAGATTGTAACGCCGCGTTCGATATTGCTGATATATCCATACATCACCTGTTACGCTAGTGTAAGTAATGCCACTTTGTCTTTCATTTCTGGTGAGAGCCGCTCTGCCACACGGGCAAAACCAGCCTCATCTTTAAGAAGGATATAATAAAGTGCTTCACACAACTCTTTGTCATTCACATCTGCAATCAACAAAGGTAGCACCTTAAGGATCGCATCGCCTTCGGCTCGCATACGATATTGTGCGGCCATGAAAAGGCAATCCACTAATAGCCGTTTAGTTGTACTGGTCATTTAAATTTTAGACGTAATGCCTGACAACAGGTCTTTAAACATTTTTATCATGGCGCTGTCCAGTTGCACCGCGGTAGAATACTGCTGGGTCCACTGCTGGATGCGCAGCATATCTACCGGGCTATTAAGGTCTGCAATGGACATATTATTCTGCACATTCCCCCAGTTATTGCTGGCTGAGGTCAGAAGCTGTGAATTTACACTTTCGAGACTCATCGTAATTATTCCTTTAGCGATGTTAAATGTGGCCTGTAAAACAGGCCACGATGTATTAACCGATAGCAGCTAACGCACGGGTTAAATTCTGTGCGAAGCCTGCTACGATACTGACTAACCTCGAAAAGAAACCTGACGAATTTTTACCCTGTTCTGAACACTCTTTGGCATTACTCTGCGCCTGATTGCTCACTAACCTGGTCAGTTCAGCAGTAGTTTCCATTTTTTTAGCGCCAGCACTTAAAATGCTGCCACCGATTTTAAAGGGCTGACTCACAAGTTGACTAATAGGCTCAGCACAACGTCCCATCAGACTCAGCTTTCTGTGCGGACGTAGTTCTTTGCGATGAGCTTGTGTAAAGGCTATCTGCTCATCTCCCGACATACCTTTTGCTATTTGCTCTGTTCTTCTGCGCAATCCATTCTTCTCGCCAATGCCTCTGTCGCCTAAAAAGCCTAAAAACTGTGATACCCCACCCGCAAGGCCACCAGCAATTTCCCCTGCGCTACCCAGCATGGTGCCCTTCATCGTTTTATTCGCTGCATCGCGCTCATGCTCCACGGTATGCTCCATGGCGCCAGTAGCATTAACGGACTGTTCAACAGCCTGCGTATACTGCAGGTTGCGAAGATTAGCCTCAGACTCTGCCAGATCCGCAAAAGCTTCTATCAAGTCCTTTCGTCCAGGAGTAATAACGCTCAAATGCGTGGTATTACTGCTATTCTTGGTAGCTGAAGTAACCGTACTGGTACCAGTATTATTCGTTTGGCTGACTGGTGTACTTGAAAGTGAATTTCCCATTTAATTACTCTCCTGTTAATGATTAGGCTGCTTTAGCTATAACTTGCATATTCAAATTGCCAAGTGCATTCACCGCTGAGTTGATATCCTCCAGCATTTGAATATTCTCATTGACCTGGGTTTTAATATTACCCTGCTCTTGTTGCTTAATAGACTCAGAAAGCTGACAGTTGTAATCAATTAATTCCATATTAGTTTTGATTATGGCGATATCTTCTTTGAGTTTGGCTGTTTGCATACCAAATATACCATCATCAATTTTATTAACGCTATTACCAACCGTATTAATAATGGCCGTGCGTTTAATAAAATCTTCAAGACCACCGTTTGCAATATGGGTTAACGCGCGTGAACCCATGCCTGGCTCTTTGATTCCAGCCTTAAGACTTTTTTGAACGCCCTTGCCTACCCGCTGCATCGGCTTCGCCAGACCAAGGTGCTTCATGATGCCGTTAGTTGCCTTTTTGATACCTTTATTCAGGCTTTTAGTTAATGTCTTTTTTGCTGCTTTCGCAATGTGTTTAACAGGCCTGATAACAGCCATGACAATATTAACAATATGCGTAAAAATACTGATAATGGCGTGCAGAATACGGTGCCGATGTTCCTTTTGATATTCCTCCTCATTATCTTCCTGAGTCTCAAGCGCATTTTGCTGTTGCTGTTTGATCCCAGAAATTTCACCTTTATTCTGGATACTCTGACTTTGAACAGAAAGTAACATATTAAGTCTGTTCATCATTCGGATTGCCATGAAATTTTTCATCACGCCGCTGGAGCCATTGGCACTGGCGTTTGTTGAATTTGTACCTGAAATAAGCATACGAACCTCCAAATTAACTATTTTAAGTTTGAGACTATCTGAGAGATAACCTGATTGGATTTTGCCATAGTTTGTGAGATGGCAGTAATGCCCTGGCTGAGCGTCTGAAGAGTCACCTGTAAACCAAGCTGATACTTGCTATTTGAATCAGAATAAGCCGTCGACATAATATCGAACTGGCCTTTAATAGCTTGTAACTGCCCTTCATTAAACTCAGTAGAAGTACTTATAGGAGAAAATGAGCCGCCTGAACCTCCGTCTGTGACGCCAGTGATCACAATGGCGTTTTCGTTGATAAAATCCACAACATCTTCAGGCAATGCTGCTGTGATGTTGGGGTCGTTTTCTTCAGAAACTTCGTTTTGAACATTCGTGAGTACTTCGTTGGTTTCATTGGACATTTTTTGGCATTCCAGTTCATCCTGTGTCTGCCTGTTGTACTCCTCACCTAACGATACCATTTCACCTTTAACGGCATTACAGTGTGCAACCAATAGCAGACAGACAGCCGAAAATAGACTGACTTGTGAATAGATAACTGAAGATGAAGATGTTACGCCTACCGGTGATGAGGCATAAATAAGTCCAGGTGTAGCGCTAACATTCATTTGCATGTGATAACCTCTTATGAAAACCTTCGTTAATTCGATTTACTTTGTAGTATCGATTTCACTTTTTCTTTTTTCTCAGGAGCTGCAGCGCTATCATTGTTCAGGGATCGCTGATTCTCTGGAAAAGAAGAACTATTTTGATTCTTCATTGCGATAAATAATTGGTACTGGTCGTTTGCCTTACGGATTTCAGCCTTGAGTGTTTCCGTATTGGCCTTAAACTCGGGACCGTATGCCTTCTCAAACTCTGAGAGTTGCGCAGCGATACGAGGATCCGTTTGTGCCCTCTCAACTAACTGCATGTACTGCTCTTTCAATTTATTAAAACGCTCTAACTCACAAAGAAGCCTGTATCTCTCACGCTCTACATTTGCCGACACTTGTTCTAATTCAGTCATACCACCCTCTCATAACCGATCACTTTCGTATTAATTTATGCCGCGCACGCGCGGTAACGGCATCAATAACATGCGAAGCCGATAATAATGCCTGCATTATAATTTCCTGATGCTCTCCGGGGATTTTTTTTTGCTCATTTATCGCTGTTACTATGATATCCTGTAACAGGAAAGAATATTCTCCAGAGAAATCACTCATTAATCTCTCACTACTCTCAGTTATATCACCTATGATATTAACAAAAGCATTATTTTCCATATTACAACCCTAGCGGTAGATGTAATAACCCCCCGCGTTTTGAAAGTTCGATACCGTTAATACTGTCGATATTTGCGATTTGATACCCACCAGGTAAAACGGCCCCCTTCTGTAAACGTGTGCCATCCTGCAGGATGACATAAGGAAACTCGCTGTTGCCACCGACGCTAACAATAGGGGCCGGGAAGATCCCTAATGCACTTGAGCTGGTGTTGATATTTTGATAAACAATTTCCTGCGTTCCCGGAAAAGTGCGCATATGATCGCGGATCAAACTGTATAATGCGTCACGATCCCGGTTATTAAGGTGGCCACTGACGACAATACGCTCATCGACACGCTGAACGCTTAGCATAGGCAGTAGCTCAGACTTTCGCAGCGCATTAATTAAGTCAACCAGCTCTTTATCATTCACTGATTTCACTGTCCACGAACGCAGGCCCTGCACGTCATTCAATAAATTAACCACCTGCTGCCAGCGATGATCTTCTTCCACTTCGCCGCTGATGATCACTTTGCCGGGCGTCTTATCCATGTACGCTAAAACCCGATCAAATCCGTTAAGCTGCAGTACATCCGTTACGTTTTTTATCAGACGGTCATCGCACACTGCATCCAGGGCATAATTAATGTTGTTACTTTTAAATAACGCCAGCACGGGCTGCAGATTCTTTTCGCTCTTGCATTGGCCCGATATTTTTACCACTCCATTTTTTTGCCAGTTGAAGTTTATTCCCTCTAAAGACGTCTTCTTTTGGAACTCCGTGACCTTTTTTTGTACCTCAGCGTAGGATAATATTGCATCAACTTCAGGCTGAGCGCGGTTAACCCAATACACTGAGCCACCCAGTACAGCAATGCTTACCACCGCCAGCAAAAGGGCAATCTTTTGGAACACTTTGCTACCAGCAGCCTGGATGGTAACGTCTTGTCGCCGTGCCACTGCCACAACAGGATCCAGGCTGCTCTCTGTCTCGCCAAGTGCAAACTGCACGCCAGCAATATCAAGACACACCCCTTGCGGCAAATATTCTCCGGCTTCGAGAGTTTGTCCAACGCCATCACACCACAGTTTCCCCGCTGCCGGTAAACTCACGCCCTGGCTACCGACCTCAAAAACTATCTCCGTTGCATCGCCTTCCAGCAAAGCCACATACACGTCGCAATCGCCCGAGCCGATGCTAAACGGACCTTCCCTCAGGAACAGTTCACGCCCCGCCAGTGGCGGATTCAGAAATTTAATTTTGTAGATGTAATCCATTACGCGCCTCAGATCTTAAGTGGTACAGCTTTGATTAAAAAAAGGCGCACAGTTTGTATCTTCGTTTTTTCTTTGCTTTTGAACAGATTGCCAATCCCCCAGATATCGCCTAAGAAAGGGATCTTGCGTTCGGTAATAACATCCTGATCCTGAATAAAACCGCCGAGCAGGAGGCTTTGTCCACTTTTCAACGTTGCCTGTGTATCAATTTCTGAGTTCTGCACCTGCGGCATACCGTTGGCGCCAGGCCCAGACGTCTGCTGGCTTCCATCCTGAATGCTTAAGAACAACAACACTTCAGCAATTCCTGTCCCGTCTTTTACCACGCGCGGCGTCACTTGCATTAAGGTACCGCTGGTGACAGAGGCGAGCTGTGCCACTTTTTCGCCCACCAGTTTGGTATAAAAGGTCGTATTTTTATCCAGTACCGCCTGGACGTTATTTAAGGTCACCACGGATGGCTGAGATAGCACTTTGGCCTGCGATTTTTGCTCCAGCGCGCTAACGCGCACCATGAAATCACTGGCATCGGTAATGACCGAAGTCGCGTAGCCCCCAGCACTGGATAAATTGGTATTTAACTGCAGATTCATGCCGCCGATATCTGCATTCGCAGCCCAGTCAATACCCAATGCCCCAAGATCTTCGGCATTGACATCAATAATAGATACCGTAATTTCAATCGCATCCTGGCGATGATCCAGTTGTGAAATCAATCTTTGGTACATGGCCATGTTGGCATCACGATCGCGAACAACCACCGCATTTTGCCGCGGGTCAGCAGAGAATGTCGGCCCGCTGCTTTCGGTCTGCTGTTGCGCAGCGGTGAGCTGCGTTGGCGTGGCACCATTATTAACGGCCTGGGAGTTGTTCATTTGTTGCAGCACGGTCACAACCCCAGGAATAACCACACTCTGGTCGCGATACTGATAGGTAACATCCGTTGCTGAAGCGTATTTCAGCGGAAATACCTGAACGTCTTCTTTTTGTTGGTCCACCTGTGCCATGTTACGCGATGAAATACTGAGTTGGTTCGCAATCTCAGTGATGCGCTTAATGCACTCCGGAACCCCGTAGATCTCAAATGATTGTGAACCGCCAATCTGGCGTACCTGGCATGTTCCCTTCGCAAGTACGCCAGTCTGGCGTAGATATTGTTTAAGCTGGTCGCGCGTATCAAACTCTGGTGTAATAACAGAAGAGACTATCTCACTATTTTTATACACATAAAGTGCTTTACCGTCATAATACCAAACCAGATTATACGTACGCCCGAGCATATCCAGTTGCTGCTCCGGTGTTGCTTTATCAAAACGACCAATAAAAACGTCATGAATCAGCGGGCTGGTCACAACCGCCACGCCATAATTTGCGCCAAAATCTTTCAATAACTCGGTCACAGGCATACCGTGAGTCATCACAAAAAAAGGCGACCCTTTCCAGTCAAGCACAGCCGCTAATGATGACTCAAGCGGCATCAGAAGCAGCGTAAGTGATAAAATCCAGTTTTTCATACCAGACCGTTTTTTGCCATGTAAAATGAATTCAACTGCTTATCATTTTTCATGACATTCTGTAATTGTTTCTGAAGGCGTCGACCAAGCAGCGTGGCTACCGCAATTTGCTCATGCACCTTACGACGTAACGCACTAACAGGATACTGATCGGTAAAGCGTTGAACCAACCACCAGGCATCATTGCGTTGCATAACCCCATAATGCCAACCCTCATTTGCCGCCAACAGGACGCCACAGCAGTTAACCCAGCGAAAAATGAGTTCTTTTGCCGGGGTCGGTAACTTGACCAGCAACAACCACGCTTCGGTGTTGCATTTAATGACTTTCCCGGACAAAAAACTTATTTGAACATTAAAGCTATTATGTTCTTTAACATCACTCATTTTTGGAGCCAAGAAGATCATTTCGGGAATATCTTGCCACGTTGCCATTGCGCTTTCCTTACGTCTCTTATTATTGTGCAAGAGTCGCAAAACAGCCCCTCAAAATCAATAAATGGCATTACACACATACAAGTCCAATAATAGACCCGCACACCTTTAAAAAAAGGTATTGTCCTTTATCATCACTTTAAATACCATATTCTCTGTAAAAATTCCTTCGTTAATTATTTATGGAGCTAGTTATGACAACTACTATTGGTTTGCAATCGACGTCAAGCCCCCGTAATACAGAACATGCTAGTTCTTCTCGTATTACGAGTCAAAATAAAAATGATCATCCCCAAGCCACTAATAACATAGGAATGACCGTTCGGAAATATGACTGCAAAGCAAGATCACCTGTTCTTACACAAGGCTTTAGCATTGAACTGAAAAACGCTGTTTCAGGAGTAATTTCTGATAAGGGGCGTAATCAAATTAATAATCCCGATTTCGCTGATAATTTGACTACTGCTGTAACCAGAAATTTTGAGGGTATAGGTTCGAATTTAGCTAACAAACCCGCGAATATGGAAGCCGTTACAAATAATGTTATTAATAATTTAGGTGATAGTCCGGAGCTTACTAGTCATTCAGTGCAAATTCTGGCTTCTGCATTTGCTGATGGTGGTGGAACAACGAATGCTTCGAAAGAAATTTCAAGACAGAACGGCGGTGTCAGATCTAAACCAGCGGGCGATACCGCTAACGCAGTAGCTTCACAGACTGGAAGTGAGATTCCTAAGGGTCCTGGCTACGTCAAAAAGATAGCCGAAGACCTTAAAAAAGCGGGTCTGTTCGCCAGTACCGTAAACTCAGAGCCTAAAGCTGCCGCTAAAGAATCAGAAAGTAAACCGACCAAAAGTTTAGCAGATAGACCTCTTCCAGAGATTCCTAAATCTGCTAAAGATCAGAGATCAACATCTGATGCAAGTGCACAAAAAGAAAGAGAACTTGATGATGAAATTGAGCGTATCCTAAAAGCTCAAACAATGTTTGAAATTAGCAAAAAACTTTACGAATCAGGTCAAGCAGACGGCATCAATGTCATGAAGAATGATGCTCCTGAATCTCAAACACCTAAAGAAGTTCAAGAGACGATACGTTTTTTTAATGAACAGCTTGTAAACCACGACGTTGACATAGCCACATCTTCACAATACCAACATGCCGAGCAAGATACTTCTTATTTATTAACTCGACCTGATAATTTAAATGAAGTAAGAGTTAATGATGAGACCTCTCAATTAGGACAAGCACAGTTAGAGAATGTGCGTGCTTTAACTTCTGGCAATGGTGGTTATTTACCTGGTGGGTTAGATGTCGATTCTGATTCTCTTGATTCTGATTCTGATTCTGATTCTCTTGATGGAAATATGGGTCATGTCTCTGGTAATGGAGAGGTCGGTAACTCTTCTAATGAGGGAGAGGTCGCAAATATTACTGATGATCAGAACGTTGATAGCAGCACCCAGACCGCGACCGCTAAGTCAGTTGAAGCCAAAGAAGCCAAACATACACACCGGATGTCTGATAGCATGTTCCTTGCTATTTTCGGCCTGGTATCTGTCGTCACGGGTGCATTGGTCAGTGCGCTGGGTGCGATATTAAAACAGGACGGCGGTTCCACGGAAACGGATGCATCCGAACAGTTAAGCGATTTGCCCGCTGAATTGGATGATGCAATTGATAGTCTGGAACAAGATGCAGCAGCTGAAGCAAAAATGAGCGAAGCGCTGGATAAACTTGCTGATAAATGCGATAACAGCGCGGAGAAGATGAACCAGTTCGCCGATATGCTGAATAATGAAAATGAGAAGATTAGTCAGGATGTTGCGCAGAAGGCTTATGATGCCAAACTCGCTGCCGCAGAAGCAGAAGCGTATAAGGATCCGAATAATCAACAGATGACGATTGATGATTCCGGTAATGTTATTTCAAACGGTCAGTTGACGGAGGCTGCCAAAGCTGAGTGTGAAATAGAAGCAAAAGTTGCTGCAGCACAGGCCGAAAAAATCACTGAAAAAGCGTTAAATAACACAGCCCAACGGATCAATACCCGGGCTGGCGAAATCAGCCAGGCAGGCAATACCCTTCATAAACTCAGCGCTGATGCCAGCGCATACAGTCAAAACGCCGAGGCGGTATCCGAGAAGCTGGGTACAGTGAAAGAAAGTGTTCAAAACTATATAAATGAACAAACAACGGTGACTCAACCAGGTATTTCACAGTCGGCATTCATTGGAATGGAAACATTCGGGGCTATCTCTATGGCAGTCTCTGTTCCTCTTTTCGCTAAACTTGCTCTCAACACTCGCCATAACAAGCAGGCAGAAAAACTCGCTAAAGCACAAGCGGAGCAGGTTGAAAATGCCGAAGTAGTCCACGCAGAGCAGGGGTCAGATGCCGAAGCAACCCAAGCGGCACAGGTAGGAGATGTCGAAGCAGTGGATGAGACTGCTGACCCTGATGCTCTTCGCACGCCAGACGTTCAGAATGCAAGGGCAGGCCAGGACGCAGACAGCGTGATAGATTTTCCACAACTACCGCCGGTGGATGATATGCTGGGGGAAGAGGACAATAGCTCTGTACGACCACAGAGGACGGCAGCGTTAGCATAAACAGCACTTTTCCTGTTTTCATTAGCTAATATTTACATCCTGCCAGACTTAAAGTCTAATCATATAGAATACCCGAATAGTTGGGTATTCTATAGCTGACCCCCCCTACCGATTACCATGCAGAGATTAATACACATCATTGATACCAGAATTGGACTTCCCTACCCTTGCTACTCTGTGAGAGCATAGATTATATCCCTTTCAATCATTAACCCTTATTGTCTGACCATTTAGCGTTGCTAATTGAGGAGTAAAATATGACAACTATTATCGGAAATATGAACCAGCAACTTGCGAACGCTAGTTCTTTGCATCAGGATGCTTTAACCGCAGCTCGACGTGATGGTGCACACATACAACAATATGTGAGTAAAAGTGATCTTAATAGCTTACAAAAATGCATAAAGGAACGTGACAAACAGGGAAATAAAGTTAGTCACAGTGATATATCGTTCTTAAAAGATTTGCGGACAGTCATCAGAAATCAAAATAGTAGTATAACCGAGACTAAGATCAACAAACTTAATAAAATTATTAACAATGCAATCAAAATAAAATCCGAAGAAGCTAAATCATATGAGCGAATTCTGAAGAGCATGGTTGAACATAAAACCGCTACAGAAACTGTCACTAACCTCAACACAAAAATTCATATTCGTAAATCGCAGTTGAACGCACGATTAAATAATATTGATCCTCGTAATGATCCTTATATTACATCGTTAAAAAACAAGTGCCTTGACCCTAATGCCAGTATAACATTAAAGAGAAATGCTGCAGAAGCTGCTGTTGGGCATCTGAAGAGAGAAAGTACTTATAAATCCGTAGAATCTACAGGTCGTTTTGAAAGGACACACACAATACAAAAACGGAAAGATAATAATCTTCCTGGGCACGATGCATGGCACGACTGCTTAACAGACGCGAAAGAAATTATTGCACTTGAAAAAAGTGTTGAACGTATTAATAAAAATATAACCAATACACACAATTTAATCAGTGCAGAATTTAAGAAGTTTGAAATTGGATATAGTACTGAAAACTTAGAATATCTCAGAGATGCTGGAGTAAAACCAAGCCGAGAAAATTTAAGTCAATATTTAAAGAGTAGTCAAAAAACGCATTTGTAATTTAAACCCAACTTAATTTAATGGTTAGGCTATTTGAATAAATAGCCTAACTTTTTGATACTCTACGATATTAATCAGATTTATTGACTACATAGCTCCGAAATGAATTATATAACAGCAACAGATTATCATTCAGGATAACCATACATGCCAAACACAGAATACTATAAAGAGATTCGATCACTCATCGAACTTTCCGCAAAAGAAGATATTGATAAAAGTGAGATATTTTGGGCGATAGCCGACAGCGGCACCGCAGTAATCGATACCCTGACCAGCCTGCCCGTACTGACTACCTCCACGACGATCATTAAAGAGCTTCACAGCTTAATCAATAACCATCCCGTCACGCCGGTGCCAAACCCATGGTTTGTCTGGAACCAACATGATGACAGCCCCAGCCTGGAAACGATCAAGTATATAAAAAAGCGCGGCTATGTTTCAGCGGCGTCTTCGGCTATCGCCATTGCCAGCGCAGGCGGTTCTTTGGTCACATGTATAGATGTCGGTACCGTCGGCCAGGGAGGCGCGGCCTGTGCATCGACGATGAGGCATCTGGCCGGCCTGCGGGATATAGCGGCGAAATATAAAGAGAGTGCGACCATTCAGGCGTGGCTTGATGTCATCATCACCCTGAAAAATCTCAAACTGGCAGTACGGGGAGGACAGGTCAGCTTCGCTTTTTTATCTGCCATCCCTGCTTTATCTACAGCCTTTTCCATCATCGGTAGTTCCTTAAGCTCGGCGGCAAAATTAGGGATTAGTTTTAAATACTCCAATGTCTGTCGTTTTACCGCGATGGATTTACACTGGCGGGCTATGCAAGAAACGATTCTCCTGGAAACGCTCGGACAGGGAAACAAGAAAGCGTCTGGCCCTGCCAGGGAGATCCTCTTTGAATTATTTGAACGAAAAGGATTAACCGGTTTCGTCTGGGGTAAGCATCAGGTTGATAAATTAATTAAAGAGCCAGGCGGCTGGATGGCGATTGCGGATAAATTACTGATTATTTGAATCATCTAATTCCTTTACGATGTTGAAACTCTCATTTTTCCCGGCCACTTGAGCACCTGGCACATTGAACATATCACCGCTTTTTAAACTCGGTATGCATACAGGACAGGGTAGCCGGGAAAGGATTTCTCGCTAACTGGCTAATATTAAACCAGTTAGCGTCGTGTTCTTCTTGCATTCGAAGCGGAATCGAGTAGTATTCTTTACATGCATCGGCACGTAGCGCAGCCTGGTAGCGCACCGTCATGGGGTGTCGGGGGTCGGAGGTTCAAATCCTCTCGTGCCGACCAAAATTATCCCAACGTTTTGTCTAGTGAAGTTCAGAGAGAACCTTAAAAAACAGTTTAAACAGTAGGTTGTTGAAACCTGCTGTTTTTTTATTGTCTTGAACCGCCCCGGTAATCCTGGAGACTACACTCTTTGAGAGAGGTAACCAGGATGACAAAACATAACCGATTTCCCTCTGAACGCATGGTTCTGGAAAACCAGGACACCTACAACTCACAATGTGTTGCTATCTGCTCCGTTGCCTCGTCAGCCGGGAAATCATGCGAACGACGGTATTTAATTATATTGAGTGCGATTGCACTCGGTGGCGTCGGTACAGTGCCTGTGGTGGACTTAGCCCGGAACAATTTGAAAACCAGAACCTCACTTAGGGCTGTGTCCACAGTACGTGGGTAGGATCAGCTTCATCGCTAACTTTACAACAGTGCACTTTTAGTTAATAGGGCAGGGGCTGCGCCTTGTCACCCTTTGTGACTTCCTCTAATGTGACATTGTAGGTATTCGACGCTACTCTGGATACGGCTGTAACTTTGAAATTCGCCAGCGGGGAATACAGCCTTTCGCCCTCATCATTTTCAAATGACAGGCCACCCGGGACGGATAACCCGTTGCTGCTATTTCCTTTCACCTTGAATATAACTTTTTCACTATCCGGGCTACGTTTTGCAAAATCGCTGGCAACATTTACATGTCTGGATGTGGAGAAGAATTGCCCAAGGTTGTACACAGTTTCTGTTTTGTTCTGTTTATCTGCATCGAATCGTGAAATTAACTTATTAATCCCACTCGGTGTAATTCCCTGGCCGCGGTAAGTTGTAATATTTTTTCCTGTCGGGGTGTACCATGCTTTAGCACCCGTTTTCACCAGTTCGCTCAGATTGCTACAATTTGTCTTGATAGTAGATTCAAGAACCTTATTACCACGGCTAAAAATCTCATATCCATGAACCCTGCGGTATTCTTCAACGACTTTATTACCGCTCACTTTTCCCGCTGAGGGAGCGTTACTAAATTGATGGCGTGCCTCAACATTGATTGCTTTGAATCCCACATTACTTTGGTATATCATGGAAAATTCCTGTCGAGCCTTATGGTTTTTTTCATCAGCTTTTTTCGCATCGGTTTCAATTTTAGCAAATTTGTCTATTTTTTTCTCTATGCCATATTTTCTCGCCTCGATATCGTCAATTTTCTTATCATACCCGGCGACCTCTTTTTTTAGCTCATTAACCTCACTCAAGGCACTATCAATTTTTGACTGTAACGTATTTATCACCATTCCGGCAGATACTTTACTCCCTTCAGCATTGACCATTTTGACTGCGGCTTCGCGCTCAGTCTGATAACGATTACCATGAAAAGTATTTTTAAAAAAATTACTAGCCTGACCGTATTTGAAATGATCATTTTTCAGACGTACAGAGGCATCCTCACCATGTTTTGCTGAGACTGACTGAAGACTTTTAAGTAATGACTGATTACCGGCAATACTTTTGTTATGTGCGGTAATAGATTTGTTTAGTTTAGTTACGCAATTTCTGATATCTGAGAGGTTTTGCGATAGGTCGTTTTTAAGCTTGCTTAATTTGCTCCGCTCTTGCCGTATGTCATTCATAGGCACTATGGTATTATTTTTAATAGAATTTATTGGCATTTATTTTCCTCGTTGTTGAGTACATAAATATTGTTAACATATGAGTTCACTAAGGATTATAAGATTGCAGATTTTAAGATTGAGGGCTTTCAAAAAACGATTTTTAGTCACATATGACAGGCGGCAGAAAGTAGCTGAGAGGATATATTGGATAAACAGGTCATTTGATGAGCAATTTACAGTTTTGCCCTTTCGGTAGGCGCAGTACCGTAAGGTTCGCCATCAAGAAAAAGAAGTAAGGCATCATACATCTGCCTGGGGGTTGTTAACCTCGAGACCGAGCCCTGACGATTATTCACCGGACTTAATTTCCCGGATGCTGCTCAAATCAAGACGGTTTGCACTCCAGACACCGCTTCCGACCGCAGCGCCAGTGGACTTTCTGAAGCGCAGACCGCATTCACTGACCCACCAGGTGCCGGTTTCCCGCAACCTGTCTTCGCGGGGCTGGTAGCATTCGGTAATGATACCCACATGCGTCATTGACTGCCGGTTTTTCTGTTGAGTGACGTGAGTGGCCTTATCTGACGCACCGGCATCCGTTCCGGCGCGGTACTGAGGCAGGATCTCAGTGGAGACCAGCGGAGGCATGTTGCCAGGTGCCCTGCCCGGTTCTGTCGCGTTAAGAAATGGTCGGGTAACACACTGTTTTTTTATTACGATCGCAATCTTGAGGAGATGCTGGCCGAGCGTGGAATGAATGTCGATCACACCACGATTTACCGCTGGGTCCAGCGCTACGCACCGGAAATGGAAAAACGACTGCGCAGGTACTGGCGTAACCCTTCCGATCTTTGTCCGTGGCACATTGATGAGACATACGTTAAGGTCAATGGTCGGTGGGCTTATCTTTACCGGGCAGTCGACAACAGAGGTCGACAATGGAAAAGTGAGCAAATTTCATAAGCCCATATTTTATTGCATCTGGATAGGCATATTTATCATAGAAATAATTTTTAAATACCTATAAATTCATACCGTTGAATGAACTATTCCAATCCTCTCGTGCCGACCAAAATCTTTTCAAAACCAGCCTCACGGCTGGTTTTTTTATATCCTCCTCAGCGCGGCGAAACGGTCACCTGCCCGCCTGTGGAAGAGATGGCGACGCGCTGTCCGGCTGAGAATCGCGTGGTTCCCTGACGTTGAACAACAACAATGCTTCTTCCGTCATCTAAGCGGATTTCAAGCTCTACCCCCTGCACCCGATTCATTCGTGACTGAGCCGCCTGGCCAGTAAGCCCGCCCGCGACAGCACCTGTCGCCGTGGTTAAACGACGTCCTGACCCTCCCCCTACGGTGCTACCGGCCAGGCCACCCAGCACGCCACCCGCGACTGCGCCCAGCGCATTATTGTCGTCACCGGCCTGAATTTGTACCGGGCGTACAGAGACCAACGTCCCGAACTGGACCTGCTGCACCCGCCCGGAAGCGGAGGCCGAATGGACGTCACCAGAAAGGCTGCTGGTGCTTGAGCAGCCCACCAGAGCAAATGCGAACAGTGTGAATAAAATCCTTGAGTTCATATACGCACCTTGATTTCAGAAGGTTAATCATGGTCTGCAAATGCCCTGATAACACGGACAGTTTTCCATTCAGGTTTTTTCATCTCCCGGATTGGCGTTTTTAACCGGGGTCGTCCGGCAAATATGTCGCAGCCGCCCGGGACATTTATTAGCATCCCTCGTAGCGATCAATAGTCGACAGGGTCGCGGATAATAGGACAGGTCATACAGTGCCCGCCGCCTCTGCCACGGCCTAATTCACTGCCGACGATCTCTATTACTTCAACCCCCTCCTTACGCAGTTGGGTGTTGGTTTTGGTATTACGGTCATAGGCCATTACCACCCCCGGAGAAAGCGCCACCATATTATTTCCGCTATCCCACTGCTGGCGCTCGGTGTCATAGTCATTACCTTCCGTTTCCACCACCCGCAGTTTTTTAAGATGTAAGGCATCCGCGACGGCATCAACGAAGTTATCGCTGTCACGGCTTAACTTCATTCCCGTAGGCCCGCTATCAGGACGTAGCGAAAAGGTCTTAATTTGATTCACGATAGCCGGATAGAGCGTGACAACATCACGATCGCAGAAGGTAAATACGGTATCCAGGTGCATTGCCGCGCGTAGCTTCGGCATGGCAGCAATCATCACTCTTTCAACGCCCGACTGGCTATCGGCAAAAAGTCGACTGGCCAGTTGGGTGATGGCCTGGTGCGATGTCCTTTCGCTCATACCAATCAGCACCGTTTTGTTGCCAATGGGCATGACGTCTCCCCCTTCCAGGGTCGCTGTGCCATGGTGGACGGTTGGGTCCCCCCACCAGACCTTCACCTTGTCTGGCCCAAAATCAGGGTGGAATCGGTAGATTGCGGCGGTGAGCAGGGTTTCTTCATGTCGCGCGGGCCAGTATAACGGGTTGAGCGTCACCCCGCCGTAGATCCAGCACGTTGTATCCCGCGTGTAGAGGGTATTCGGCAGGGGCGGCAGAAGATATTCAGTGATCCCTACCGCCTCACGAATCAATTGAAGTTCTTCATGGTCGGCATACCCCTGCTGAGCCAGTTCGGTGGTTGAAAGACCGCCAATGAGCACTTCCGCCAGCACCCTCGGCGCCAGGCCGTCGAGGTAACTGCGCGTTTCAGTCAAAATGCCCAGGGAGACTTCATTGGGCACTATTTGCTGGTCCAAAATCCATTTTCTGGCCTCAGGCTGGGTTAGCGTTTCTGCCAGAAGGTTGTGCATTTCCACGACCTCAACGCCTTTTTCTCGCATCTTGGTCATGAAATCAAAGTGATCTCTTTTCGCCCTCTCAACCCACAGGACATCATCAAACAGCAATTCATCGCAATTACTTGGCGTCAGTCGGTTATGCGCTTTACCCGGTGCGCAAACCATCACCTTGTGCAATTTCCCCACCTCGGAATGCACGCCCAGCGGATGACCTTTATTTACATGATCTGGCATATTTTATTCCTCGTTCAAATGGTAATTGCACCGGTTGCTAAACTGTAAATTGCAAACAGCGCCGCAATCATGACCACCACAAAAATGGCTAACTCAACAGAGGTAAACGCCTTCGCTTTTTGCTCGCGTTTCGCCAGAAGATATAAAATTGTGCCGGGCCCGTAGATAATGGCCGACAAAAGTAAATACTTCATTCCTCCGGCGTAGATCATCAGCAGCGAATAGAAGGTGGCAACGGCGGCAATAATGAGATCTTTTTGTCTGGCTGAAGGGGTTAGTTCATAACTTTCTCTTGTCCAGGCGAGCTTTAACCCATATGCCGCGACAAGGAGATACGGTATTAACGTCAGAGAGCTGGTCAGTTCCAGTGCAAGCTGGAAGGCATAGTCGCTCAGCAGGGTGAGCAGCAGGAAGACCTGAATCGTGATGTTGGTCAGCCACACGGCGGCGTAGGGAACCGCATTTGTATTTTCCCGGGCGAACAGGCTCGGCATGCTTTGACTTTTTGCTGCGCTGTACAAGACCTCGGCAGCCAGCAGCGACCAGGAGAGATACGCCCCCAGTACCGAAATCAGCAGCCCGACGCTGATGAAAATTGCCCCCCAGCGCCCTACCACCGCTTCAAGCACGCCCGCCATTGAAGGCTGGCGCAATCCGGCTAAATCCGGACGGAGCAATACACCGTAGGAGAGCATAGTGATCATCACCAGCAGGCACAGTACGCCAATAAAGCCCAGCACAGTCGCCACCCCAACGTGGCTACGTTTTTTGGCATATCGCGAATAAATACTCGCCCCTTCAATGCCTAAAAAGACAAATACCGTCACCAGCATTGTACTGCGCACCTGGCTGAACAACGATTCCGGTGATTCCGCTGGCGGCAGATGGGTTGCCGCGTGGCCGGCATAACCAAACTCATCAAGATGATGTAAATCCATCATCAAGGCGGCAGGTTGCGCCGGTGGCGTTCCCCAGAAGTTTTGCATAAAGGTTTCATTATTAAAGGCAAAAATTAAAACGACGATAAATAAAATGATGGGAACTATTTTTGCAACCGTGGCGATGGTGTTAATGGAAGCGGCGCCTTTTACACCGCGCAGCACAAGGAAATGGAATCCCCACAGGAGTGCTGAAGCGAACAATACCGCCAAAAGGGTATTACCATCGCCAAATACCGGGAAAAATGCGCCGAGGGTCGATTTTATCAACACGAAATACGAGACGTTCCCGATACAGGTTCCGGCCCAAAAACCTAAGGCCGAGGTGAATCCGAGATAGTGACCAAAACCCGCCTTTGCATAGATGAATACCCCGGAATCCAGATTCGGCTTACGTTCTGCAAGCGTCTGAAATACAAAGGCAAGCATTAACATCCCCCCACCAGCAATACACCAGGCAATGATTGCCCCCAGCACACCGGTGGCCCTGCCGAATGTTGCAGGTAAGGAGAATATCCCTGCGCCAATCATGGAGCCGACGACCAACGCCGTCAGTGACCATTGCGATAACTTATTTTCGGTTGAGCCTTCCATATCGTTCCTTTTTCAACATTCATCAGAGGACATGTTCGAATTAAAACTGATCCAAAAGGAGCCTTTAAAAGCTTAGTCCCTGTCATTTATTTTTCTGTTTTATTTGCATGAAATCATGCTTTCGCAGCGTTGAATTAACGGCGATGTATTTACCGTGAGTAGTTAACTGATTATTTTAATTGAAGATAGTGTAATTAACGATGCTGACGCGCGGCAGAAATAACAAACCAGCCCGCAGGCTGGTTTGTTTAAGGCAGTAATGGATTTAGCGCTTTTCGCGCTCACCCAGGAAGTAAATCCCCAAAGGGATGGCAAGCAGAACGGTAAATACCAGGCTGTACACGCAGATCATCGCCGATTGCAGAACATACATACTGGTCGTCCACTCAGATAGTGGAATATTGTACTGCTCAATCACCCCGACAATGGTTGCCCGCCCAACGCATGCGGCAGCAATCATAAATACAACCAGCAGCGCTAACAGGAACTTGCGGCCTTCAGGTGTTTTCAGTTTTGCGCGAACCATGTCTCTCGTCCCTTTACAGATGAATAACATTAACAAGCGCATAAAATAACACGATCGCCTGCAGGACTCCAATATGGCGCGATCCACGCATAAACACGGTCACAGGCAGTTTATTCCTCGGTACAATTTGAAAAAGTGAGTAAATCACGCTAAGGCGCGATCGACGTTATGCTAATCTCACCTTGAACGTTTTGACATAAAGGAATGACTGTGAAAAACGCACCTAAATTTGCCATCGCTATGATTGCCGCCGCCTGCTTCAGCAGCAGCGCTTTCGCTAATGAAACGCCAAAAGAGCAGCCGCTGGAAAAAATTGCCCCTTATCCGCAGGCGGAAAAAGGGATGAAGCGCCAAGTCATTCACCTACCGGCCCAGCAGGATGAAGCGAATTTTAAAGTGGAATTGTTGATCGGCCAGACGCTGGAAGTGGACTGTAACCTTCATCGCCTGGGCGGTCGGCTGGAGACCAAAACCCTGGAAGGCTGGGGATACGACTACTTTGTCTTTGATAAGCTGACATCCGGGATCTCGACCAAAATGGCCTGTCCGGACGGTAAGAAAGAGAAGAAATTCGTCACCGCATTTCTGGGTGAAAACAGCCTGATACGCTACAACAGCAAGTTGCCAATCGTGGTGTTTACGCCTGATAATGTTGATGTGAAATATCGCGTGTGGAAGGCGGATGAAGCTGTCGGACAAGCGGTCGTTCGTTGATAAAAAGCCGGGCGCTCACCCGGCCTTTATCCATCAGAGCGCGATACCCGCCACCGGTTTGTTTTCCGGCTGTGGCTTCAGTTCAGCTTTTGGCGCAGCCTCTGCCGCCTGCGGTTTAACGTATTGCAGTTGCAGTACGCGGCTGGTGTATTCCAGCTCCCGCTCTGTGGCATCGACATTGCCGTTCAGCTTTGTACCATAAGAAGGAATAATGGTTTTCAGTTTCGCCTGCCATTCCGGGCTGGCGACTTTATCTTTGAACACTTTTTCCATCAGGTGCAGCATGATTGGCGCAGCGGTAGACGCGCCGGGCGATGCGCCCAGCAGCGCGGCGATAGTGCCGTCTTTATCACTCACCACTTCGGTACCCAGACGCAGCACGCCGCCCTCTTTCGGATCGCTTTTGATTATCTGTACGCGCTGGCCCGCCTGCCACAAACGCCAGTCCTCTTTTTTCGCCTGCGGATAGTACTCTTTCAACGCCTCGAAACGGTCGTCATCTGAGAGCATCACCTGGCTTATCAGGTATTTCACCAGATCGAAGTTATCCAGACCGACATCCATCATGGGCATAACGTTAGAGGGGGTGGTCGCGCTCAGCAGGTCCCACAGGGAGCCGTTTTTCAGGAACTTAGTCGAGAAGGTGGCGAACGGCCCGAACAGCACTACGCGTTTACCGTCCAGCATACGCGTATCAATGTGTGGAACAGACATCGGTGGCGCACCCACGGAGGCCTGACCATACACTTTCGCCAGATGACGGTTAACCACCTCCGGGTTTTCCGAGACCAGGAACTGTCCACCAACCGGGAAGCCCGCGTAGTCGTCCGCTTCAGGAATACCAGATTCCTGCAGCAGCTTCAGCGCCGCGCCGCCGGCGCCGATAAAGACAAACTTCGCCTTAATGACGCGTTCGGCCTCATTGTTTTTCAGGTCGGCAACGGTGACGCTCCAGCTGTTATCCGCGTTGCGCTTGAAACCGCGCACCTCGGTGCTGAGCTGCAGCGTAAAGTTCTCTTTTTTCTTCAGACCAGCCACCAGCTGACGGGTGATTTCACCGTAGTTGACGTCAGTACCAATCTCCGTTCGGGTGGCCGCCACTTTCTGGTTCGGGTCGCGCCCTTCCATGACCAGCGGCGCCCACTCTTTGATCCGGGCGTGATCTTCAGAGTACTTCATACCGCGGAACAGGGTGCTCTGCTGCAGCGCTGCATAGCGTGCGCGCAGGAAGTTAACGTTCTGGTCGCCCCACACAAAGCTCATGTGCGGTACGGTGTTAATAAAAGTGTGCGGATCGTGCATCACGCCGCTGTTGACCTGGTGAGACCAGAACTGGCGAGAAATCTGGAAGGCTTCGTTGATCTCAACCGCTTTCTCGATACTAATGGAACCGTCCTTTTTCTGTGGCGTGTAGTTCAGTTCCATCAGCGCCGAATGCCCGGTACCGGCGTTGTTCCAGCCGTTAGAGCTCTCCTGTGCCACGCCATCCAGGCGTTCGACCATGGTCATTGACCAGTCTGGCTGCAGTTCTTGTAGATAGGTTCCCAGAGTGGCGCTCATGATGCCGCCGCCAATTAAAAGGACGTCCGTTTCCTGCTCTTTTGGTGCGTCTGCTTTCGCCGCCATAGAGACGGTATTCAGCCCCACAGCCAGAGAAAAGAGCATGGCAGTCATTTTTTTCATAATTTATGCCTTAGTTAAATAACGCTGATGCGTGGAAATTGCAGGTGAGAAAAACTGCGGAGGGCACGGTAGCAATTTTTAAATAGGGTTAAAAGGTTAAATAATTATTGTAATTGTGAAATTTAATGATGGATTGTTTGTATGGGATAACACCACGTCGCTGGCAATGGACGGTTTTTCTGGCTACTATGCTGCACTTTGTGATCGCGCGCACGGAAGCCTGCCCTAACCAGCGAACTGTTATGTCATTACCTCATTCTTCTGAAGGCCACGTCGCCACGGTATTACGCTCACCGCACCGGCTGATGCGGGAAACGCTGGCGGGCGTGATTACCGCACTGGCGCTTATCCCCGAAGTGATCTCCTTTTCCGTGGTCGCAGGCGTTGACCCGAAAGTCAGCCTGATTGCGTCGGTGGTGCTGTGCCTCACGCTGTCGCTCCTCGGCGGTCGTCCGGCGATGGTGACCGCAGCCGCCGGTTCTGTTGCGCTGGTGATTGGCCCGATGGTGCATCAGCACGGTGTGCAGTACATTTTGCCCGCCGTACTGATGGCCGGGGGTATCCAAATTCTCTTCGGCGTGCTGGGGATGGCGCGGCTGATGCGCTTTATTCCCCAGTCGGTAATGACCGGGTTTGTTAACGCCCTCGGTATTTTGATTTTCTTTGCCCAGGTGCCCCATTTCTGGAGCCGTAGCCCGCTGATTGTCGGCCTGTTCGTCCTGACGCTGCTGATTGTGCTATGGGTGCCGCGCTACATCAAAAGCATCCCCTCCCCCCTGATTGCGATTGTGGTGTTGACGCTGTTCACGGTGACCAGCGGGCAGATCCTGCCCACGGTCGGGGATGAAGGTTCGATGGGCGGCGGTCTGCCTGGCCTGACGCAACTGCTGGTGCCCCTGAATCTGCAGACGTTGAGCATCATCTGGCCGTGCGCGTTAAGCATCGCCTTTGTTGGCCTGCTGGAGTCCCTGCTGACGGCAAAACTGGTGGATGAACTGACCGTAACGCCATCGAGCAAACGCCGGGAGAGCATCGGCCTGGGTGTGGGTAACATTCTGGCCGGACTTTATGGCGGTATTGCAGGCTGCGCGATGATTGGACAAACCATTGTCAACGTGGAGATGGGCAAAGGCAGAAGCCGTATTTCAACCGTTGCGGCAGGGGTTGTACTGCTGGTGCTGGTGACGGCACTGAGCGAAGTGATGGCCAAAATCCCCATGGCCGTGCTGGCGGGGATCATGGCCATTGTCGCCTTCAAAACCTTCAGTTGGCATAGCCTGAAGCCTGCAATAGTGAAGGGTGCGCCGGTCGCGGAAACCGTTGTCATGCTGGTCACCGTTGCGGCAACGGTGTCAACCGGCAACCTGGCCATTGGCGTGCTGGGCGGGATCGTCGTCATGATTGTGCTGCCCGCCCGGATTAAGCGTCGGGCTAAAGCAGAAAAACCGTTGCCAGACCAAGAAAAATAAAGAAACCGCCGGTATCAGTGATGGCGGTAATCATTACGCTCGACCCCACCGCGGGGTCGCGTCCCAGTTTGGTCATCGTCAGCGGGATGATCACCCCCATCATCGACGCCACCAGCAGGTTGAGCACCATCGCCAGCATCATCACCCCACCCAGCGCCATATCGTCGTACAGCCACCAGGTGATAGCGCCCATAATGCCGCCCCATACCAGACCGTTAATCAGCGCGACGCCCATCTCTCTGAAGATCAGAAACGCAAAATTACCCGGCTGTATATTCTCCAGCGCCAGGGCGCGGACGATCATGGTAATGGTCTGGTTGCCGGTGTTACCACCAATCCCCGCCACGATGGGCATCAGCGAGGCCAGGGCCACCAGCTGTGAAATGGTATGTTCGAAGCCATCGATGACGCGCGAGGCAATAAACGCGGTACAGAGGTTAATGGCCAGCCATGCCCAGCGGGTTTTAACCGCCTTGCCAACGGAAGCGTGAACGTCGTCTTCCGCGCTGATCCCGCCGAGCGCACGTAAGTCGTTATCGGTCTCTTCGTAGACCACATCAACGATCTCATCGATGGTCAGACGCCCCATCAGTTTGCCCACAGAATCTACCACCGCGGCGCTGACAAGGTCATCACGTTCAAAGGTACGTGCCGCTTTTTCGGCATCATCTTCCGGGGAGAAAACCATCGGCTCGGTTTCCATTACCTCGCTCACCCGCCGCTGGGTGCTGTTCAGGAGAATGGTTTTCAGCTCCAGCTCGCCGAGCAGGGTTTTATCCCGGGCGGTGACAAACAGCTTATCGGTGTTATCCGGCATACTGCCCAGACGCCGCAAATAGCGCTGCACCGTGCCGAGGGTGACGTCCGGGCGCACGGTGATAACGCCGAACTCCATGATCGCGCCAACAGTGTTTTTCTCGTAGTCCATTACCTGGCGCACCCGCGCGCGTTCTTCCGCCGGCAGCGAGGCCAGCAGGCGTCCCGTCAGGTTGCGCGGCAGGTGTTGAACAAGGTAGATCTGCTCATCGATATCCAGCGTCTGTAGCGCATCAAGAATATCCCGGTCGCTCATCTCATCAATCAGATCGTCCCAGACGTTCTCGGATGCTTCCAGCAGGACCTGTCCACGTTCGTGATCCTCTACCAGACGCCACAGGGCGTGGCGTTCTTCAGAAGGCAACGCTTCCAGGGTGTCCGCCAGGTCAGGCGGGGGTAAATGAGCGACCAGCGCACCTACCTCAGCAATATCGTCGGCCAGGGTACCGACATCATATTGCTCAGCCAGGGTCAATTTACCTAATAGCGTGGAGGTTACCGCTTTATCCGTGGTGAGAAGCCAGATGAGACGCGCACGCTCCTGGTCACGCTGCCGTGCGCTGTTTTTCTTTAATAACGACATCAATCATAAATCCATAAGATGAGATGACATCAAGCATAGCGCGGGTATATGTAAATAAGAATATACAATGCGGTGGGATGAAGAAAAAAGCCGCGAATTGGCGGGAAATTATGCCCTCTCCTGCCCGGATTGAGGAGAGGGACTGGTCTCAGACATCAGGCCGTGCGTGCCACCGCATCGCGGGATGCCGCAGCGCGCTCCGCGCCGGTCAGTTCGCTCAGCTTGCCGTCGCGCATCTCCAGCAGGCGATCTGCGTGGATGAAGTAGTGATCGTCGTGGCTGATAGCAAAGATGGTTTTCCCCATCTCCTGCATCAGCGGCAGCAGCACCTGATAAAATTCACGGCGGAAATGCGGATCCTGATCGGCCGCCCACTCATCCAGCAGGATGATGTCTCGCTCCTCTGCCAGCGCCAGCAGCAGCGCAACGCGTTTTTTCTGCCCTTTCGAGAGCTTGAGATTGAGGATTTTCCCGTCCTGCAACGCGAGCTTATGCGACATCTGCAAATGCGAGAGCCATTTATCCACCAACGCCGGACGGGCCTGTTGGCCTTCTGGCCCCAGCAGTTGCTCAAAGAGCCAGACGTCGGTGAACACGGCAGAGAAGAGTTTGCGATAATCTTCCGGTTTTTCTGCGCTCAGCGGCTGTCCATCCAGCAGAATTTCACCCGACTGCGGCTGGTATAGGCCGGTTAGCAGCATCGCCAGGGTCGATTTTCCACTGCCATTGCCGCCGATCAGGAACACCAGTTCACCGCGATGAAGGGTCAGATTAACCGGCCCAACGGAAAATGCGTTGTCCTGATACTGGAACATGACGTTACGCAGTTCCAGCGTTTGCCAGTTCGGGAATGTCTGTGGATGCGGGAACTCGGCCCTGAACGGCGCAAGGTCGAATTTCTTGAGCTTGTTAAATGCCACCTGGGCGCTCAGCAGGGTTGGCAGTGCGCCCACGGCGGAAAGCAGCGGGGTACGTAAAAAGAGCAACGTCAGCGAATAGGTCGCGGCCACGTTGGTGTCGGCCCAGCCCAGGCTGTTTGCCATCCAGAACACCAGGCCGATGGCGCCCAGCATCATGATGTTCGACCAGTTCACCGCGCTCAGGTGGAATGTATCCGCGCGAATAATGTGGTGGCGATATTCCCGGGCATCGGGAATATAGAGGTTGTTAAAGATATACTCAGCGCGCTCGCGGTTTAGCGTTAGCTCTTTACGCCCTTCCAGCACCGTCTGGTAGTCGTTATACAGTTTGTCTTCGGTTTCACGCAGCACCGCCATATGTTTATAGACGCGTGATACCAGCATGAACCCACCCCAGATGGTGATCACAATCCACAGCGCGGTCACCGCCAGCATTTTGGTGGAGAGCCAGGCGAGATAACCCGCCGAGCCGAAGGTCAGAATGATCCCCTGTACCAGCTCCGGCAGACGAACAAAGGCGATGGTAATGGCCCGGACGTCGCTGGTCAGCCCCGCCAGCAGCGAGGCGCTACCGAGTTGCTCAACGCGTTCCACCTGGGTGTCGAGGATCCGCTTGATAAATTCACTGCGCAGACGAAACACAAAATGATGGCCCAGCGCCGTCAGGGCCAGCTGTGAGCCCAGCGTGACCGCCATCAGCAGCAGAAGCAATCCCAAAAATTCCGGCAGCACGGACAGAGAGGAATCAACCATTTCAATCAAACGCACGTTGATGAACGCAATCAGGCCAATGCCCAACGCCGCGCTGGCAAGGCTGAGCGCCATTACCGCAATAAAGGGCCAGCGATACTGACGCCAGACAAGGAGGAGTAGTTGCATGCAAAGCAATCCAGGCAGTAAAAATCAGCCAGCAGTGTAAACTGCCTTACGGCTACAGCAAGAATAATTCTTATTTTTATTCGCTATACGCCGCCTGGCGGAACGTCAGGTTATAGCGGAACTCGCCCGTCTGCGGATGAACGCCCGGCTTAAGCGGCTGGATACCGTGATAAAACAGCCTCGACACCCCTCCCCATACCACCACGTCGCCATGTTCGAGCAGCAGGCGTTGAAGTGGATCGTTACGCTGTAAACCGCCGAACTGAAACACGGCGGGCAAGCCTAAAGAGACTGAGACGATTGGCGCGCGCAGGTCAGGCTCGTCTTTATCCTGGTGCAACGAGAGTTTTGCGCCGACGGCGTAGCGGTTCACCAGGCAGGCATCGGGTACAAACTCAGCGTAGCCCGCCGTCATGGCGGCGTCGTGGCATAGCGACTGAAACACGGCGGGCATCGGCGGCCACGGATTACCGGTGATGGGATCCTGCGCGGCATACAAGTAGCCGCGCGCGTTGGTGGCCCAGCCCAGCTTGCCGCAGTTGGTCATTGCCACCGACATGGTGTAGCCTCCTGGCGTTATCATGTGACGAAACGGCGAGACCGCCGCCACGTCATTGATGCCTCCAAGCAGCGTATCCGCGCGGGAAAGCGCAAAACGGCGCAGGATCACCGCCCCCGGGGCAAGCGCTTCCTGCCAGGGTTCGGCATCCGCAAAAAGATCGAGCATCAGGCCTCCTCGCTTAAGGACTCACGTTGTAACAGTAGCGCCTTTCTTGCGGCCCCCCAGCGGTAGCCGGACAGCGTGCCATCAGAATGCACAACGCGGTGACAGGGAATGATAATCGCCAGTTTGTTCGCCGCGCAAGCGCCTGCTACCGCGCGAACGGCGCCAGGTTTGCCAATTGCCTTCGCCACCTGCTGGTAACTTGCCGTTTCTCCATCGGGAATGGCGCGTAAGGCCTGCCAGACCCGTTGTTGAAACGCAGTCCCGCGAATATCCAGCGGCAACGCCAGCGGCACAGCGCGGCTATCGATACTGGTAATCACCTGATGGATGCGCTTACCAAAGGCACCTTCCAGCGGTTCTTGCCGGGCGTTGGGAAACAGCGTTAATAACTCTGCGGTTAATGCCGTATCGTCGTCGCCCAGCAGGATCGCGCAGATCCCGCGCTCGCTTTCGCCCACCAGACAGCGGCCTAACGAACAGTCATCCATCGCGTAGCGCACCCGCGCATCGCCTTTGCGGTACTGCTTCGCCGTCATCCCCAGCGCACCATTGGCCTTACGGTAGTAGCTGCTGCTATCGGCAAAGCCTGCCCCGAGCACCGCATCGGTAATTTTTTCGCCATCGGCCAGCGCGCGGCGCAGGCGTTGCTCCCGCGCCGCCTGCTGCCAGGCTTTGGGCGTCATACCGGTCACAGACTTAAACAGACGATGAAAATGGAAAGGACTGCTGGCAACCTGCTGCGCCAGCGCGTGCAGGGTCAATGCCGGGTCCTGCGCCAGAAGTCGGCAGGCCAGTTCGACTTTTGCCAGCTTCTGCTCCTGCGGGCTGGGTTTATCGGGCATACAGCGTTTACAGGGGCGAAAACCGGCCTGACGTGCATGCTGAACATCCGGGAAAAAGTGAACGTTTTTACGCAGCGGGCGGCGAGCTCGGCAGGACGGGCGACAAAAAACGCCCGTCGTCTGCACGGCGAAGACAAACTGGTTATCAGCGCGCGGATTGCGGGCCAGCACGGCCAGCCAGCGATCCTCATCGGTCATACAGGTTAGGTTTTGCATCTTCGGCTCCTCTTATAAGCATACCTGCAGCATGCCTGAGCGCCAGCGAAGAAAAACCCGCAACCTTGCTGTTTAATTTTTTTCGCTCACCAGGAAACTGTTGAACTGCGGTGAACTCCAGGTCTTAAAGCCATCGGCCTCTTTGGTAATCATATAGACCGCCAGCCCTTCCTGGCGTACCACCTCTTTGGCTCTCTCCTCACCCAGAACCATCAATCCCGTATCCCAGGCATCGGCTTCCAGCGCGGTGGGCGCAATCACCGTGACGGAAACCAGATTATGCTCGATAGGCCGTCCGGTCTGCGGATCGATAACATGCGAAATGCGCTTACCGTCAAGTTCATAATAGTTGCGGTAGCTCCCGGCAGTGCTGATGCCATGACCGTTGATATCGACAATCGCCTGTACCGCATTTTGCTGGTCGGTCGGTTTTTGAATGGCCACGCGCCACGGTTTACCGCTGGCGTTCATCCCCCGGCTAACCAATGCGCCGCCCACCGAAACCAGATACCGGGAGATGCCTTCCTGCGCCATTAGCGCGGCCAGATGATCCGCCGCATAGCCCTCCCCCACAGTTGAGAGATCGACAAACAGATCGGGGATATCTTTTTGCAGGTACTGCTGCCCGTACTGGTTGATCACCGACAGGTGCTGTAACCCCGTGCGGGCACGGGCATCCTCAATGGCCTTCTGGTCAGGCGTAGAGGCAGGCGGCGTATTGGGGCCAAACCCCCAGAGGTTGACCAGCGGCCCCACGGTGATGTCCATCGCGCCGTTGGTTTTATAGCCCACGCGCATCGATTCGGTCACGATATCGGCCATCGCCTCACTGACCGGCCACAGGGAAGTGCTGGCAGACAGGTTGAAGCGCATCAGCGCAGAGTCGTTTTTATAGGTCGTCAGCTGATGGTCGTCGGCGTCCAGTTGCGACTGAATTTTGCCGCGAAGTTCGTCTGCGCGCGTTTTATCGAGGTCCATGACGCTGACACGCCAGAATGTCCCCATCGTTTTGCCTTCCAGTACCGTCGCCGCTGGCGCGTCCGGTTTGATCGCAGGCGTGGAAGAGTCGCATGCCGTCAGGAAAAAAAGCGTAGCCAGAACGCTGGCGCGTATAAAAGTCATGTCCATTCGTTATTATCCTCATGCCGGGACGGCAAGAGTACACTAAAAAAGGCAATGATAAGACCCTAAAACAGCAGAAAAAAAGGGGCCATTGGCCCCTGAGTCATATTGCAATGCGATTAGAACTGGTAAACCAGGCCCAGCGCTACGATGTCATCAGTGCTGACACCTGCCTGACGGGTGAACTCTTTGTCATCCAGCAGGTTAATTTTATAATCCACGTAGGTAGACATGTTTTTGTTGAAGTAGTAAGTCGCACCCACATCCACATATTTCAGCAGATTCTGGTCGCCGTAACCTTCGATGTCTTTACCTTTGGACTGCAGGTAAGCCACGGATGGACGCAGGCCGAAGTCGAACTGGTACTGCGCAACCACTTCGAAGTTCTGCGCTTTGTTAGCAAAGCCGTAGACGGTGCTGTTGTTCTGAGAGTTGCCGAAACGGGTCGCGTTATAGGTCTGAGAGTACTGTGCCGCCAGGTAGACGTTATTAGCGTCATATTTCAGGCCGCCAGAGTAAACTTCTGCGCGATCGCCATTGCCGTAAACGTCAGCAGCGTTCTGGTCGGAGGTGCGTTTGGAGGAGGACATCGCACCGCCTACGCTGAAGCCTTCACCCAGGTTATAGGTCAGGGACGCGCCGTAACCGTCACCGTTCTGTTTCAGGGTGCTGCGACCGACGTCGTTTTCACCGCTTACGCTGCCGTTTTTACCCTGATACTGCAGAGCAAAGTTCAGGCCATCAACCAGACCGAAGAAGTCCTGGTTACGATAAGTGGCTACGCCGTTTGCACGGGATTGCAGGAAGTTGTCTGAACCGTAAGTGTCGCCGCCGAATTCCGGCAGAACGTCGGTCCATGAAGTGACATCGTAGATGACGCCGTAGTTACGACCGTAGTCGAAAGAGCCCGCGTCAGCGAATTTCAGACCCGCGAACGCCACACGCGTCCAGGACTGGTTGTCGCTTTCGGTGGTGTTGCCCTGAATCTGGTATTCCCACTGGCCGTAACCGGTCAGTTGATCGTTAACCTGAGTTTCGCCTTTGAAGCCAAGACGCATGTAAGTCTGGTCGCCATCAACGCTGTCGTCATCGGAGAAGTAGTGCAGACCATCAACTTTGCCGTACAGGTCTAATTTGTTGCCGTCTTTATTATAAATTTCAGCCGCATTGGCTGCGCCTGCTACCAGCAGTGCTGGTACCAGGAGGGACAGGACTTTAACTTTCATTTTATAAACCCTCTGTTATATGCCTTATTATTACCACTGCTTACTGATTAACCCTCTTAACCAGTCGGCAACCTCATTCTCCTTAAAATTACAGAATAATCCAACGGGAATATGATACGAAAACTTTGAAGATGTTTCATTCATCCATAAAGGTGTTTCAATTTGTAAATTAAAAGGAACTTTTACACAGCATAAATCGCTTAAAAATATAGCACTTATAATCAAAAATAAATTAATATCACTCAAAATCAATAAATTAAACATGGACGCTTTACCGCACTGAATGACAAAACAAATTCCCCGGATATCACTAAACTATCTACGCTATCATCATTAACTTTTATTTATTACCGTCATTCAGCTTTGAATGTCTGTTTATCCCTAATTCTACCGGATGCTCTGCATTCGGTTTTTTTTACCTTTCTTTACGTTATTCCGCTTACCTTGTGCTACCACCTGCAAATTGTTACGCCTGTTAACCAGTTTCGTGCGCAATCATTTCCCGCCCTGATTGTGCCGTGTCCCTGTGACCGAATTCTGCGTACTTCCCCGAAAATGTCGCCCGCTGTCAGCCAGAGGCGCTGGAAATTCAGGTATTACCCTTTATACTGCCCTATCCCCTTAAAGCACGGTTATCACGGGTTATACAAATCAATGAGTCAGTCTGAGACCACCGCCTCAAGTAAGTTCTCTCTTCTTCCCGGGAGCATTACCCGTTTCTTTCTTTTATTGATCATTGTGCTGTTAGTCACGATGGGGGTTATGGTTCAGAGCGCGGTTAACGCCTGGCTGAAGGACAAAAGCTATCAAATCGTTGATATCACCCATTCCGTGCATAAACGCATTGATACCTGGCGCTACGCCACCTGGCAGATTTACGACAATATCGCTGCTGCGCCAACGTCCTCCACCGGGGAAGGGCTTCAGGAAACGCGTCTTAAGCAAGATGTCTACTTTCTCGAAAAACCGCAGCGCAAGACAGAAGCCCTGATTTTTGGCTCTCATGACAGCGCAACGCTTGAGATGACGCAGCGCATGTCCGCCTACCTTGATACGCTATGGGGCGCCGAAACCGTGCCCTGGTCGATGTATTATTTGAATGGTCAGGACAACAGTCTGATCCTTATCTCAACCCTGCCGCTAAAAGATCTCTCATCTGGCTTTAAAGAGACCACCGTGGGCAGCATCGTCGATTCTCGCCGGGCAGAAATGCTGCAGCAGGCGAATGCCCTTGATGAACGCGAGAGTTTTTCCTCGTTGCGACGTCTGGCCTGGCAAAATGGCCACTACTTTACGCTTCGCACCACCTTCAACCAGCCCGGGCATCTGGCGACGGTGGTCGCCTTCGATTTGCCCATTAATGACCTGATCCCGCCGGATATGCCCCTGGAGAGCTTCCGCCTCGAGCCGGATAACAGCACCCAGAATATGCGCACGCCACCGGATAAAGAGGCGGCCGAGAGCGTCTCTATCTCCTTTAATGGCTCGAAGATAGAAATTGCCTCTTCCCTGAACTCAACCGGTATGCGCCTGGTGTGGCAGGTCCCGTTTGGAACGCTGCTGCTCGATACGCTGCAAAATATTTTGCTGCCGCTGCTGTTGAATATCGGCCTGCTGGCGCTGGCATTGTTCGGGTATAGCACCTTCCGTTTCCAGCCGGGACGCCAGAGCGAGTCAACCTCGGTATCCGCAGGGACCAGCGGTGAGTTACGCGTACTACGCGCGCTGAATGAAGAGATTATTTCCGTGCTGCCGCTTGGCATATTAGTTCACGACCAGGAAGCGAACCGCACGGTGATGAGCAATAAAATTGCCGATCACCTTCTGCCGCACCTCAACCTGCAGAACATCACCACCATGGCGGACCAGCATCAGGGGATAATTCAGGCCACCATCAATAATGAACTGTATGAGATCCGCCAGTTCCGCAGCCAGGTCGCCTCACGCACGCAGATCTTCGTCATCCGCGATCAGGACCGTGAAGTGTTGGTCAATAAAAAGCTTAAGCAGGCGCAAAGGCTGTATGAGAAAAACCAGCAGGGCCGCGCCGCGTTTATGCAGAATATTGGCGATGCGTTAAGGCTGCCGTTGAAAACGCTGTCCGCACAGGCCGAAGATTTGAGCACGCCAGAGAGCCATCAGCTTGTGGCCCAGGCCGACTCGCTGGTGCGTCTGGTTGATGAGATCCAGTTGGCAAACATGCTGGAAAATGACTTCTGGAAAAGCACGCCCACCCTCTTCTCCATCCAGTCTCTGATTGACGAAGTAGTGCCGGACGTTCTGCCGGTGATTAAACGTAAAGGTCTGCAGTTGCTGATCGCTAACCATTTGCCAGCCAACGACGAGCGGCATGGCGACCGCGAAGCGCTGCGTCGTATTCTGTTGATGATTATCCAGTACGCGGTGACGACCACGCAAATCGGCAAAATCACCCTCGAAGTCAGCCGTGACGATTCCGCCGAGGATCGCCTGACCTTTCGCATTCTCGACACCGGTGAAGGCATCACCGCCAGTGAAATTGATAACCTGCACTTCCCGTTCCTCAACGATACTCAGAGCGATCGCTATGGTAAGGCCAACGCCCTGACCTTCTGGCTGTGCGATCAGCTGGCGCGTAAGCTTGGGGGCCATCTGAACATAAAGGCGCGCGAATCGCTGGGTACGCGCTACTCCCTGCACGTTAAAATGGCCGTCAATCCGCAGGAAGAGGATGAAGAGCGTCTGCTCGACGATGTTATCGTAATGGTGGATGTGACCTCCAATGAGATCCGCAACATCGTGGTTCGCCAGTTAGAAAACTGGGGCGCTGCCTGCATCACGCCGGACGAAAGGCTAGCGAGTCAAGAATTTGATCTGTTTTTAACGGATAATCCGTCTAATCTTACTGCCTCCGGCTTGCTTTTAAGCGATGATGAGTCAGGCGTGCAAAAAATCGGCCCAGGCCAGATGCGCGTCAACTTTAATATGAGCAATGCAATGCAGGAAGCTGTACTACAACTTATAGAAGAGCAACTGGCGCAGGAAGAGATATCGGCGTCACCCTCAGGCGGCAATGAAAATGCCGAGCTGCAGGCCAGCGGCTATTATTCACTCTTTGTTGATACAGTACCAGATGATGTCAAGCGGTTGTATACTGAGTCCGCTGCGAAGGATTTTGCAGCGCTGGCGCAGACAGCACACCGGCTTAAAGGGGTGTTTGCCATGCTTAATCTGGTTCCCGGCAAGCAGTTATGTGAAACGCTGGAACATCTAATTCGTGAGAAAGATGCCTCTGGCATTGAAAAATATATCAGCGACATTGACGCCTACGTCAAAAGCTTGCTGTAGCAAGGTAGCCTTATACATGAACAATATGAACGTAATTATTGCCGATGACCATCCGATTGTACTGTTCGGTATTCGCAAGTCACTTGAGCAGATCGAGTGGGTGAATGTAGTCGGTGAATTTGAAGACTCCACAGCACTTATCAATAACCTCCCAAAGCTTGATGCGCATGTGCTCATCACCGATCTCTCCATGCCCGGAGATAAATACGGTGATGGCATCACGCTGATTAAATACATTAAGCGTCACTTCCCTGACATCTCGATCATTGTTCTGACCATGAACAATAACCCGGCGATCCTGAGTGCCGTTCTGGATCTGGATATCGAAGGGATCGTACTGAAACAAGGCGCACCGACCGATCTGCCAAAAGCGCTCGCCTCGCTGCAGAAGGGTAAGAAGTTCACACCTGAGAGCGTCTCCCGCCTGCTGGAGAAAATCAGCGCGGGTGGCTATGGCGACAAACGTCTGTCGCCAAAAGAGAGTGAAGTTCTGCGTCTGTTCGCCGAAGGTTTCCTGGTGACGGAGATCGCCAAGAAGCTGAACCGCAGTATTAAAACCATCAGCAGCCAGAAGAAATCAGCGATGATGAAACTGGGCGTGGATAACGATATTGCGCTGCTCAATTATCTCTCTTCCGTCACGCTGAGCGCCTCGGACAAAGATTGATATTGGGTCTCAATCCTCTTCCACCGCAGAGGAAGAACGCTAAAAAAGGCCCTTTCGGGCCTTTTTTATAATCTTGTTTTCCTGACGCGCTCGGCATAAACCGACAACGTCTGTTTCAGCACGTCCAGCGTGACCGGCTTCGACAGGCAACTGTCCATACCTGATTCCAGGCAGCGTTGCTTCTCCTCAGCAAGGGCATTTGCCGTCACCCCCACCACCGGCAGCGTCAGGCCAAGCTGGCGAATACGCTGCGTCAAACGATAGCCATCCATATTGGGCATGTTGACGTCGCTCAGTACGATATCAATATGGTTTTTACTCAATACATTCAGTGCATCTACGCCATCGTTGGCCGTTTTGCACTGATAACCCAGAGAGCCAAGCTGGTCGGCAAGCAGACGACGGTTAATCGGATGGTCGTCAACCACCAGAATCATCATGTCTTCATTCACCGGGGAGAGCGTTTCCGGCAATGGCAAGACCACTGAGCCTTCATCATCCAACTGGATACTGTAAATGCGCGCCAGCAGGCCTAACAGTTCGTGCGGCGTGGCCACACTGTGCAACCATTCACCAGGCGCATGTTCAAGCGGAATGCCTATGTGACGACGGCAGAAGATAACCGCCCCTCTTCCCGACCACGGCTGTGCGAGCCTGTCATCGGTTATCAGCAGGTCGTCCACGTCCGGCGTTTGTCCTTCATAACAAGATACCCGCACGCCGCTGCTGGTGAGCAGCGCCGTCAGATAATCATTGAGGAAGGCATTATGCACCGCCAGCCAACAGCGTTTGTCGCTCAACCCGTCGACCGTGGTTTTGGTCGGATACTGCGCCGAATAGAGCGGAATACGGATGGTGAACTGGCTTCCCATGCCTGGCTCGGTATCAACGGAGATATCCCCGTCCATCATACTGATGAGTTTCTCACAGATCGCCAGTCCCAGGCCGGTGCCCTGGAAGTTACGCTGCACACCTGTCCCTACCTGGAAGAACGGATCAAACAGACGAACCACCTCTTTCGCCGGGATCCCCACCCCGGTGTCACGCACGCGAATACTGAGGTAATCCCCCGCACGGCAGACGTGTAACACAATACAGCCGGTATCGGTGAATTTGATGGCGTTGCTCAGCAGGTTAGAGATAACTTGCTGCAGGCGCATCGGATCTCCGTGCAACGTCAGCGGAACATCTGGCTCGATAAAACAATAAAGCCCGAGCTGTTTACGTACCACCAGCGGCATATAGTTAGCGCTGATATGGTTCATCACCTCACGCGGCGAAAATTCCCGCGGCTCGATTTTAAGCTGCTCGGACTCAATTTTAGAGAAGTCGAGAATATCGCTAATGATTTTCAACAGCAGGCTCGAGGAGTTGTTCATCGCCGTCACCAGTCTGTCGACCCCTTTCGGCAACTCTTTCGTCTGCAGCAGATCGAGGTTGCCGATAATCCCGTACAGCGGCGTTCTCAGCTCATGGCTGACGGTGGCAAGGAACATCGATTTCGACTGGCTGGCCTGCTCGGCCGCCTGCGCCATCTCCTGCAGCGACTCTTCCATCTTCACCCGCGCCGAGACGTCCACCAGCACACAAATCGCCACGTTTTCATTGCGATAGCGCGAATGAACAAAGCTAATTTGCAAATTGGTGTGGGTGCTGGTCAGTACGTCAACGAAGTTAACCTGCTGCCCGCAGATTATCTGCGTTAATCGCTGCCGATCTTCATGCGTCAGCATGTTCAGGTAGTTATGCGCCAGCTCATTACTGAGGATATTGGTGCCGTCCAGCGTACGCAGAATACAGATGCCAACCGGCGCGGAAGCAACAATCTTACGGTTAAACTGCTCATGCTCTTCCAGCCGCTGGGCGTCGATTTCAGCAGGAATAAAGATCCGCCGCTCGTACATGCGCGCAAGGGTAAATAACGCACCGCCCACCAGAAGATTAAGTAAAATGGCATTCATGATGAGAATACGGATACGTTCCAGAACCACATCCGCAGGCAGCGAGTAGACAATACTCAGCGACGATGGCGGTAAACTTTTCTTCAGTACCAGCTCGCGGAAACCCGAGGTGTAGCCGAACCACGAGCGCTCCTGCATCCAGTGCGGATCCACATTCAACCGATTTTCCGGCCCGGTGAGCGAGATCAGGGTATGGCCATTTTCATCGAGGATAGTCACGCCCATCGGCAGGCTGCCCGGCGTGAAAAAGTTTTCCATACGAATGGTCTGTTCAATGCCCAGCAGCGCCTGCAGGCGGTTGCCCAGATAGACCGGCGTCAGGGCATAGAAATAACCGACGCCCATGCGTGGGCCCTGGCTTATCCAGAAAATGTTGTTTCCACGCTCGTCCTGGGGCGCATTGCGGTATTTCACAATACGCTCATGCAAACTTTTCAGCGCATCCTCACGTTCGACGGGCATATCGCGCAGGCCAAAGTCCGCCATACAGAGGTTATCACTGCCTATCAGGAACACGCGATTCAGGTCATAGGCCGCAGAGAAATTGTCGCGCCAGTAGCGCATAAACCACGCCAGAGATTCCAGCGATCCGCGCCAGGTGCTGCCCATCGCGGAGCAATCGGAATCCGGGAACAGCGGCTCAAAATCCGGTACCTCGGTTTTATCATTGCGCCCACGGAGGGCAAGAATGCCGTTTTCTGCAGTCAGGCGGTTTTCAGCAATGTACTTCAGCTCCTTCATGACATCAGCGGTGCGCTGAATATAGCGCTGAGCCTGATCGGAGCTTAAGTTGAACTCCTGGCGGATCTCCGCTTCTTTCTGGTGCAATGCGTTTACGATGTAAAACACCGAGAACAACGCCACCAGGATCCAAAGCAAGAGCGCCAGCGCCCGAAACAGATAGCGGGAGATTTTCAGCGTGGTACGAAAGGAGACAAGGTATTTCAAAGGGGCACGGCTCCGCCGTCGGGGTCAAAAAGAATGTGGTTAAGGTAGCGGTAAACGCGCCTGGTCGCAACGTTCACTTATCTGCATCGTTAAAAGAAAAGGGCCGTGGATCCGGCCCTTATTTGTCAGGAGAGATTACTCGTCAGCGTCGTCCGCTACGTCATCGTCGGCGTCAGCTTCTGGGGCGATATCCTCTTCGCCTTCCGCTACGCTACCGTCGATAGAGTCGAGCTCTTCGTCATCTACCGGCTCAGCAACGCGCTGCAGACCCACCACATTTTCATCTTCCGCGGTACGGATGAGGATAACGCCCTGGGTGTTGCGGCCCACCACGCTGATTTCCGACACGCGTGTGCGTACCAGCGTACCAGCGTCGGTAATCATCATGATCTGGTCAGCGTCGTCTACCTGCACCGCGCCCACAACAGAACCGTTGCGCTCGGTCACTTTGATAGAGATAACGCCCTGCGTGCCGCGCGACTTGGTCGGGTACTCGCTTTCTGCCGTACGTTTACCGTAACCATTCTGCGTGACGGTCAGGATTGCGCCTTCGCCACGTGGAACAATCAGGGAAACCACGACGTCTTCACCCGCCAGCTTGATCCCGCGAACGCCGGTCGCGGTACGACCCATTGCGCGCACGGCGTTCTCTTTAAAGCGCACCACTTTACCGGCGGCAGAGAACAGCATGACTTCATCAGAGCCGGAGGTCAGATCCACGCCAATCAGTTCATCGCCTTCGTTCAGGTTCACCGCGATAATCCCGGCAGAACGTGGACGACTGAACTCGGTCAGAGCGGTTTTCTTCACCGTACCGCTGGCGGTCGCCATGAAGACGTTCACGCCCTCTTCGTACTCGCGAACCGGCAGAATAGCGGTAATACGTTCGTTCGCTTCCAGCGGCAGCAGGTTCACGATTGGACGACCGCGCGCACCGCGGCTCGCTTCCGGCAGTTGATAAACCTTCATCCAGTACAGACGCCCACGGCTGGAGAAGCAGAGGATGGTGTCGTGGGTGTTGGCCACCAGCAGGCGGTCAATAAAGTCTTCTTCTTTAATGCGTGCCGCAGATTTACCCTTACCACCACGACGTTGTGCCTCGTAGTCAGTCAGTGGTTGATACTTCACATAGCCCTGGTGAGACAGGGTAACCACCACGTCTTCGCGGTTGATCAGATCTTCAATGTTGATATCAGAGCTGTTAGCGGTGATTTCAGTGCGACGCTCATCGCCAAACTGATCGCGGACCAGTTCCAGCTCTTCACGGATCACTTCCATCAGGCGCTCTGCGCTGCCCAGAATGTGCAGCAGCTCGGCAATCTGCTCCAGCAGCTCTTTGTACTCGTCGAGCAGTTTTTCATGCTCAAGACCGGTCAGCTTCTGCAAACGCAGATCCAGAATCGCCTGGGCCTGCTGTTCGGTCAGGTAGTACTGGCCGTCGCGCACGCCAAATTCAGGTTCCAGCCATTCCGGACGCGCGGCGTCATCACCTGCGCGTTCGAGCATAGCTGAGACGTTACCCAGCGCCCATGGTTGCGCGACCAGGCCTGCTTTCGCTTCCGCAGGCGTAGGGGCGCGGCGAATCAACTCGATAATCGGGTCAATATTCGCCAGAGCAACGGCCAGCGCTTCAAGGATGTGCGCACGATCGCGCGCTTTACGCAGTTCGAAAATAGTACGGCGAGTCACCACTTCACGGCGGTGACGCACGAACGCGCTGAGGATCTCTTTCAGGTTCATGATCTTCGGCTGACCATGGTGCAGCGCAACCATGTTTATACCGAAGGAGACCTGAAGCTGAGTCTGGGAATAGAGGTTGTTCAGAACAACTTCGCCCACCGCGTCGCGTTTAATCTCAATGACGATACGCATGCCGTCTTTATCAGATTCGTCACGCAGCGCGCTGATACCTTCTACGCGCTTTTCTTTTACCAGCTCGGCAATTTTTTCAATCAGACGCGCCTTGTTCACCTGATACGGGATCTCGTGAACAATAATGGTTTCACGGCCGGTTTTGCCGTCGGCTTCTACTTCGGCGCGGGCCCGGATGTAGATCTTGCCGCGTCCGGTGCGATACGCTTCTTCGATACCACGACGACCGTTGATGATCGCCGCCGTCGGGAAGTCCGGCCCCGGGATGTGTTCCATCAGCCCTTCAATGCTGATCTCTTCATCGTCGATAAAGGCCAGGCAGCCGTTGATGACTTCCGTGATGTTATGCGGTGGGATGTTGGTTGCCATCCCCACTGCGATACCGGACGAACCGTTAACCAACAGGTTCGGGATCTTGGTTGGCATGACGTCTGGGATGCGTTCGGTGCCGTCGTAGTTATCAACGAAATCAACGGTCTCTTTTTCCAGGTCGGCCATCAGCTCATGGGCGATCTTCGACATACGGATTTCCGTATAACGCATCGCCGCTGCGGAGTCGCCGTCGACCGAACCAAAGTTACCCTGACCATCTACCAGCATGTAACGCAGGGAGAATGGCTGCGCCATACGGACTATCGTGTCATAAACAGCAGTATCACCATGCGGGTGATATTTACCGATAACGTCACCCACGACACGGGCAGATTTTTTATAGGCTTTATTCCAGTCATTGCCCAATACGTTCATGGCGTATAGTACGCGACGGTGTACCGGCTTAAGGCCATCGCGGACGTCCGGCAGCGCACGGCCAACAATGACCGACATCGCATAATCCAGATAGGAGCTCTTTAGCTCTTCCTCGATGTTAACCGGTGTAATTTCTCTCGCAAGGTCGCTCATCTAACCGCTATCCCTCTACTGTATCCCGGATTCAAAGGTCGCAAATTATAACACAGCCGCAGTGATTGAGGTAAACCAATAAGCTTTATTCAACCGTGTGGGCTGATATACTCCGAAGTCTTGCATAATAAGGAGTAAAAGCGCCCATGAATGCCGAAACCCCCCCGGTGGCTCACAACGTTGACCACCAAGAGATTGCAAAATTTGAAGCGGTGGCGTCCCGCTGGTGGGATCTCGACGGTGAGTTTAAACCGTTGCACCGCATAAACCCCCTGCGTCTGGGCTATATCGCGGAACGTTCCGGCGGGCTGTTCGGTAAGAAGGTGCTCGACGTCGGCTGCGGCGGCGGCATTCTGGCAGAGAGCATGGCCCGTGAAGGCGCAACCGTCACCGGCCTGGATATGGGCTTTGAGCCGCTGCAGGTTGCGCGCCTGCATGCGCTGGAATCCGGCGTGCAGGTAGTGTACGTGCAGGAGACCGTTGAAGAACATGCGGTAAAACAGGCCCATCAGTACGATGTGGTCACCTGTATGGAGATGCTGGAGCACGTGCCCGATCCGCAGTCTGTCGTCACCGCCTGCGCAAAACTGGTAAAGCCGGGGGGCCAGGTGTTCTTCTCGACCATCAACCGTAACGGTAAAGCCTGGCTGATGGCCGTTGTCGGTGCAGAGTATGTGCTGCGCATGGTGCCCAAAGGAACCCACGACGTGAAGAAATTCATCAAGCCTGCCGAATTGTTAAGCTGGGTCGACCAGACCTGGCTCAAAGAGCAGCACATCATCGGGCTGCACTACAATCCATTAACCGATAAATTCAAGCTTGCAGCGGGTGTGGATGTTAACTACATGTTGCACACAACCGCCAAAAATGACTAACGTCATGCGTTAATTTTATAAAGATTGCGCGGCATCATGTTGCGCAATTCTGACCACGCGTTGAAGAAATCAGCACTCGATCAAATTTTGGATTTTTTTTGCGTAATATTGACATCACCTTCAGGCCTTACAATACGTGGACTTAGCCTTTATTACGCTTTAGCAACCTCACTTTAACGTCAAAATCAACTCTTGTACTGAAAAGAATCCTTACTAGAATACTCACCATCTTGCGTTAACTTTAACGAACAACCCCTATATGTAGTATTTATCCACAGTAACCTGTGGATAAGCGGGGGATATTTTCTTATTTTCACGGACAGGTAAAAACCCACATGAATCAGAGTCTGCTGGTGACAAAGCGCGACGGTACTACCGAGCGTATCAATCTGGACAAAATCCATCGCGTTCTCGACTGGGCAGCAGAAGGACTGAACAACGTATCTATCTCCCAGGTTGAGCTGCGCTCGCACATCCAGTTCTACGACGGCATTAAAACCTCTGATATCCATGAAACCATCATCAAGGCCGCGGCGGATCTTATCTCCCGCGACGCACCGGATTATCAGTATCTCGCCGCACGTCTGGCGATTTTCCACCTGCGTAAAAAAGCCTACGGCCAGTTTGAACCGCCGACGCTTTTCGCTCACGTGGTGAAAATGGTCGAGCTGGGCAAATACGACACGCATCTGCTGGAAGACTATACGCAAGAAGAGTTCGAGCAGATGAACGGGTTTATCGACCACTGGCGCGACATGAACTTCTCCTACGCGGCAGTGAAGCAGCTCGAAGGCAAATACCTGGTGCAGAACCGCGTAACGGGTGAAATCTACGAGAGCGCCCAGTTCCTCTATATTCTGGTGGCTGCCTGTCTGTTCTCTAATTACCCGCGTGATACCCGTCTGGAATACGTGAAGCGTTTCTACGATGCGGTATCGACGTTTAAGATTTCTCTGCCGACGCCCATTATGTCCGGCGTACGTACTCCTACTCGTCAGTTCAGCTCCTGCGTGCTTATCGAGTGCGGTGACAGCCTGGATTCCATCAACGCCACCTCCAGCGCGATTGTGAAATACGTCTCTCAGCGTGCCGGTATCGGTATTAACGCCGGTCGTATTCGTGCGCTGGGTAGCCCAATTCGCGGCGGTGAAGCCTTCCACACAGGCTGTATTCCGTTCTACAAACACTTCCAGACGGCGGTGAAATCCTGCTCTCAGGGCGGCGTGCGCGGGGGGGCAGCGACACTGTTCTACCCAATGTGGCACCTCGAAGTGGAAAGCCTGCTGGTGCTGAAGAACAACCGTGGCGTTGAAGGCAACCGCGTGCGTCACATGGACTACGGCGTACAGATCAACAAGCTGATGTACACCCGTCTGCTGAAAGGAGAAGAGATCACTCTGTTCAGCCCGTCCGACGTGCCAGGCCTGTACGACGCGTTCTTCGCCGATCAGGACGAGTTTGAGCGTCTGTACACAAAATACGAAAAAGACGACAGCATCCGTAAACAGCACGTGAAGGCGGTAGATCTGTTCTCGCTGATGATGCAGGAGCGTGCTTCTACCGGCCGTATCTACATCCAGAACGTGGACCACTGCAACACCCACAGTCCGTTCGACCCGGTTGTTGCGCCAGTGCGCCAGTCTAACCTGTGCCTGGAAATCGCGCTGCCAACCAAACCGCTGAACGATGTGAACGACGAAAACGGTGAAATTGCCCTGTGCACGCTGTCTGCGTTCAACCTGGGTGCAATTAAGAGCCTTGACGAGCTGGAAGAGCTGGCGGTGCTGGCGGTACGTGCGCTCGATGCCCTGCTGGACTACCAGGATTATCCTATTCCGGCGGCAAAACGCGGCGCGATGGGCCGTCGTACCCTGGGTATTGGCGTGATTAACTTCGCCTACTGGCTGGCGAAAAACGGCAAGCGTTACTCTGACGGCAGCGCCAACAACCTGACGCACCAGACGTTCGAAGCCATTCAGTTCTACCTGATGAAAGCATCCAACGAACTGGCGAAAGAGCAAGGCGCATGCCCGTGGTTTAACGAGACCACCTACGCGAAAGGCATTCTGCCGATCGACACCTACAAGAAAGACCTGGATGCGATTGTTAACGAACCGCTGCACCTCGACTGGGAAGGCCTGCGCGCGTCCATTAAGGCTCACGGCCTGCGTAACTCCACGCTCTCTGCCCTGATGCCGTCCGAGACCTCGTCGCAGATCTCCAACGCCACCAACGGTATTGAGCCACCGCGCGGACACGTCAGTATCAAAGCCTCGAAAGACGGCGTTCTGCGTCAGGTAGTGCCGGATTACGAGACGCTGGGTGACAACTATGAGCTACTGTGGGAGATGCCAAACAACGACGGTTACCTGCAACTGGTGGGTATCATGCAGAAGTTTATCGACCAGTCGATCTCTGCCAATACCAACTATGACCCAACGCGCTTCCCGTCCGGCAAGGTCCCAATGCAGCAACTGCTGAAAGACCTGCTCACCGCCTATAAATTTGGCGTGAAAACCCTGTACTATCACAACACCCGTGACGGTGCGGAAGATGCGCAGGATGACATGGTAGCGTCAATTCAGGATGATGGCTGCGAAAGCGGCGCATGTAAGATTTAATGTCAATGCCGGGTGGCGCTGCGCTTACCCGGCCTACGATTTTGTTTGCCCGACCCGCAAAATCTCTCACAGGATACACGCATGGCATACACCACCTTTTCACAGACGAAAAATGACCAGCTCAAAGAACCGATGTTCTTCGGCCAGTCGGTCAATGTGGCCCGCTACGATCAGCAAAAATATGATATCTTCGAAAAGCTGATTGAAAAGCAACTCTCCTTCTTCTGGCGTCCGGAAGAAGTGGACGTTTCCCGCGATCGCATTGATTTCCAGGCACTGCCGGATCACGAAAAGCATATCTTTCTCAGCAACCTGAAGTACCAGACGCTGCTGGACTCCATCCAGGGCCGTAGCCCGAACGTGGCGCTGCTGCCGTTGATCTCCATTCCGGAGCTGGAAACCTGGGTGGAGACCTGGGCGTTCTCAGAGACGATCCACTCGCGCTCTTACACGCATATCATCCGCAACATCGTTAACGATCCGGCGGTGGTGTTTGACGATATCGTCACCAACGAGCAGATCCAAAAGCGTGCGGAAGGTATTGCCCACTATTACGACCAATTGATCGAGATGACCAGCTACTGGCATCTGCTGGGCGAAGGCACGCACAACGTCAACGGTAAAACCGTTACGGTGAACCTGCGCGCGCTGAAAAAACAGCTGTATCTGTGCCTGATGAGCGTTAACGCCCTGGAAGCAATCCGCTTCTACGTCAGCTTCGCCTGCTCCTTCGCTTTTGCCGAGCGCAAGCTGATGGAAGGTAACGCCAAAATCATCCGTCTGATCGCCCGTGACGAAGCCCTGCACCTGACCGGCACCCAGCACATGCTGAACCTGCTGCGCAGCGGCGTGGACGACCCGGAAATGGCCGGGATCGCCGAAGAGTGCAAACAGGAGTGTTATGACCTGTTCGTGCTGGCGGCTCAGCAGGAGAAAGAGTGGGCCGATTACCTGTTCCGCGACGGCTCGATGATCGGCCTGAACAAAGACATACTGTGCCAGTATGTTGAGTACATCACCAACATCCGTATGCAGGCGGTTGGCCTTGAGCTGCCGTTCCAGACCCGCTCTAACCCAATCCCGTGGATCAACACCTGGCTGGTATCCGATAACGTGCAGGTTGCGCCGCAGGAAGTGGAAGTGAGTTCGTATCTGGTGGGACAGATCGATTCTGAGGTCAACACTGACGACCTGAGCGATTTCCAGCTCTGATGACGCGCGTAACGCTAAGCCTTTCGGGTACCGAAGTGTTGTGCCACGAAGAGCACCCTTCCCTGCTGGTGGCGCTTGAGGCCCACCAGGTGGAGGTAGAGTACCAGTGTCGGGAAGGGTTTTGCGGCGCCTGCCGCTGCCGTCTGGTCGCAGGCCAGGTAGACTGGCTGACCGAACCGCTGGCCTTTATCAGCGAAGGGGACATTTTGCCCTGCTGCTGCAGGGCAAAAGGCGATATTGAGATCGAAATGTAAGCCTAGTGAACCTCATGCGCGGAGACCATCACCCTGTCTCCGCATTTTTTCATCTGCACGATATACAGCGCACCGGCCAGCACCACCAGCAGCGCCCCGACCAGATAAATTGCCCGGTACCCCCATCCCCTCGACCATCATCCCCATAATAAAGGCGCCGATCGCCATTCCTGCATCCATTGCATTGAAAAATAAAGAATTTGCAACCCCAATCTTATGCGGCTCTACCGAGCTGATAATTTGCGTCTGGAATACGGGCGTCACTGAGCCATAACCAATGCCAATCAATCCGCCGGCAATAATCATCATGACGCTGCCGCTGGTGTAGCCAAGCGCCACCAGCCCTACGGTAAAGGCCAGCAGACAGGGGTAAACGACATATCTCGGCCCTTTCTTATCGCAAATATTGCCGGTAAAGGTTCGGCATCCCATCAGGCAAATCGCGTAGCACAGCAGGAAATTACTGGCGGCCGCCATCAAATCCAGCTCCCGGGCGTAAAGCGCAAGGAACGCAGAGACGCCCGCATAAGAGAAGGTCATAAAAAACGTCACCATCGCGAAGGGCAGCGCTGCGCGGTCAAACATGGCAGTAAATCCCAGTCTGGGTGTAGAACCATCGGCGTGACGAATAACGGGCGGTACCGCGACGATGAGCGACAGAACAATACCCAGCACCGAAACGGCCGTACAGAGCCAGAATGCGACGGTCCAGGCTTCCCAGCGCGCCATGTTCAGCCCAACCCACGGCCCTACCACCATCGCCAGGCCCATTGCTAAAGAGAAAAAGCTGATGCCCTCCCCACGTCGGGAGGCCGGTATCAACCGCGCGGAAATCGTCCCTTTCACCGTAGTAATAACGCCGAACGTTACACCGTGAAGCACCCGAACAAGCAAGAGTGATTCAATTGAATGGCAAAGCGGATACAGCGCAGTGACCACCAGAAAGGCCAGAGAAGAGAGCACCAGAATCGTTTTATTCGAATATTTCCCCACCCATTGCCCGGCAAAAGGGCGAACAAGAATGGCAGCCCCTAAAAAGAAGGTCACTAATAACCCAGCCTTATCAGGGGTGGCGTGCAGGCGATCGGAAATGTAGATCGGCAGCAGCGTCAGTAGAACATAGAAAACAAAAAAGATGATGAAGCTGATAAGAGTTATTGCCCAAAAATCTTTCGTCCACAGTTTTTCTTTCATTTCCGACAACCCGTCCAGACGGCGCACGCAGACAACGCTGAGCTCAACTGAAAAACGTTCAGGTGCGTCAAAATATGATTTTTATGCTAGACGGTGAGTATAAACAGGCTCACTCTATTAGAGAAATTAATCATTTTAATTATATTAATTAGAGAATACTAATGACTATAACCCAGATCCATGCCCTGCTTGCCGTGCTTGAATTTGGCGGTTTTACCGAAGCCAGCAAACGGCTCTTTATGACGCAGTCCGCGGTTAGTCAGGCCATTTCAGCGCTTGAAGAGGAGCTGGGGGTCAATATCCTGGTCCGCGACCGTCGAAAAGCGATTCAGCTAACGGCAGCAGGCAGCAGACTGCTCCCGCATCTGAGGGAGATCATTGTGCAAACGCACGCGGTGAAAGAGATTGCGGAGCAGGAGAAACAAAACCCGATCCGTACCCTGCATATCGGCTGTTTTCCCAGCGTCTGCGCCTGCATATTGCCCGGCATTATCCGTTATTTCGAGCAGCATCACCCGAACATCAAAATCATTCCTTATGAAGAGAACAGCAACGAGATTGTCGACTCCCTGCGCAATGGCAGCATTGATGCAGGCTTTGTGCACTTTCCGGTCAGCGGTATGTACTGTGTGCCGGTCTATCGCGATAAATTCACCGTGGTGGTTCCTGAAAACCACCCTCTCGCCAAACACACCACCCTCTCACTGGAAGCGCTGAAGGGAGAACCGCTGATTGTCAGTAAAGGGCGCTATGAATTAAGCATCATGGCGTTATTCAAAGAGAAGGGAATTGAACCGGTGATTAAATACGAATTTAACCACCCGGATAGCGCCATGAGCTTTATCCGTCAGGGGTTGGGGATTGCATTGTTACCGGAACTCACGCTGAAGGCAGTCGGCGGGGAGATTCGCTCAGTTGCGCTGGCCCCGACGTTTTATCGGCAAATCTCGTTACTGGCAAAAGAACCGCCGGTGAACGGCAGCCCGTTATCTCTGCTGCAGGCGTATATGGGATCACAACTCTCGTTGAACGGCGTTCCCTAAGGTCATTTTACCGAGCGTCCACTTTCAGAGTTATACCGGCCTGCAGCAGGCCGGTCATCACCCTCGTACTTCTCTTTATTGACGACGCGCTTCTATTTCTGCGTGGTGGCGTCTTTCACCAATCATCACCACAATCAGCAACAGAACGGCCAGCACGCTGCCGCCAATCATCACCATAAAGCCGCCGTCCCAGCCGAAGAAGTCAACGGTATAGCCCACAATGGCGCTTGCCGCGACCGAGCCGCCGAGATAACCAAACAGACCGGTAAAGCCTGCTGCGGTGCCTGCCGCTTTTTTCGGCGCCAGCTCCAGCGCGTGCAGGCCAATCAGCATGACCGGGCCGTAAATCAGGAAACCGATGACGATCATACAGGCCATATCCACGCCCGGGTTGCCCGGCGGGTTGAGCCAGTAGACCACGGTGGCGATGGTGACGAGGGTCATAAAGAACACGCCCGTCGCGCCACGGTTACCTCTGAACACCTTGTCCGACATCCAGCCGCAAATCAGCGTACCGGGGATCCCGGCATATTCATACAGGAAGTAGGCCCAGGACGATTTATCCAGCGCGAAATGCTTAACCTCCTTCAGGTAGGTCGGTGACCAGTCGAGAATGCCGTAGCGCAGCAGATACACAAACACGTTCGCTATCGCGATGTACCACAGCAGTTTGTTGGGCAGCACGTATTTCATGAAGATCTGTTTGGCGGTCAGTTCCTCTTCGTGTTGCTCGCTGTAATCGTCCGGATAGTCATTTTTATACTCTTCGATGGGCGGCAAACCGCAGGATTGCGGGGTGTCACGCATCAGCGCAAAGGCAATAATCGCCACCACAATCGCGCCAAAGGCAGGCATATAGAGTGCGGCTTTCCAGTCGTTGAACCAGGCCATTCCCAGCAGGAACAGCAGCGGCGGAATACCGCCTCCGACGTTATGCGCGCAGTTCCACACCGACACGATGCCGCCACGCTCTTTCTGCGACCACCAGTGCACCATGGTGCGCCCGCATGGCGGCCATCCCATTCCCTGGAACCAGCCGCAGAGGAACAACAGCACAAACATCACCGCAATGCTTGATGTTGCCCACGGGACAAAGCCCATAAACAGCATCACCGCGGCGGCCAGAATCAGACCGGCAGGCAAGAACACGCGCGGGTTCGAACGGTCCGACACGGAGCCCATAATAAATTTGGAAAAACCGTAGGCGATGGAGATCCCCGACAGCGCGAAGCCTAAATCCCCCCGCGAGAAGCCCTGCTCCACCAGATAAGGCATGGCAAGGGCGAAGTTCTTACGCACCAGATAATACGCCGCGTAGCCAAAGAAAATTCCGAGGAAAATTTGCCAGCGCAGGCGACGGTATAGCGGATCAATGTCTGCCTCTGGCAGACGCGCCCTGTGCGGCGCAGGTTTGAAAATACTCAGCATGACAGCCTCCGTGGCCTTGTCGTAATTAATCAGGTGGCTTGCACCTGATTCCAGAGGCGGCGATGTTAAGAAATCACATTGATTGTTACTGTGAATCAACGCACAAATTGTTACAGAAATATGACAAAGTGCGCAAAAAGGCGCACGAAATCACGTTTCATTTTCGAATTATGCGCGTTTATGTTCGAAATCAAACAAACTACATTGTGATTGTGGCTAAATGGTAAAAAAACGAATATAGAGGGTAGACGATGGCATTTCATGACCCGCACTATAGCGACGTGATCATAATTGGCGGTGGCGCCACCGGCGCCGGGATCGCACGTGATTGCGCCCTACGAGGCTTAAGCGTCACGCTTCTGGAGCGTCATGACATTGCAACGGGCGCGACCGGGCGCAATCATGGTTTGCTACACAGCGGTGCGCGATACGCGGTCACCGACGGTGAATCAGCCCGGGAGTGTATTGCCGAAAACCAGATCCTCAAACGCATTGCCCGCCACTGTATTGAGCCGACCGACGGCCTCTTTATCACCCTTCCGCAAGACGACATCGCCTTTCAACAGACGTTTATCTCCGCCTGCCATGCCGCGAGCATTCAGGCTGAAGCCATTGACCCGGCGCAGGCGCGCCGTCTTGAACCTTCTGTGAACCCAGCGCTTATCGGGGCGGTGAAAGTCCCTGACGGCACGGTAGATCCTTTTCGCCTGACGGCCGCCAATATGCTGGACGCTCGGGAACATGGCGCCCAAATCCTGACCGGGCATGTGGTCACCGGGCTTATTCGCGAAGGTAACACCGTCTGCGGCGTACGCACTTACGACACGCAATATCTTGAGCACCGCGAGCTGTTTGCCGCCGTGGTGGTCAACGCGGCGGGGATCTGGGGGCAGCGCATCGCAGAATATGCCGATTTGTCGATTCGCATGTTCCCGGCCAAAGGTTCACTGCTTATCCTCGACCACCGTATCAATAATCATGTGATCAACCGCTGCCGAAAACCGTCCGACGCCGATATTCTGGTGCCCGGTGACACCATTTCGCTCATCGGCACCACCTCAACTCATGTGGATTACAGTGAGATTGACGACAACCGGGTGACGGCTGAAGAGGTCGACATCCTGCTGCGCGAAGGGGAAAAACTGGCCCCGGTGATGGCGCAGACGCGAATTCTGCGGGCCTATGCGGGCGTGCGCCCGCTGGTAGCCTGCGATAACGACCCGAGCGGGCGTAACGTCAGCCGCGGCATTGTGTTGCTCGATCACGCAGAGCGCGACGGCATGGACGGCTTTATCACCATCACCGGCGGCAAGCTGATGACCTACCGTCTGATGGCCCAGTGGGTAACGGATGCCGTCTGCCACAAACTGGGGAACAACGAAGGTTGCGTGACGGCGGAGCAGCCGCTGCCCGGCTCGCGCCAGTCTACGGAGAAAACGCTTCACAAAATCATCTCACTGCCCGCCCCGTTGCGCGGCTCCGCCATTTATCGCCACGGCGACAGAACGCCAACCTGGCTGGGTAATGAGCGTCTTAGCCGCAGCCTGGTGTGCGAGTGTGAAGCGGTAACGGCAGGCGAAGTGCAGTATGCGGTGGAGAATCTGAGGGTAAATAACCTGCTTGATTTACGCCGCCGCACCCGCGTCGGGATGGGGACCTGTCAGGGGGAACTCTGCGCCTGCCGCGCCGCCGGGCTGTTACACCGTTTTCATTCCACCACTGCCGTCCGGTCGCTGGATCAGCTCAGCGTTTTTTTAAACGAGCGCTGGAAAGGCATTCAGCCTGTCGCCTGGGGCGATGCCCTGCGCGAAAGCGAGTTTACCCGCTGGGTCTACCAGGGGCTTTGTGGTCTGGAGAAGGAATACCATGATGAATTTTGACACCGTGATTGTCGGCGGCGGGCTGGCGGGGCTGCTTTGCGGCATTAAGCTTACCCGTCAGGGGCTACGCTGCGCCATCATCACCCGGGGTCAGAGCGCCCTGCACTTCTCCTCTGGTTCGCTGGATCTACTCGACGCGGCGCATCGCAATACGTTGCCGCCAGCGCACCCGTATCGCCTGGTCGGCACGCAGAATATGACCCGTTTCGCCCATGAAGCCGAAGCGCTGCTGGCCGATTGCGGCGCGCGCTTACAGGGCAACGCCGGGGAGAATCACCTGCGGGTCACTCCGCTCGGCACATTGCGCTCGGCCTGGCTCAGCCCGGAAGAGGTCCCCATCGCGCCATTCAACGCGAAACGCGTGCTGGTGGTGGGGATCAGCGGTTTTCTCGATTTTCAGCCCCATCTTGCCGCAGCGTCGCTCAGTCGCCAGGGGATAAATGTTAATGCGACAGAGATAGACCTCCCCGAGCTTGACGTACTGCGCGACAACCCCAGCGAATTTCGGGCGGTGAATATTGCCCGACTGCTGGATAACGAAGATAACTGGCCCCTGCTGTACGACGCGCTCAGCCCCTTAGGCAACAAGTGCGACACGCTAATGATGCCCGCCTGCTTTGGCCTGACGGATAACCGGCTCTGGCGCTGGCTGTCGGATCGCCTGCCCTGCACTCTCGGTTTGCTCCCCACGCTTGCGCCCTCCGTACCCGGCATTCGCCTGCATAACCAGCTTCAGCGCCGGTTTATCGCTCAGGGTGGCGTATGGATGGCGGGTGACGAAGTGAAAAAAATCACCCTAAACCACGGCGAAGCCAGCGAGGTGTGGACGCGTAACCACGGCGATATCCCCCTTCGCGCGCCTTATACGGTACTGGCAAGCGGCAGTTTCTTCAGCAATGGGTTGCTGAGCAGCCGGGAAGGTATTCGTGAAGCTATTCTGGGGCTGGACGTCAGGCAAAGCCCGTCCCGGGCGGACTGGTATCAGAGTGATTTCTTTGCGCCCCAGCCCTGGCAACAGTTTGGCGTCATTGTGGATACGCAGTTGCATCCACAACTTTCGGCTAAGCCTGTCGACACTCTTTTCGCCATTGGCTCTGTTCTGGGCGGATACGATCCCATCGTGCAGGGCTGCGGTGGGGGCGTTTGCGCCATCACGGCGCTGTATGTGGCAGAGCAGATTTGCCAGCGCACGGGGGCGCAATCATGAATGACACTCGCTTCGAAAGCTGCATAAAATGTACAGTCTGCACCACCGTCTGCCCGGTCAGCGGCGTGAACCCGCGCTACCCAGGCCCAAAACAGGCCGGGCCAGACGGCGAACGCCTGCGTCTGAAAGACGGCGCGCTGTACGATGACGCGCTGAAATACTGTATCAACTGCAAACGCTGCGAAGTGGCCTGCCCGTCTGACGTCAAAATTGGCGACATCATCCAGCGTGCCCGGGCGCGCTATAGCACGCAGAAACCGACGCTACGCGATGCGATCCTCAGCCATACCGACCTGATGGGCAGCGTCTCAACGCCTTTCGCTCCGCTTATCAACGCCGCGACGGCGCTCAAACCGGTCCGTCAACTGCTGGACGTAACGCTGAAAATCGACCATCACCGTAGCCTGCCCAAATATTCTCATGGCACCTTCCGCCGCTGGTACAGGACGGTGGCGGCACACCAGGCGCAATATCACGATCGGGTGGCATTTTTCCACGGCTGCTATGTGAACTACAACCATCCGCAGTTGGGAAAAGATCTGCTGAAAGTGCTGAATGCGATGGGAACAGGCATGCAGCTTCTCAGCAAGGAGACGTGCTGCGGCGTACCGCTGATTGCCAACGGTTTTACCGATAAAGCGCGTAAACAGGCCAAACGTAACGTCATCTCATTGCGCGAGGCGATTGTTGAAAAAGGGCTCCCGGTGTTGGCCACCTCATCCACCTGCACGTTCACCCTCCGGGATGAGTATCCGCACCTGCTGGATGTGGATAACAGCGGCCTGCGCGAACACATTGAGCTGGCGACGCGTTTCCTGTGGCGCAAACTCGATAGCGGACAAACGCTCCCGCTGAAGTCGTTACCGCTAAAAGTGGTCTACCACACGCCGTGTCATATGGAAAAGATGGGCTGGTCGCTTTATACGCTGGAGCTGCTGCGGCTGATCCCGGGGCTGGAGCTGACAGTGCTGGATTCACGCTGCTGTGGCATTGCCGGAACCTACGGCTTCAAGCGCGAAAACTACCCCACCTCACAGGCAATTGGCGCACCGCTGTTCCGCCAGATTGACGAGAGCGGCGCGGATATCGTGGTGACAGATTGCGAAACCTGCAAATGGCAGATTGAGATGTCCACCCGCAAGCGGTGTGAACATCCCATAACCCTGCTGGCAAACGCGCTGGGCTAACCGTGGCCGGGAAACTTTCCGGTAACCGGTTACTCGACGAACAGCGATTCGACGACGTTAATCCAGCCGTGCTCGCTGGCGACCGCTTTCCCGTTCAACCAGCGGCGCAGCATGTTCAGCGCCATCATGGCGCACACTTCCTGGCGCACCGCCAGGCTGTGGCGGGTCATGCTCATTTTCACCCGCAGCGCATGGGTGCCTTCCGGCGTCGCAAGGGCAAAATTCAGGTGCTCTCCATCCACTCCGCCGACAGAGAGCGCCAGCCCGGCAAAATGGTTCACCCTACGTTCTGACGCCCAGCGCGCGGTCTGGGCCAGCGTCTCCTGCTGGAACGGGACCACCTCACTGGCGAGTAGCGGCGCGCCAGCGCGGGACAACTGCAGCGCCAGCAGGCCGCCGGTGAACTGCTCGCTTAAAGTTACACTTAGCTGACGGAACTGAAGATCCTCTGCAATCTGCGGCGGTAGCCCTTGCGTACCTTCAAAAATCAGGCTTTCGCCCGCCACGCGCTGAACTTCCGGCCACAGCGCCAGCATGGCGGATTTTTGCGTTGCCGGGCCGGTGAGCTTCAGTTCGATAATCGGCATTGAAGAGCGATAGCCCATCGACACGCCCGGGGGCAGTTGCAGGTGGTCAAGGCTCTGGGCGAGATCGCTTTCAGAGCGGCCAAAGGTGGTCAGGCGCAGACACAACGGAGGCTCAGGCAGGGTAAAACGCGCGCGCAGGCGTGGCAGGATCTGCTGCTCGACCATCACTTTAAATTCAGACGGAACGCCCGGCGTGAAGAACATCAGACAGCGGTTCAGCTTAACGGCAAATCCGCAGGCGGTGCCGACCGGGTTATCAAGGCGTTCCGCGCTGGCGGGAATTTCAGCCTGTTTACGGTTGGTGGGGGCCATCACCCGGCCACGCCCGGTAAAAAAGCGCTTCATCTGCGCCAGCCACTCTTCATCCATCACCAGCCCTTCGCCTTTCGCGGTGGCGGCGGCGATCGCGCTGAGATCGTCGCTGGTCGGGCCAAGACCACCGTTCACAATCAGCACGTCGGCGTGCTCGCTGCGCTCACGCAGTATGTTTACCAGTGACTCAAGATTATCACCCACGGTATTGCGGCGCGTTAACGGTAATCCCTGCTCAAAAAATAAATCGGCAAGCCAGGCGGCATTGGTATCAATAATTTGCCCCTGCAGCACCTCGTCGCCAGTGGATAACATTTCCACGTTTATCATTGTGTTCTCCCATTTCTATGGACAAAACACTATAGCGCAATCGCGCACGGGGAGAAGAGAGAAACTGGCGCAACAGAACGTCGCGCCAAAGAGATTAGAAACCGGCGCTAACGCCCACGTACGGGCCGTCGGCCAGCGCGTTGTCGCGGTTGCCGTCTTTGCCCGCCAGGTTCAGGTAGCGATAGCCTGCTTCAATGGTGATCGGACGGATGATAGTCCAGCGCGCGCCAGCGTTGGCTTCTTCATAGCTGTCGATACCGCTGGAGAGGGAATCCGGAGAGTAATAATACTCACCGAACAGGCCAAAGCTGTCGCCAATTTTCCACTGCAGGCCGCCACCGACCGCCGCCGCGTAGCCTTCGTCGCCGTTGTTCGGGTTGGTGTAAATCCCTTTACCGCCGACGGTCGCCAGCAACGGGCCGAGAGGCACGTTCAGACCAAGACCGAGGCTGGCGGCATCGCCGTCGTCATCGTTATGCGTCCATCCGCCGGTCATCGCCAGGCCGGAGGTTTCTGTGCCAAGGCCAAAGCCCAGGTGGGTGTAATCCTTACCCGCCTGGCCGTTAAAGCTAATGGCGTTCGCCGCCGCCGATACAACCATCAGGCCTAAGCCCAGTAATGCCACTTTATTCATTGTTGTGTTCCCGCGCAGTTTTTTCAGAGATGTCCCAAAACCGCGAGATTTTAACCTGAGTCTCTCGCGGATCAAGCACTCTGCGTGCGCCAGACGATAAGTTTGTAACTATTTGAAACCACGGCAAGTAAAACTATCGCTTGAAGGAGGCATTTACCCACTGCTGCAGAGCCCGACGCGACACTTTTATCCCGCCATTTTTTAGCTCAGTCGGTAATATCAGCCAGCGCACGGGTTGTTGAAAACGCGCCAGCCTGCCCTTCACCCACTCCGGGAAGGACGCAATATCGGCGCCGGGCTCGCACTCCACCACCGCAACGGGTCGCTGACCAAACTCGGCGTCGTCCAGCGGGACAATGAACACCTGGTTTATCTGCGGGTGAGTGGCGATGATCCGCTCCACGGTTTCCGGCTGGATCCCTTCTCCACCGCTGAAAAAGAGATTATCCATCCGCCCGAGGATGGTCAGACGGCCGTTACGCCATTCGCCGCGATCGCGGGTGGCGAACCAGCCCTGCGCGTTCGTCAGCGGCAGCAATTCCCCGTCCCGCCAGTAGCCCGCCGCCATGCTTTGCGCCCTGAGCCACACTTCACCGTCAACCACCCGCACGTCTCTGCCAGGCAGCGCGCGGCCAATGTCCGGCTCGCCGTCCGCCTCTTTGGCACAGACGGTTGAGGCAAACTCCGTCAGACCGTAGCCGCAGTAAGTGCGTATCCCCTTCTCGCGGGCCGTTTGCGTCAGCTCAACGGGAATAGCCGCACCGCCAAGTAATACCGCCTTCAGGGCGACCTGGCTTTCGCTGTTGAGCAGACGCCAGAGCTGGGTCGGGACCAGCGAGGCGTGCGTACAGCCCGCAAGCCCTTGCTCCAGCGGCCGTTTGTCGCGCACAGTCAGGCGCGCCCCGGCAAGTAGCCAGCGCCACAAAATGCCCTGGCCGGAGACGTGAAAAAGCGGCAACGAAAGCAGCCAGTCGTCGTCATCGCCGTAGGGCATCAACGCCAGCACGCCTGCAGCACTGGCCAGATGCGCCGCACAGCTATGCACCGCCGCTTTAGGCACGCCGGTGGAGCCAGAAGTTAAGGTCATGGACGCCAGCCGCTCCGGCTGCCACGCCACGCCGCCCGCCCCCGTCTGCTCAGCCATGTTCAACGCCGTCAGTCCGTCGTAATGCCCGTCCAGCACCAGCGCAAAGCGCAGCGTCATCTGCGGGAGTAATACATCCAGTAGCGGAGGCGGCAACTGCGGGTTAACGGGCAGGATGCGTGCGCCGCACTGCAGCAGCGCCAGCCACGCCAGTAGCGTCTGGGGGTGGTTATGGCCCAGCAGCAGCACGCCGTCGCCCTCGCGTAGCCCCTGGTGCTGGAACCCTGCCGCAAGCCCCTCCACGCGCGCGCAGAGCCGCCGCCAGCTGAGCGTCTCGTCGTTCAGGCGCAGGGCGGGTTTATCGGCCCACTGCATGCGCCAGTACCGCCACGGCCAGTCGGTAAAACTCATAGCAGCGGCTCCAGCGCCTCAACGCCGGGGCACGGCAGCGGGCTTTCCGGCCACTGGCGGATAAGCTGGGACTGCATCAGGCTCAACGTATCGAGGCCCGGGATGGTATCCGGGGTCAGCCATGCAGCGATGCGCGCCAGCTGCGTCAGGCCAAGACTGGACTCAAGAGAGGAGCTGATCACCGCCGTCAGCCCTGAAGCATGGGCCGCCGCGACCTGCTCGCGGACCTTCGCCAGGCTGCCGGTGAGCATCGGTTTGATCACCACCGCACTCACGCCCGGCTCGGCGACAAACGCAAAATCAGGCTCGCGCAGGCTTTCATCCCACGCAATGGCGATACCCGTTTCCCGGGCAAAGGTGCGGGAGTCGTCGCGGGTTTTGCACGGCTCTTCCAGAAAGGCGATGCGGCTGCGGTACGCCGGGTTGACATACTTTGCAAACTGCTGCGCCTTGAGCGGGGTCCAGGCCCGGTTAGCATCCAGCCGCAGGCGCAGATCGGGAATGGCTTCCAGCAGCAGGTTAACGACCATGCCGTCGCGTACCGCCTCGTACAACCCGACTTTGATTTTCGCCACTTTCTCGCCAGGCATGGCGGTAAGCAACGCAAAAAGCGCATCCGGGTCGCCGGTGCAGAGCGGTGCGGCGCGATAATTGGCCGCGTCAGGCAAACTGCCGTCAAGCTCTGCCAGCGCACAGCTGATGCCGAAGGCGGCGGAAGGCACCTCCGGCAGTTGCGGGCAGGCGCCTTCACGCCACCCGCGCGTCCAGGCCAGCAGGGCAGATTGCGCATCATCCAGCGATTCCTGGCTAAAGCCCGGCAACGGCGAGACTTCGCCCCACCCTTCCCGCTCGCCGTGCCGGAGATGCAGCAAAAAACCGTCACGGGTTTGTAACCGCCGTTCACGCAGCACCACGCCCGCGTCCATCGGTATCTGCCAGCGGTAAACCTGCGCGCGCCGCATTACGGGTTCCGTTTGTATTTGCTGAAGTCCGGCTGGCGTTTTTCATTAAACGCGTTGCGTCCTTCCTGGCCCTCTTCGGTCATGTAGAACAGCATGGTGGCATTGCCCGCCAGCTCCTGCAGACCAGCCTGACCGTCGCAGTCGGCATTCAGTGCCGCCTTCAGGCAGCGCAGCGCCATCGGGCTGTTTTGCAGCATTTCACGACACCAGCGCACGGTCTCTTTTTCCAGCTCAGCAACGGGCACTACGGTGTTGACCAGGCCCATATCCAGCGCCTCCTCGGCGTTGTACTGACGGCACAGGAACCAGATTTCGCGGGCTTTCTTCTGCCCGACGATACGCGCCATATACGATGCGCCCCAGCCACCGTCGAAGGAGCCAACTTTCGGGCCGGTCTGGCCAAAGATGGCGTTCTCGGCGGCAATTGTCAGGTCACACATCATGTGCAGCACGTGACCGCCGCCGATGGAGAAGCCTGCGACCATAGCGACAACCGGTTTTGGGCAGGTGCGGATCTGGCGCTGGAAATCGAGCACGTTCAGGTGGTGGGTACCTGCGTCATCCTGGTATCCGCCGTAGTCGCCACGCACTTTCTGATCGCCCCCTGAGCAGAAGGCTTTGTCCCCTTCGCCAGTCAGAATAATCACGCCGATGTTGTCGTCATAGCGCGCATCCGCCAGGGCCTGAATCATCTCTTTGACGGTCAGCGGGCGGAAGGCGTTACGCACCTGCGGGCGGTTGATGGTGATTTTGGCAATGCCGTCGGCGGATTTGTGGTAACGAATGTCGGTGTAGCCTTCGGAGCAGTCTTGCCATTCAACTGGCGCATACAGCATATGTTCATCAGGATAGATCATAGAGTGTCCTTTGTTCGAAGACGCAGTATCTGAGCCAGACACGCAGCAACCGCCTCGGGGTTTTCCCGATGGGCATTGTGTCCGGCGTGGGGAATAACATGGCGCTCAGCATGCAGTCCGGCGGCGATGGCCGCGAACTTGCTATCCCGTTCGCCATAGAGAAAGTAAAAAGGGAAATCCCGCGCGCGGAGGGCAGCCCGCAAATCGGGCTGTGCGGCGAGGGTTGTGGCCTCAAACATCGCCGCCAGGTTTACGCCATGATTCTGGCTGCGCAGGCTAACCAGCGCCTTACGCTGTGCATCCGTCAGGGCGGCAAACACCGGCTGTTGATACCAGTCGGCGAAGACGTTATCCAGCGGCTCCGTGCGAAAACGGCTCGCCCAGATACGATCGGATCCGAACCGGGCCGCGCGCGCACGGGCATCCTGCAGGCCAGGATGTGCACCCTCCACCACCACGCCGCATAGCCCTTTCGGCTGCCGGCAGGCGTGATACATCGCAATACGGCCGCCGAGGGAGTACCCCACCAGCCAGTGGTTAAGTATGTTGTAACTAATAAGGGTGCGGGTGAGTAATTCACTGGTCTGTGCGAAACTGGATACCGTGACATCGGCGGAGCGCCCGTGTCCGGGCAAATCAAGATACAGCCGGGGGTAATCGCTTAGCGTCTCGCCAACCGGCTGCCACTCGCGGCCATCGCCGGAGAAACCATGCAAAAAGACCAGCCAGGGGTTGCCTGGTCTCCCGGTCTGCTGCGCGCCTGCGAGGATCATAGGTGGCTTACCTGCGCCAGCAGGTGCTGCAGCGTTTGCGCGCCGTCGGCATCGTTCACCACCAGCTCTATCAGCGTTGCGCCGGGCTGTCGCCAGGCGGTGTTCAGCGCCGCGTCAAGCTCAGCCCAGCTTTGCGGACGATGATATTTCAGGCTAAACATCGCTGCGGCATGTTCAAACTGTACGTTCTGCGGCATCAAATAGAAACGTTCACGTTCATTTTGCGGCGTCGGCAGCAGGGAGAAAATCTGCCCGCCATTGTTGTTTACCACGATCAACACAAACGGCGCCGGGACCTGGCGCAGCAGCGCCAGGGCATTAAGGTCATACAGCGCCGAGAGATCGCCGACGATCGCCAGGGTCGATTTGGCGCTGGCGCGCTGTACGCCCGCCGCCGTAGAGATTAACCCATCAATCCCGCTGGCGCCGCGATTACTGTATACCGGGTATCCCGCAGGAAGCTGTGAGAAGGCATCAATCAGGCGTACCACCAGGCTATTGCCGACAAACAGCTGCCCTTGCTCAGGCAGACAATGACGGATGCGATGCGCCAGCTCCGCTTCACCAAAACCTTCGCACCGCGCACGGGTGAGCGCCCACGCCTGGCGTGAAAGTTCCGGGATCGCAACGGCCCAGGGTTTACGTTTTTCAGCCGGATGCCGTTCCAGCCAGGCAGCAATCTCACTGACCAGGCGGCGCCCGCGGTGGTGCGCCGGATCGAGCCGCCCTTCCAGCTGATCCACCAGCCAGTACTCTTGCGGCGCGCAGGTCGCTTGCCACTGCAGCAGCCGTTTGCCGGTAAGGCTTGCGCCAAGCTGGACCACAATCTGCGCCTGCGAAAGCTCGGTTACGGCCCTGGCGTTGCCGAGCCAAAGATCGGCACAGGGTAAGGGTTGCCCGGTCTGAGACAGCACATCGCCAATCAGCGGCCAGCCCAGCGTTTGCGCCCATTCGGCAGCCTGTTTTCCTTCGGCGGCACTCATGCGCCCGGCAACGACCACGCCGCGCTTTTGTCGCCAGAAGACCCAGTCGCGCTGTTTCGCACTTTCCAGATGCGTCTGCCCGTGCAGCCACGGGGTTTCGCTTTCCCACCAGTCGCCGAGTGATTGCTGCCAGGCCAGCCCCGCGTCATCCATTTCACCGTACAACGGCTCGGCAAACGGACAGTTGATATGTAGCGCGCCGCCGTGCAATGACGCCACAGCATGATCGAGCGTCGATACCAGCCAGCTGGCGGGTATGTCCCGCGTCGGACGAGGTAGCGAGATCGTCTGCGAAGGGTGAGAAGCGAAGAGACCCGGCTGGCGAATCGCCTGGTTCGCGCCACAGTCGATAAGCTCCGGCGGGCGATCTGCCGTCAGCAGGATCAGTTTTTCCCCGGTTAGCCCGGCTTCAATAATGGCCGGATAGAGGTTCGCCACCGCGGTACCGGAGGTAACAATCACCGCCACAGGCTGTTTGCTGACTTTCGCCAGCCCCAAAGCCAGATGGCCAAGCCCGCGCTCGTCAAAATGGGTGTGATGAATAAAGGCCTGGTTCTGCGCCGCCGCCAGCGTCAATGGGGTGGAGCGAGAACCCGGCGCAATGCACACATGCCTTACGCCATGGCGAGTCAGGGCTTCGAGGATCACCGTCGCCCAGCGTCGGTTAAAAGAACTTACTGACATGAGATTGTCCGGTATCAAGAATACGACACAGTATAAATAATAGAAAAATTCGCTATTTTGATATGAATCGGGATTGCGCGAAACAGTATTAATCCCTAAGGAGCAGAGAACGCAGCCCCGCGGCTTTGTTTTCTATCTCCTGCCACTCCTGTTCCGGGTCAGATCCACTGACAATCCCCGCCCCGGCGTACAGCCGCAGGGCGCTACCCTCAACGCGGGCGGAACGTAACGCCACGCAGAATTCACTTTGTTCTGGGGATAAATAGCCCGCGGAACCGGCGTACCATTCACGATCAAAAGGTTCCACTTTATCAATGAATTCACGTGCAGCCTGACGCGGCAGGCCAGCAACCGCCGCCGTTGGCTGGAGCCATTGCAGGCAAAGCTCATCGCTGGCGTCATCCAGCTCCGTCCAGATGCAGCGGCGCAGATGCTGAACTTTTCGCAGCCGGACAACCTGAGCGGGCAAGACTTCCAGCGTTAGGGTAGCGTTTTGCAATCGCTGGCAGATATCTTCCACAACCAGCATATTTTCACGCTGATTTTTATCGTCTTTCATCAGCCAGTCGCCAAGGCGCTGGGCCTGTTTTTCGTCAGTATGGCTGGCAACCGTTCCCGCCAGCGCTTCCGTGCGTAGCAGCGTACCGCGACGCCGCCACAGACGCTCAGGCGTTGAGCCGAGAAAGGCGTTGCGGGCATCAAATACCATGCAGAAGTGGTAGCAATTGAAATTCAGCGCCCGGCTGGCGGCTATCAACGCCACGGCGTTAAGCGGCTGGTTGAACGCAATATCGGTGGCACGAGCGAGTACCACCTTCTCAACATTGCCGTGAGCAATGGCGTCCGTCGCCTGGCGGACCAGGCGCAGCCATTCGCTTTTTTGCGGACGGTGCGTTTCCAGCATAACCTTCACAGAGAGCGGGCGGATCGCGTTGGCGTTTTGCAGTTGATGTAAAAAGTCCTCTGCAGCGCGGGCATCATCGGCGAGCGAGCGCTCACTCCACAACTGCAGGCGCAGGGTGGCCGTTCCGGCATTTCGTCGCCAGAGCAGACGCGGTAAAAACAGGCTGCCGCGCTGCGGGTTGAAGGCGTTGAGTCCGCAAATTCGGGTATCCTGATGCGCATTCTGCTGGTGCAAAAACCGCGAGGCGCTGGCCAGAGAGGTAAAATGAGCGACGGCCCCGAGCGCCGCCAGCTCTTCGTCACCGTTACGCTGCTGCCAGTAGAATTGGGGAAATGCGTGTTGCGCCCCCAGCCATGCCAGCGGGTCGAAAGCGTCGTTTAACGGGAAAGCGGCGTCGAAATGACGTAAACCGGGTGTAGCGGGTAATGCTGACACAAGCTGGTTGCGCAGATGTTCCAGCGCGAGGAAAATCGAATGCACGCGAGCCTCTCCCTGCTAAAACCTCATAGTATACGGGGTACTGACGATATTGTGCAGTACCCACGTACAGGGAGGGGTTAAGCGTGTGAGAGGGGGTTAGCGGCGAGCTAACAGCAGCCCCAGCACCAGGCCTGCGGCGGCGCCAATGCCAATCCCCTGCCACGGTTTTTCATGCACATAATCATCGGCACGGTATACCGCTTTTTTGGCACGATAATAGGTGGAATCAGAGGCCTGGCTGACGCGAGATTTCACCTCGTGCAACGCCTGTTCGGCACGTTCTTTCAGCTCAATGTATTTTTGATCGGCAGGGTCGCCCGACGAACGTAACACCTCTTCCAGCGTTTCGCTCAGTAAAGCCAGGTCGTCATCGATACGGTTATCCCAGGATTGAAATGACATATTTTTCTCCATGTTAGTTCACCAGTTAGCTAACTATAGTCAACGAGTTGCCACTACGCCTGTTTCGCTTCTTTCGCCATCCCAATGTGGGGAATGCCGTCTTCGTCATAAATGTCCGTCACCGGTGTGAAGCCAAAATGGGCGTAGAAGGGCTGCAGGTGCGCCTGCGCGCCGAGGTATAACGCTTTGTCCGGCCACTGTTTTTGGCATGTTTCCAGCGTTTTCTCCATCAACGTATATCCCAGCTTTTCCCCCCGCGCCTTAGCGCTAATAATGACGCGGCCAATCACCACGGGCTCAAAATCGCTTTCGCTTTTCAGAATCCTCGCATACGCCACCAGTTCGTTATCCCGCCAGCCGAGGATGTGACGATTGTCGCCGACCAGGTCATCGCCATCGATATCCTGATACGGGCAGGTTTGTTCCACTATAAACACTTCGCAGCGCAGTTTTAGTAGGGCGTACAGCGCATTAACGGTGAGTTCGCTGTGGTGTAAATCGTGCCACTGGATCATGTCAGTCTCCTTGCTGAGTTTCTCCCGTTATACTAAACCCCTTCCCATTCAGCAAAGGGCTGATTGCATTATGGAACTGATTTTTTTGGGCACGTCCGCCGGCGTGCCAACCCGCTCCCGGAACGTGACGGCAATCCTGCTGGATTTGCAGCACCCTACCCGAAGCGGATTGTGGCTGTTTGACTGCGGCGAAGGCACTCAGCACCAGTTGCTGCGCACCGCTTACCATCCGGGCAAGCTGGATACGATCTTTATCACCCATTTGCACGGCGATCATCTCTTTGGCCTGCCCGGCCTGCTGTGCAGCCGCTCAATGGCGGGTATTACGCATCCGCTCACGATCTACGGGCCTAAAGGTATTGCCGAATTTGTTGAATCTACCCTGCGCCTGAGCGGATCCTGGACAGATTATCCGCTGAAGGTCGTAGAGATTGCCGAAGGTGTGGTCTTCGATGACGGCGTTTATAAGGTGACCGCCCGACCGCTTAATCATCCGATTGAGTGCTACGGCTACCGCATCGAAGCGCATGACAAACCCGGTGCGCTGGATGCCACTGCGTTAATCGCTGACGGCGTGAAGCCAGGGCCGCTGTTCCAGCGTCTGAAACAGGGCGAAACCATCACGCTTGAGGATGGTCGCGCGATCAACGGTCGGGATTATCTCGCGCAGCCTCAGCCGGGTAAGAAGCTGGCGATTTTTGGCGATACCGCGCCGTGCCCTGCTGCCCGACTGCTTGCGCAGGGCGTGGATGTGATGGTGCATGAAGCCACGCTGGAATCGGCGATGGAGGAGAAAGCCAACGGGCGCGGCCACAGTTCTGCGCGCCAGGCGGCGCAGCTTGCCCGTGATGCGAAGGTGGGGAAATTGATTGTTACCCACATCAGCTCGCGCTATGACGCGCGGGGTGGTGAAAGCCTGCTGGCGGAGTGTCGGGAGGTCTTCCCGGCATGTGAGCTGGCGGAAGATTTCGCGCAGGTCAGCGTTTAGTCCTTCATTTTTCCCTCAGGGTGCCGATAACGAGTAAAAGGTCAGCATTTCTCTTGAGGGTAGAATGGATAATTTCCAGAAAGATATTGATGACAGGGCGAATCTCACCCTGTCGAACCGTTTTGAACTGTTGCTGTTCCGTCTTGGCGCCTCTTTGAACGAAAACAAATCCGAACTGTTTGGCATTAACGTGTTTAAGCTGCGCGAAATTGTGCCGATGCCAACATTCACCAAACCGGCGGGTATGAAGTCGCCGCTGATGGGGATGGTGAATATTCGCGACCAGGTGATCCCGGTGATTGACCTCGCCGCCGTGGCAGGCTGTAAGCCGACAACCGGACTGAACATTCTGCTGATCACCGAGTATGCCCGTAGTGTGCAGGCGTTTGCCGTGGAGTCGGTCGAGAACATCATGCGTCTGGACTGGAAGCAGGTCCATGCGGCTGAAACCGCCGTTAGCGGACGTTACATCACCAGTATTGCCTGCCTGGACGAGAAGAGCGATACCAACGACCTGGCGATGGTGCTGGACGTGGAGCAGATCCTCTACGACATCACCCCGGCCAACCACGATCTGCACGCCACGAATCTGAAGACCTCTACATTCAACATTAAGCCCGGCTCGGTCGCGATTGTTGCGGAAGATTCAAAAGTGGCTCGCTCAATGCTTGAAAAAGGGCTTCAGGCGATGAAAATCCCGGCGCAGTTGCATATCACCGGGAGAGACGCGTGGGAAAAAATAGGCACGCTGGCGACGCAGGCACAGGCCGAGGGTGTACCGATCACCGATAAAATCGCCCTGGTGCTGACCGACCTCGAGATGCCGGAGATGGACGGTTTCACGCTGACGCGCAAAATTAAAACCGATCCGTTCCTGAAAGACATTCCGGTGGTGATCCACTCCTCGCTTTCGGGCAATGCCAACGAAGATCATATACGTAAAGTGAAGGCGGACGGCTATGTGGCGAAATTTGAGCTGAACGAGCTGTCGTCGGTGATTGAGGAAGTGCTGGACCGGTCGATGAAGAAGATTGACGGGCCGTTGATTAGCCGCAAGCAACTGGCTTAGTCGGGTGGCGCTACGCTTACCCGACCTACAAAACCCGTAGGCCCTGCAAGCGTAGCGCCGCTAGGCATGTTTTACTCTGTGCGGGCTGGTGCCCTCACCCCGGCCCTCTCCCACGGGGAGAGGGAGAAAACAAAAAACCCGCCGAGGCGGGTTTTTTGTTTTTACATCAGCGGCATCGCTCGCTGCACGATATCAATCAGCGGCTGAGGATAAATACCGAAGATCAGCACCAGCAGCGCGGAAATGAGCACCACGATCCCCCCGGCGCTATACTGCCAGTTGGTCGGCGCATCGCGGGTGAGCTGCGAAGGCGCGCTCAGGTACAGGCTCACGGCAACGCGCAGGTAGTAGTAAAGACCAATCGCGGAGCCGATAACAACCCCCGCCGTCAGCCACCACAGACCGGCATGAACACCCACGGCTAGCACGTAAAACTTACCGATAAAGCCCAGCGTCATCGGAATACCCGCCAGCGACAGCATCATTACGGTCATTACTGCAGACAAAATCGGACGGTGCCAGAACAGGCCACGGTAGGAGAACAGAGAATCTGCATCCGGGCCACGGAACGGGCTGGACATCAGGCTCACCACGCCGAACGCGCCGAGGCTGCTGAACAGGTAACCGGCCAGATACACGCCCACAGCTTCCATCGACATCTCTCCGCTCTGCAGCGCAATCAGCGCCACCAGCAGATAGCCCAGATGGGAGATAGACGAGTAACCGAGAAGACGTTTGATGTTGGTCTGGCTCAGCGCCATCACGTTACCGAAGATGATCGACACAAAGGCGATAATACCCAGCACCACGCGAACCGCTTCACTGTCACCGACCGGCGCGTACAGGAACAGACGCATCACTACACCGAAGATAGCGATTTTGCTCGCCGTCGCCAGGAAGGTCGAAACCGGAGCCGGCACGCCCTGGTAAACGTCTGGCGTCCACAGATGGAATGGCACCAGAGAGAGTTTAAAGCCGAGGCCAACAATCATCATGCCCAGACCCGCCAGCATCAGCGGCTCGTGCAGCATGCCGTCGCCGAGGCTCTTGCCGATGGCCAGGAAGGAGAGGTTACCCGTCTGGGCGTAAACCAGCGCGATACCGAAAAGCAGGAATGACGACGCAGCCGCAGACAGAATGGTGTATTTAATGCTCGCTTCCAGAGAACGTTTCTGACGAAAAGCGTAGCCAATCAGGCCGAACAGCGGCACGGAGATAAGCTCAATCCCGAGGAACAGCGCAGCCATATGGTTGGCGTTGGCCAGCAAAATACCACCCAGGGAGGCAATCAGTACCAGCAGGTAAAACTCTTCTTTGTTGTCTTTGTAGCCTTCGAGCCACGGATAGGCGAAGGTACAGGTCGCCAGGCTTGCCAGCAGCACCAGACCGGTGTACAGCATGGCGAAGCCGTCAACGCGCATCAGCGGGGTGACGTCCATCGCGCCCGCCTGGCCAACAAACCAGAGGGAAACCAACGCAGCGTTCAGACCCAAAACGGACAGGGTCGCATTCAGGAAGTGATTGCGTCGCCACGCAATGGAGAGCATCACAACCACCACCGTCAATCCGACGATCAGCAGCGGTAGCAGCGCAATCAGTTGTTGTGGAGTTATCGTCATGAGCGAATTTACGGCCTTGTAGTAGAAGCAGAATTAACAAACCACTGCTGGATGTTGCCCATCGCGGAATGCGAGGTATCCAGAATCGGCTGCGGGTAAAAGCCCAGCAGCACCAGCAGTACGACCAGCAGCAGGATGATGAACAGCTCACGCAGCGTCATCCCCGGCAGTTCTTGGGCTGCAATTTCGCTCTTCGCTTTACCGAAGTAAGCCCTGTGCAGCATCGCCAGCGAGTAAACGGACGCGAACACCAGCCCGAAGGTGGAGATCACGGTAATGCCCGGCACCACCCTGAAGCTGCCGAACAGAATCATAAATTCGCCGACGAAGTTACCGGTGCCCGGCATACCCAGTGTTGCCACCGCAAAGAACATGGACAGCGCTGGCAGCCATTTCATTTTACCCCACAGGCCGCCCATCATACGCATGTCGCGGGTGTGCAGACGTTCGTACAGCTGACCGCACAGAATGAAGAGACCGGCGGCGGAGAGACCGTGCGCAATCATCTGAATAACCGCGCCCTGGTACGCCAGTTGGCTGCCGGTGTAGATAGCAATCAGCACGAAGCCCATGTGGGAAACGGAGGTGTAGGCAATCAGACGCTTGATGTCGTACTGCGTGAAGGCCATCCAGGCACCGTAGAATATACCGATCACACCCAGCCACATGGCAATCGGCGCGAACTCTGCGGAGGCGTTCGGGAACAGCGGCAGCGCGAAACGCAGCAGACCGTAGGCCGCGGTTTTCAGCAGGATACCGGCCAGGTCAACGGAACCTGCCGTTGGCGCCTGGGAGTGCGCGTCTGGCAGCCAGCCGTGCAGCGGAACCACCGGCATTTTTACCGCGAAGGCAATAAAGAAGCCCAGCATCAGCAGGTATTCAACGCCGTGCGACATTGGGGTTTTCAGCAGCTCTTCGTAGTTGAAGGTCCAGACCCCGGTCGCGTTGTAGTGCACGAATACCAGCGCCAGAATCGCAATCAGCATCACCAGACCGCTCGCCTGGGTATAGATGAAGAACTTGGTTGCCGCCGTGATACGCGTTTTACCGTCAGATGCCTTATGGCCCCACAGCGCGATCAGGAAGTACATCGGCACCAGCATCATCTCCCAGAAGAAGAAGAACAGGAACATGTCGATGGCCAGGAATACGCCAATAACGCCGCCCAGGATCCACATCAGGTTCAGGTGGAAGAAGCCCTGGTATTTTTCGATTTCTCGCCAGGAGCACAGTACCGCCAGAACGCCGAGCAGGCCGGTCAGCACCACCATCAGCAGCGACAGGCCGTCAATAGCCAGGTGAACAGTAATGCCGAAACGCGGGATCCACGGCAGAATGAACTCGTCCTGCCACTGCGGAAGACCCGCAGACTGGGTCAGTGAGTAGCCACCCTGCAACCACAGTTGCAGACCAAGTGCGAGCGTCAATCCCATGGTGATCAGGGCGATCCAGCGCGGCATCTTCACGCCAAAGCGTTCAGTCTGCCAGCACAGAAAACCACCGATAAAGGGAATTAGTATTAGCCAGGGTAGTAACATGGCGATTTGCATTCCTTTTTAAGGCCCCCGGTAGGGGCCTGATTTTCAACGAATTCGAATAAAATTCACTTAACGATCAACGCAATACCATCAGTAGCGCCAGCACGACGACGGCACCGATGCTCATGGACGCCACATACCAGCGCAAGTAACCGTTCTCGCTGAACAGCAGGCCTTTACCTGCCAAGCGAGACAGGATCGCCGGGATATTCATCAAAGCGTTCAGCGGGTCACGTTTAATCAGCCACGCAATGCCCAGGAAAGGCTTAACGAAGATCATGTCGTACAACCAGTCGAAGCCCCACGCGTTGTACCACCAGGTACTCAGCAGACGGCCCGGCGCACTGTTGGCAACGGCGGTCACCAGCGTGCGTTTGCCCAGCCACAGCCAGGCAGCAATCAGGATGCCCGCGATAGCGACCACGCCGGAGGTGATTTCAAGCGTCAGAACGCGACCGTGCTCAAGCTCGGTTGTGGCCGGCAGTACACCCTGCAGCGGCGGCACAATCATCGCGCCAACGAAGGTGGAGAGTACCAGCAGCACCATCAGCGGCAGGTGGTGGGTGATCCCCTTCCCTGCGTGAGCGTGAATTTGTTCTTTACCGTGGAAGACGATGAAAATCATACGGAAGGTGTACAGGGAGGTCATGAACGCGCCGACCAGACCCGCAACCATCAGATTGATATGGCCATTCGCCATGGCGCCGGCCAGGATCTCATCCTTACTGAAGAAGCCCGCCGTAATTAACGGCAGCGCCGACAGCGCCGCGCCGCCCACCAGGAAGCAGACGTAAACCAGCGGAATGGATTTGCGCAGTCCGCCCATCTTGAAGATGTTCTGCTCGTGGTGGCAGGCGAGGATCACCGAACCGGATGAGAGGAACAGCAGCGCTTTAAAGAACGCGTGCGTCATCAGGTGGAAAATCGCCGCGTCCCACGCCTGAACGCCCAGGGCCAGGAACATGTAACCAATCTGGCTCATGGTGGAGTAGGCGAGCACGCGTTTGATGTCGGTTTGCACCAGCGCGGCAAAGCCCGCCAGCACCAGCGTCACCGCACCGACGATCCCCACCAGATGCAGAATTTCCGGGGTCATCAGGAACAGACCATGGGTACGCGCAATCAGGTAGACACCAGCGGTCACCATGGTCGCGGCGTGGATCAGCGCGGAAACAGGCGTCGGGCCTGCCATCGCATCGGCAAGCCAGGTCTGCAACGGCAACTGCGCGGATTTACCCACCGCGCCACCCAGCAGCATCAGCGTTGCCCACCACAGCATGTTGTTGCCCGCTTCGAAATGCGCCGGCGCCAGTTCCACCATTTCGCGGAAGTTTAGCGTGCCCAGTTCGTTGTAGAGAATGAACAACGCAAAAGCGAGGAAGACGTCACCTACGCGGGTCACGACAAACGCTTTCATCGCTGCTGCGCCATTCTTCGGATCGGTGTAGTAGAAACCGATCAGCAGGTAAGAGCACAGGCCCACGCCTTCCCAGCCGAGATACATCAGCAGCAGGTTATCGGCCAGCACCAGAACCACCATGCTGGCGATAAACAGGTTGGTGTAGGCGAAGAAGCGGGAGTACCCCTCTTCACCGCGCATATACCAGGAGGCGAACATGTGGATCAGGAAGCCCACGCCGGTCACCACGGAGAGCATGGTCAGCGAGAGACCATCCAGCACCAGGTTGAATCCGATGTTGAAATCACCGACCGACATCCAGTTCCACAGCGGCACGCTGTAGGCCTGACGTCCATTGTTGAAGAAATCGATCCCCGCATACGCCGTGACCAGCGCAGACAGACCGATAGCGCCAATGCCGACGGTTGCCGACAGGTTCTCAGACCAGCGGCCGCGAGAAAACGCCAGCAGCACGAAGCCAATCAGCGGAAAAATAATGGTTAAGGCAAGCATGTTCATCCACGCAACTCACTTACTGAATCGATGTTCAGGTTCTGGCGGCGACGATGGAGCTGCAGCAACAGCGCCAGGCCAATACTCGCTTCCGCAGCCGCGAGGCTGATGGCGAGGATGTACATCACCTGACCGTCGGCCTGGCCCCAGTAGCTCCCGGCGACCACGAAGGCCAGCGCGGAGGCGTTAATCATGATTTCCAGACCAATCAGCATAAACAGCAGATTGCGGCGGATAACCAGACCAGTTAAACCCAGAACGAACAACATCGCCGCGAGGATCAGTCCATGTGTTAAGGGGATCATGCGCGCTCCTCCGTTTTTCTTTTCGCGCGGTCATCAGGGCGGTTGCTCAGCACTTCCCCTGCTCGCTCTTCGCGGCCCACGTGGAAGGCAACAACCAGGCCCGCCAGCAGCAGCATAGAGGCCAGTTCAACCGCCAGAACGTATGGACCGAACAGCGCAATACCAACAGCCTTGGCGCTGATTGGCGTGCCGTCGATGCCCTGATCGTTCACGCCCAGAATGGCGTAGACGATCACTACCAGCATGATGGCCGACAAAATTGCCGGGCCTACCCACACCTGCGGTTTTAACCACTGACGTTCCTGCTCAATTTCAGAGCCGCCCAGGTTCAGCATCATCACCACGAACACGAACAGCACCATGATGGCCCCGGCGTAGACGATGATTTCCAGCGCACCGGCGAAGTGCGCGCCTAGCGCAAAGAACACCCCGGAAATGGCCAGCAGCGAGATGATTAAGTACAGCAGCGCATGCACCGGGTTGGTGTGCGTGATCACTCGCAGCGTAGCCAGGATGGCGATAAGGCCACAGATATAAAAAGCGAATTCCATTGCCCTCTCCTTACGGTAACAGGCTCTTGACGTCGATAGGCTTGGCTTCGTTCTCTGCTTCGCCCTTATCTTTGCCGTCGATTGCCATACCCGCCATCCGGTAGAAGTTATATTCCGGGTATTTGCCCGGACCGGAAATCAGCAGATCCTCTTTCTCGTACACCAGGTCCTGACGCTTGTACTCACCCAGCTCGAAGTCTGGAGTGAGCTGAATCGCCGTGGTTGGGCACGCTTCTTCACACAGACCGCAGAAAATGCAGCGTGAGAAGTTGATGCGGAAGAACTCAGGGTACCAACGGCCGTCTACCGTCTCTGCTTTTTGCAGGGAGATACAGCCTACCGGACACGCTACCGCACACAGGTTACAGGCCACGCAGCGCTCTGAACCGTCCGGATCGCGCGTGAGCACGATACGGCCACGGTAGCGCGGCGGCAGGTATACCGGCTCTTCCGGGTACATCCGGGTTTCACGTTTGGCAAACGCATGCAGGCCGATCATCCAGATGCTGCGCAACTGGGTACCGGTGCCTACCAATATTTCTTTTAAGGTCATGATCTCAAAGCCCCTTATGGCTGCTGCCAGAGAATGACAGCGGCCGTTACCAACAAGTTGACGAGCGTCAGCGGCAGGCACACTTTCCAGCCGAAGGACATTACCTGGTCATAACGAGGACGCGGTAACGACGCACGAATCAAAATGAACATCATCATGAAGAACGCGGTTTTCAGCGCGAACCAGATGAACGGCGGTAAGAACGGGCCATGCCAGCCACCAAAGAACAGCGTTACCATCAACGCCGAAATGGTGACGATACCGATGTACTCGCCCACGAAGAACAGACCGAACTTCATGCCGGAATATTCAATGTGGTAACCGTCGGCCAGTTCCTGTTCGGCTTCTGGCTGGTCAAACGGGTGACGGTGACACACCGCCACGCCCGCGATTGCAAAGGTGACAAAACCAAAGAACTGCGGAATAACGTTCCAGATGTCGGCCTGGTTGTTGACGATGTCGGTCATGTTGAATGAACCGGCCTGCGCCACCACGCCCATCAGCGAGAGCCCAAGGAACACTTCGTAGCTCAGCGTCTGGGCAGATGCACGCATCGCACCCAGCAGGGAGTATTTGTTGTTACTGGACCAGCCTGCGAACAGCACCGCGTAAACCGCGAGGCCCGCCATCATCAGGAAGAACAGAATGCCGATGTTCAGGTCAGCGACAACCCACGTCGGGCTGACGGGAACGATAGCAAACGCCAGCAGCAGCGAGGTAAAGGCGATCATCGGTGCCAGCGTAAAGATCACGCGATCCGAGAATTTCGGGATCCAGTCCTCTTTGAAGAACATCTTGATCATGTCCGCGACCAGCTGAAGTGACCCTCCCCAGCCCACGCGGTTCGGCCCATAACGGTTCTGGAACAGACCGAGCAGACGACGTTCACCGAAGCTCATGAACGCGCCGCAGGTGACCACCACCAGCAGGATAACAATCGCTTTCAAAATGCTCAGCAGGATGTCGATAAGATCCGGCGTTAACCAACTCATGCTTTTGCCTCCTGCAGGTTATCAAGACGCGCACCCGCAAGGAAAGGCGCGATACCAGGCATACCCATCGGCAGACCGACCTGCCCCGCTGTCAGACCCTCAGAGATAATCAGCGGCAGACTGATTGTCTGGCCATCGTAGCTGAAGGCGATACTCGCCCCCGCGCTGACGCCAAGCTCTAAGGCATCCGCCGGGTTGAGCTTGATGTACGGCTGCGGCATACGGGTCTGGAAGACCGGAGAACGCTGGGATAGCTCATCGCTACCAAACAGATGGTAGTACGGCGCAATACGCCAGTTACCGTCCTGGGCCTCGAAGCTCGCCGGAACGGTAGTAAAGAAGTCCAGACCGGTTTCAGAGGCTTCAATCAGACGCACGCCCGGATCGCCGTGGCGCAGGGAGCCGCCCACTTCAGCCTGGAACTTGTTCCATGCCTGCGGGGAGTTCCAGCCCGGCGCCCAGGCGAACGGAACCTGAGAGCGCGGCGCAGACGGCTGGTTGTTCCCTTCCATCGAGAAGGCGAACATAGTGTCTTTATCCTGCGGCTGACGCGGTTCATGCACGCTGATGTTGGCACGCATCGCGGTACGACCGCTGTAACGGTGCGGTTCACGCGCCAGTTTCTGGCCACGAATACGGAAGCTTGCGTCAGGCGCAGCATCTTTAATGCCTGCCAGTTGCGGCAGTTTTTCTACCACTGCGTCGATAACGTGGTCGAGCTGCGTCCAGTCCACCTCACGGCTCTGCACGGTGCTGTGCAGGGAGTGCAGCCAGCGCCAGCTTTCCAGCATCAGGGTGTTGTTGTCGTAGTAGGCCGGGTCGTATACCTGGAAGAAGCGCTGCGCGCGGCCTTCGTTGTTGATAACCGTACCGTCGCTTTCGGCGAAGCTTGCCGCAGAGAGCACCAGGTGCGCTTTGTCCATAATCGCCGTGCGCTGATGGTCGATAACCATCACCAGCGGGGCTTTGGAGAGCGCGGCATCAACGCGTGCGGCAGACGCGTGGCGATGCAGGTCGTTTTCCAGCACCACAACGGCATCTGCAGAGCCGGATTCCAGCTCGCGTAACGCTTCTTCCAGCGAGCCGCCGCCAATCATACCCAGACCAATGCTGTTCACCGCGCGGGCAATCATGGTCACACCAACGTCCGCGCCGCGGCCTTTCAGGGCTTTGGCAACGTTTGCTGCGGCCTGAATGATTTCCGCGCTTCCGGCGTTAGTACCCGAAATAATCAGCGGTTTCTTCGCACCCGCCAGGGCCTGAACAATCACGTCGACCTTGTTTTGCAAATCGCGATCCAGTTCAACCGCCGGCGCGGTGTTGTCCAGGGCGTGTGCGATGGCAAAACCAAGACGTGCCTGATCTTCCACCGGCGCGCAATAGGTCCACGCGGCGATGTCGTCCAGACGGGTGCTGTCAACGTTAGTCACGAACAGCGGATGCTTCGCGCGCTGGCCGATGTTAAGGATGGCCGCAATCTGCCAGTCAGCCACTTTCTGGGCTGCCGCCATTTCACGTGCTTTACCCTTCACCGCCTGGCGAACCGCCAGAGCCGCGCGAGCGCCGGTCTGCGTCAGGTCTTCACCCAGCACCAGAACCGCATCGTAAGATTCGATTTCGCGCAGCGCAGGGGTGTGAATACCGCCCTCACGCAGCACTTTCAGCACCAGTTGCAGACGTTCCTGCTCGCCCTGGGCGATGCCGGTATAGAAGTTTTCCGCTCCAACCAGCTCGCGCAGCGCGAAGTTGCTTTCGATGCTGGCGCGCGGGGAGCCGATACCGATCGCTTTCTTCGACTGGCGCAGAATATCCGCCGCGCCCTGCATCGCCTGCTCGGCGTTCAGGGTAATGAAGTCGTCGCCACGGCGCTGAACCGGCTGACGCGGACGGTCTTTCAGGTTCACATAGCCATAGCCAAAACGACCGCGGTCGCAGAGGAAGTAGTGGTTAACGGTACCGTTGTAGCGGTTTTCGATACGACGCAGTTCGCCATAACGTTCACCCGGGCTGGTGTTACAGCCCAGCGAGCATTGCTGGCAGATGCTTGGCGCAAACTGCATGTCCCACTTACGGTTGTAGCGCTCGGAGTGGGTTTTGTCCGTGAAGACGCCGGTCGGGCAGATTTCCACCAGGTTGCCGGAGAATTCACTTTCAAGCGTACCGTCCTGCGGACGGCCGAAGTAGACGTTGTCATGGGCGCCATACACGCCCAGATCCTGACCGTCTGCGTAATCTTTGTAGTAACGCACGCAGCGGTAGCAGGCAATACAGCGGTTCATTTCGTGAGAGACGAACGGCCCCAGGTCCTGGTTACGGTGAGTACGTTTGGTAAAGCGATAGCGACGGAAGCTGTGACCGGTCATCACGGTCATATCCTGAAGGTGGCAGTTACCGCCCTCTTCACAGACCGGACAGTCATGCGGGTGGTTGGTCATTAACCACTCCACCACGCTTTCGCGGAACTGTTTGGCTTCTTCGTCATCAATCGAAATAAAGGTGCCTTCGGCGGCTGGCGTCATACAGGACATCACCAGGCGACCACGCGTGTCTTCCGCGTTTTGATATTGCTTCACCGCACACTGGCGGCAAGCACCGACGCTGCCCAGCGCCGGATGCCAGCAAAAGTACGGAATATCAAGGCCAAGAGACAGACAAGCTTCCAGCAGGTTGTCCGCCCCGTTGACTTCATATTCTTTGCCGTCTACATGAATCGTAGCCATTAGCATGCTTCCAGTTGGCTCGGTCGAAACCGAGCGTTAATCAAAATTCTGCTTTTACCAGCGCGCTTTCAGCAGGTTCGGCTGAATACCATTGATTGAATGGGTATTGCTGAACGGCTGCTTGATGCCTGCTTCGAATTCGTCGCGGAAATATTTAATCGCGCTTTGCAGTGGCTCAACGGCGCCCGGTGCGTGGGCACAGAAGGTTTTACCCGGCCCTAAGAATCGACACAGTTGCTCAAGTGTCTCGATATCGCCCGGCTGACCTTCACCACGCTCGATAGCACGCAGGATCTTCACGCTCCACGGCAGACCATCACGGCACGGTGTACACCAGCCACAGGACTCGCGGGCGAAGAACTCTTCCAGGTTGCGCACCAGCGAGACCATGCCTATCTCGTGGTCGACGGCCATCGCCAGCGCGGTACCCAGACGGCTGCCTGCTTTACCAATACTTTCGAACTCCATTGGCAGGTCAAGGTGGGCTTCGGTCAGGAAATCGGTCCCCGCCCCGCCCGGCTGCCAGGCTTTAAATTTCAGCCCGTCGCGCATACCGCCGGCGTAGTCTTCAAGGATTTCGCGGGCGGTGGTGCCAAACGGCAGCTCCCAGACGCCGGGGTTCTTCACGCGCCCGGAGAAGCCCATCAGCTTGGTTCCGGCATCTTTACTTGAGGAGATGCCCTGATACCACTCCACGCCGTTGGCGAGGATCGCCGGGACGTTACACAGGGTTTCGACGTTATTAACGCAGGTCGGTTTACCCCATACGCCAGAGCTTGCCGGAAACGGTGGCTTGGAACGCGGGTTCGCGCGGCGGCCTTCGAGGGAGTTAATCAGCGCGGTCTCTTCCCCGCAGATATAACGCCCGGCCCCGGTGTGCACGAACAGTTCAAAGTCAAAACCGGTACCGAGGATGTTTTTACCCAACAGGCCCGCTTCGGTGGCTTGCGCAATCGCCCGACGCAGGTTTTGCGCCGCTTCGATGTACTCGCCGCGCAGGAAGATATAGCCACGGTACGCTTTGAGCGCAAACGCGGAGATCAGCATGCCTTCCACCAGCAGGTGCGGCAGTTGCTCCATCAGCAGGCGGTCTTTATAGGTGCCAGGCTCCATTTCATCGGCGTTACACAGCAGGTAACGGATGTTCATAGATTCATCTTTCGGCATCAGGCTCCACTTCAGACCGGTGGAAAAGCCCGCGCCGCCGCGCCCTTTCAGGCCGGCGTCTTTCACCGCATTGACGATTTCATCCGGCGCCAGGCCGCCGAGGGCTTTACGTGCGCCGGCATAGCCGTTTTTGCTTTCGTATTCTTCAAGCCATACCGGCTGTTTGTCATCGCGCAGACGCCAGGTCAGCGGATGCGTTTCAGCAGTACGAATTACCGTTTTCATTTGTACTGCTCCAGCAGGTCAGGAATGGCTTCCGGCGTCAGATGGCTGTGCGTGTCCTCATCAATCATCATGGTCGGCCCCTTGTCGCAGTTACCCAGGCAGCAGGTGGGCAGCAGAGTAAAGCGCCCATCAAAAGTGGTCTGGCCCGGCTTGATATTGAGCTTCTGCTCAATCGCCGCCTGAATGCCCTGATAACCGGTAATGTGACAAACCACGCTGTCACAGTAGCGGATCACATGGCGGCCCACCGGCTGACGGAAAATCTGGCTGTAGAAGGTGGCTACGCCCTCTACGTCACTTGCCGGAATACCCAGCACTTCTGCGATCGCGTAGATCGCCCCATCCGGCACCCAACCACGCTGTTTCTGTACGATTTTCAGCGCTTCAATGGACGCCGCACGCGGGTCTTCGTAGTGGTGCATCTCGTGCTCAATGGCGGCACGTTCTGCTTCACTGAGCTCAAAAGCCTCGGTCTGTGGTTGTTGATTCTCGTGCATAATTAGCGGTCCACATCTGACATAACAAAATCGATACTACCCAGATACACAATCAGGTCGGAAACCAGACTGCCGCGGATGGCGGCCGGGATCTGCTGCAGGTGCGCGAAGCTTGGCGTACGCACACGGGTACGGTAGCTCATGGTGCTGCCGTCGCTGGTCAGGTAGTAACTGTTGATACCCTTGGTCGCTTCAATCATCTGGAAAGATTCCTGCGCCGGCATCACCGGTCCCCAGGAAACCTGCAGGAAGTGCGTGATCAGGGTTTCGATATGTTGCAGCGTGCGCTCTTTCGGCGGCGGCGTCGTCAGCGGGTGATCCGCTTTGAACGGGCCTTCCGGCATGTTGTTGAGGCACTGCTCAAGGATGCGCAGACTCTGGCGCAGCTCTTCGACTTTCAGCATCACGCGGGTGTAGCAGTCGGAAACGCCGCCGCCAACCGGGACGTCAAAGTCGAAGTTCTCGTAGCCAGAGTAAGGACGGGCTTTACGCACGTCGAAATCAATACCGGTGGCACGCAGGCCAGCGCCCGTTGTGCCCCACTCCAGCGCCTCTTTCGCACCGTAGGCGGCAACGCCCTTCGAACGGCCAATCAAAATGGAGTTACGCAGCGCGGCTTTCTCGTAGGAGGCCAGACGTTTTGGCATCCAGTCGAGGAACTCACGCAGCAGGCGGTCCCAGCCGCGCGGCAGATCGTGCGCCACGCCGCCGATACGGAACCAGGCCGGGTGCATACGGAAACCGGTAATCGCTTCCACCAGATCGTAGATTTTCTGACGGTCGGTAAAGGCGAAGAAGACCGGGGTCATCGCGCCGACGTCCTGAATGAACGTGGAGATGTACAGCAGGTGGCTATTAATACGGAACAGCTCGGAGAGCATCACGCGGATCACGTTAACGCGGTCCGGCGTAACGATACCCGCCAGTTTCTCAACGGCCAGCACGTATGGCATTTCGTTTACGCAGCCGCCGAGGTACTCAATACGGTCGGTGTACGGAATGTAGCTATGCCAGGACTGCCGCTCGCCCATCTTCTCAGCACCACGGTGGTGATAACCGATATCCGGCACGCAGTCGACAATCTCTTCGCCGTCAAGCTGAAGAATAATACGGAATGCACCGTGCGCCGACGGGTGGTTTGGACCGAGGTTGAGGAACATGAAGTCCTCGTTTTCGGTACCGCGCTTCATGCCCCAGTCTTCCGGCTTGAAGGTCAGTGCTTCCATTTCCAGATCCTGTTTGGCTTTAGTCAGCTCAAACGGGTCGAATTCGGTTGCGCGTGCCGGGTAGTCTTTACGCAGCGGGTGGCCAGTCCAGGTGTGCGGCATCATGATGCGCGTCAGGTGCGGGTGGCCGTCAAAGGTCATACCGAACATTTCCCAGGTTTCACGCTCATACCAGTTGGCGTTAGGGAAAAGTTTAGTGATCGTCGGCAGATGCATGTCGTTTTCAGACAGTGCCACCTTGAGCATGATATCCGTGTTACGGTCTATGGAGATCAGGTGGTAGAAAACGGAAAAGTCCGCAGCAGGGAGGCCCTGGCGGTGCGTACGCAGACGTTCATCCATGCCGTGTAAATCAAACAGCATGACGTAAGGCTTTGGCAATTTCTTGAGGAAATCGACAGCGTCCAGTAATTGTTCACGCTTCACCCAGACAACGGGTACCCCAGTGCGGGTGGCCTGAACAGTAAAGGCATCCGGCCCAAAACGGTTGCGCAGTTCGCCGATGACAGGGTCATCCAGATGATCCCGGGTCTGCCAGGCGGCTTCTTGCGCGGTTAAGTCGGTCATATTGTTCACCATTGCAAATGGTCCGTGGTGACTGCTAAGCCTGGCTTCGCGCTATTTGAGTAGTGATATGCGAAGGTATTCTCCAGGCCCACAGGCGCAATTTAAATTTCGTCAGGCGTACGCAGGTTGGTCACTGCAATACGTTCACCGCGTTTACGCTCGCGCTCAGACTGCATGTTCGCGCGATACACGCCCTGATCGCCTACCACCCATGAGAGCGGGCGACGTTCTTTACCAATAGACTCCTGCAGCAGCATCAGCGCCTGCATGTAAGCCTCCGGACGTGGCGGACAGCCCGGGATATACACATCCACCGGAATGAACTTATCAACGCCCTGTACGACAGAGTAAATGTCGTACATACCGCCTGAGTTGGCGCATGCGCCCATGGAGATCACCCATTTTGGCTCCAGCATCTGGTCATAAAGACGCTGAATAACCGGCGCCATCTTGGTAAAGCAGGTACCGGCCACCACCATCAGGTCAGCCTGACGGGGTGAAGCACGTAGAACTTCTGCCCCAAAACGCGCAACGTCATGCACCGCAGTGAATGACGTGACCATTTCAACGTAGCAGCAAGAAAGGCCAAAGTTATAAGGCCAGATTGAGTTCTTACGACCCCAGTTGACCATATCGTGCATGGCATTTTCGAGCTTGCCCATATACACGCTTTTGTTGACTTCTTGCTCCAGGGGGTCGGTTACGATCTCCTGTTTTTGCAGGGGGTAACGGTCATTCTCACCGTTAGGATCTATGCGGGTGAGCGTATAATCCATCTTATTGCCTCGCTGTTACTGCTGACGATTAGAGATACTGTTTTCCGGGTTGGTGTGTTCACGGCGTGAACGCACAGGTGTCCAGTCCAGTGCGCCAGTACGCACCAGATAAACCAGACCGGCCAGTAACACTAAAATGAAAATTGCGGCCTCGACAAAGCCCACCCAACCGCTTTCGCGAATAGAAGTTGACCATGCGAACAGGTAAAGCGCTTCCACGTCGAAGATGACGAAGAACATGGCGACCAGATAAAACTTGGCAGACATGCGTAAGCGAGCGGTACCGACTGAATCAATACCTGATTCAAAAGGCGTGTTTTTGTGCCTTGCGCGGGCGCGACCGCCCAGGAACCAGCCGCCGACTAACATCAGGCAGCACAGACCAATGGCTACAATAAGAAAGATTGCGAATGCCCAGTGATGAGCGATGACTTCTGTGGATGTTGACATACTCATTGCTTACTCATCAAAAGTGATACCTGTAACACTGCTCTTGCTGGCAGATGGGCATCACATCGATTCATGGGGAGGAATAAAATAACCTTACACTAACTGCCAGAAATGAGACATAGGCAGCAAAATGATGTGGTTTTTTACTCCTTTCTATAACCTTTTGTCAACTTTAACAAAGGTTTCTTCACATTAAATGACATCAACCGATTCTCATTAACATTTAATGCCCTATAACCCTGGTGGGTGTCTGACTTTACGTCAAATGCATCTTGTTGAATCGTGTCCGTTTTGGAAGTAAAAAAAATAACTCTCCTATTTTGACAGGATTCTCCAACGATTCATCCCCCCAAATAGGAGTATTTTCTTGATCTGAGACACGCTTTTGTTAATTCATTCAAAAAAACGGCAACATTTTTTCTGCTTTTTTAACATTATCAGGGGGGAGAGATCGTGTGGAGGTAACGTGAACACCTTTTACCGGAATGTGATTAATGTATTGATAAATAATAATATTGTACTCATCTCCCATGTAAAAAGAGGGTAAGGATGACAAAAAAAAACCACTCCACGCTAAAATCGCGCGAGTGGCCTTTTTTTAAACTTACAAATTGTTACCAGAATATTGAGTGAAGGATCACTCGACGCTCCCTTCGACGATGAGAGAGTCCCCCCCCTCTACAGGGGCAACAGGCTCGAACCGCCAGGGATTAAGGTAATTTTGCATGGCATCAAACACCATCTTCGCCAGCTCGTTATTGCTGGATGGGTTGTGGCACAGCAGGTATTGGGTATCCGGCAGCACAGGAAGCCCCTCGCTCTTGCCCAGCACGCGCAGATCGGGGCTCATCATCTCAACCGGACGCGCAGTGACGCCAAGACCAGCTTTCACTGCTGCACGCACCGCTGGCAACGTAGACGCCACATAGGCCAGCCGCCACGCAATGCTGGCTTCGTTCAGCGCCGTCAACACCATATCGCGGAACGGACTCGGCTCATCCAGCAAGACCAGTGGGATGGATTCCCCTTTTTGCAGAACATATTCTGCGGCACAGTACCAGTGTGTCGGAGACGTCCGCAGGGTCAGACAATCAAATTGCCCTGGGCGATGCGTTGTCACCACAAGGTCAACTTCGTTCTCTTTGAGCATCTCAACCATAAACGCATTACGCTTTACGCTCACGTCCAGCGCAAGCTTCGGATAAACCGAACTAATGCGATTGAGCAGAAACGGCAATATGGTATCCGCCGACTCATCAGATGCACCTAAGGTTAACACCCCCTGGAGGTTACTAAACATTAATGACATACATGCTTCATCATTAAAGCGAAGTATTTTCCTGGCATAACCCAGTAGCTGAATACCGTGTTCAGTCAATAGCTTATTGCGCCCATGACGAGCAAAAAGCTCTTTACCAACCAGTTGCTCCAGCCGCTGCATTTGCTGGCTAACGGCAGACTGGGTTCGGCACACTGCGGCGGCGGCGGCTGCAAAAGTGTTGAGATCGGCGACCGCAACAAACGTTCTCAGCAGATCGAGGTCGAGATTCATTATCGGACGATTTGCATTTATCATATCTTTTCACTTTCAGGTTGCTCGTGTGGAGCTGTCCGGGTTGAAGCTGTGTGTACAGTTAAGCAATTCCTTCTGAAGGTTTCCCTCGTATCCCGGCCCGGCAGACTGCCTGACAGACAGTTAGTGTGCTGCTTTATATTAACAGTCAGAAAGCACGTATCATGACGTATTTTTTTCTCTTAAACGTTAAGGATATTTAGATGTTTGCAGGATTATGTAAATTCCATTAAAGGTATAACACTGTCCCTGCCATCTTTCGCGCAGCGCTATCATCGTAGCAAGGTAAGACTTACACAAACCCGCCAGAGATAACTTTAATAATAACAATCAATTAATTCAGAAAAGAGCGTTCAGACATTCGTAATTTGAGTATCTCTCATCCACTTTCCCGAAAGACATCTTAACCCAAATCCACTTTATTTATAAGTCTTATTGCAATATTCAGGATTAAAGGACGTTGATAAGTGGCGACACTAATTTTATTAATATTAACAAAAAGTGCATTTTCGTCATTAATAATAAATAAAGGTTAATTTAGATTAAGTTCAAACATTAATAACACTTAACATTAAATTTACATCAGTAACGTTTAACCCCGCTGTACCATTAGTAGCGCTCTGACCAGAACATTCAGATTTTGCGAAATGTCACCCTGGTAAACTTCATGTGCGACCGGGATCGTTATTGTATTTAGACCAGCGTATTGTTCACAAAAAAAACCATTTCCCAGCACAATAAACCTTAAAATACCTACTTGACATGACTTTAGATCACAAAAAAGGCCATAAGGTAGTAAAATAGATTACAAAGCCTTTCGCGCATTGCACAAAATCTTCTCCTGTACACCCTTCAAAACGAGGCGATGGGGGAGTACATTATTCCGTGCTGACTTCCACGGCAGGGAGTGGCAATAATAGCGAAAAGGTTAAGGTTCATGTCCCCTATCGAAAAATCCAGCAAGCTTGATAACGTCTGTTACGACATCCGTGGCCCGGTTCTGAAAGAGGCGAAGCGCCTTGAAGAAGAAGGCAATAAGGTTCTTAAACTCAATATTGGTAACCCCGCGCCGTTTGGTTTTGAAGCGCCGGATGAAATTCTGGTTGATGTGATCCGTAACCTGCCCACCGCACAAGGCTATTGCGATTCGAAAGGACTCTACTCCGCACGTAAAGCCATCATGCAGCATTATCAGGCGCGTGGGATACGTGACGTTACCGTCGAAGATATCTATATCGGCAACGGCGTATCAGAACTTATCGTGCAGGCCATGCAGGCGCTGCTGAACAGCGGCGATGAAATGCTGGTTCCCGCCCCAGACTACCCGCTGTGGACGGCGGCAGTGTCCCTGTCCAGCGGTAAAGCGGTGCACTATTTGTGCGACGAGTCCTCTGACTGGTTCCCGGATCTCGATGATATCCGCGCGAAAATCACCCCACGCACGCGCGGCATTGTGATTATCAACCCGAACAACCCCACGGGCGCGGTCTATTCTAAAGCGTTGCTGATGGAGATCGTCGAGATCGCCCGCCAGCATAACTTGATCATCTTCGCGGATGAAATTTACGACAAGATCCTGTACGACGCGGCGCAGCACCACTCCATTGCCGCACTGGCGCCCGATCTGCTGACCATTACCTTTAACGGCTTATCTAAAACCTATCGCGTCGCCGGTTTCCGTCAGGGCTGGATGGTCCTGAACGGGCCGAAAAAGCACGCGAAAGGCTATATTGAAGGGCTGGAGATGCTGGCATCCATGCGCCTTTGCGCCAACGTTCCGGCGCAGCATGCGATCCAGACCGCCCTCGGGGGCTATCAAAGCATCAGCGAATTTATTGTTCCCGGCGGTCGTTTGTACGAACAACGTAACCGCGCATGGGAGCTCATTAACGAGATACCGGGCGTCTCCTGCGTGAAGCCGAACGGCGCGCTCTACATGTTCCCGAAAATTGACGCCAAGCGTTTCAATATTCACGACGATCAGAAAATGGTGCTCGATTTCCTGCTGCAGGAAAAGGTGCTGCTGGTTCAGGGGACCGCGTTTAACTGGCCGTGGCCGGATCACGTGCGCATCGTTACGCTGCCGCGTGAAGACGATCTTGAGATGGCCATTAGTCGCTTCGGACGATTCCTCTCGGGATACCATCAGTAATTTTAAATCAGGCTACTCCGGTAGCCTGATTTGCATCTTCCCTCTCCTCCCCGCACAATGAAGCCTGTCGCAGTCAAGACAAAAGGTAACCTATGAGTCAGAGTCATTTCTTTGCCCACCTCTCCCGCCTGAAGCTCATTAACCGCTGGCCTTTGATGCGCAACGTGCGCACTGAGAACGTGTCGGAGCACAGCCTGCAGGTAGCCATGGTCGCCCACGCCCTTGCGGCGATTAAAAACCGTAAATTCAACGGTCAGGTTAACGCCGAGCGTATTGCCCTGCTGGCGATGTACCATGATGCCTCAGAAGTGCTGACCGGGGATCTGCCGACGCCGGTGAAGTACTTTAACTCGCAGATCGCCCAGGAATATAAGGCCATTGAGAAGATTGCTCAGCAAAAGCTCATCGATATGGTGCCCGAGGCGTTACGCGATATTTTTGAACCGTTGATTGATGAGCACCAGTACACAGAAGATGAAAAATCGCTGGTGAAGCAGGCCGATGCGCTGTGCGCCTACCTGAAGTGTCTGGAAGAGCTGTCAGCCGGAAACAACGAGTTTTTGCTGGCGAAAACGCGGCTTGAGAAAACGCTGGAATCCCGCCGCAGCGAGGAGATGGATTACTTTATGCAGGTGTTTGTGCCGAGCTTCCAGCTCTCTCTGGATGAGATAAGCCAGGATTCTCCGCTCTGACAACGTGCCGGGCGGCGGCTTCGCCTCACCCGGCATTTGCCTTAGAACGGGAACAGAACAGGTATTAACACTACGCAAACCGCCATCACCAGCACGGTGAACGGCACGCCGATCTTCACGAAATCGCTAAAGGTGTAGTTCCCTGGCCCAAGCACCAGCGTGTTTACCGGCGAGGAGACCGGCGTCATAAATGCCGCTGACGCTGCCATCGCCACCATCATCGCAAACGGATACGGCGAAACGCCCATGGTTTTCGCCATCGCCAGCGCGATGGGCGCCATAAGCACTGCCGTGGCGGTATTAGAGATAAACAGGCCGATAGTGGCGCACATCACAAACAGACACACCATCATCATATAAGGCCCATATCCCCCGCCGACGTCCATCAGCCCTTTAACGATCAAATCCACGCCGCCGGTTTTTTGTAGCGCAAGTGCAAAAGGCATCATCCCGACGATCAGAATGATGCTTGGCCAGTGGATCGCCTTGTAGGCGCTTTCGGCATCAATACAGCGGAACTTGCCCATCAGAAGGCAGGCAATCATTGCCGCGACCGGATTGGGGATCTCATCGGTCAGCATCAGCGCCACCATCAGCACCAGACAGAAAATCGCGTGCGGCGCCTGGCTATGCGCCGGAGAGGCCTCGCTCTGTTCAACCGGCATATTGAGTACCACGAAATCGCGGCCTTTTTGTCCGAGCTGGCTGATGAGCTTCCAGTTGCCGACCACGAGGAAAATATCTCCCAGCAGGATTGGCTCATCCACCACGGCACCGTCCAGCGCCACGCCGTCGCGCTTTAAGCCGACCACGTTCAGGCCATAGCGGGTACGGAACGCCATTTCGCGTACCGTTTTACCCAGCAGCTCAGATTCCGGGATCAATGACACTTCCGCCATGCCGACATCCAACGCCTGATCGGAGAAGTACTCCCCGCGCAGCACCATCGGCTCCAGCATCTGTTCGCCACAGAATTCGCGCAGATCCACATCCGCCGTCGACATATCAATTAGCAGAACATCACGCGCACGGAATTCCGATACTCCGTTGACGTTAACGATCACGCGCCGAAAGCGACGCCAGCGCTCCACGCCAATTACGTTCGCGCCGTAGCGTTCGCGCAGTTTCAGGTCGTCCAGGCGCTGGCCAACCATCGGCGAACCGGGGCGGATAGCCAGGCGGCGCGCCCTTCCGGTCAGGCGGTACTCTTTAATCAAGTCGCGGAAAGTACGCCGCTTCCAGCCGTCTTTGTTTTTATCCAGCTTTTCGCCTTTCAGGGCAATGCGGGCCAGCAGCATATAGGCAACGCCCAGAACCAGAATGACCAACCCTAGCGGCGTGACGCTGAAAAAGCTGAACCCCTCAAGACCTTCGCGGAGCAACTCACTGTTGACGACCAGGTTTGGCGGCGTCGCCACCAGCGTCATCATGCCGCTAATAAGACCGGCGAAGCTCAGAGGCATCATCAGACGAGACGGCGAGATTTGCATCCGCATGGAAACGCTCAGCACCACCGGAATAAAGATGGCGACGACCCCCGTTGAACTCATAAACGCCCCCAGCCCGGCGACGGTCACCATCAGGTAGACCAGCATTTTGGTCTCGCTGCTGCCTGCCACCTTCACCAGCCACGAGCCCATAGCCGTCGCCACGCCGGTACGCACCAGTCCATCGCCGATGATAAACAGGGCGGCAATCAGAATAACGTTGGGATCGCTAAAGCCGGAAAATGCTTCCGTAAGGGTCAGCGTGCCGCTCAGTACAAAGGCGACAATCACGAACAAGGCGACAGCATCCATGCGCACTTTGCCCGTGGCAAAAAGAATAATGGCGATTAAAAGCAGGCTGAGAACCCAAATCAGTTCACCGTTCACAACATATCCTTGTCAGTGGAGGAAAAGGAATTCTGCCATAAAAAAGCCCCAACAAAGTGGGGCTAAATCTTACGCTTACATTTTTAGCGAGACGGTTACAACTCCGTCAACTGCCTTAGCGACGCGGATTGCTGTCAAGCTCGTGAGAACAAAGTCCGCCTCGTCGAGCCGGGGAGAGTCCGCCGGGACATTCACGGCAATAACGTGGCTCCCCGCATTCAGGCCAGCCAATACCCCTGTCGCAGCATCTTCTACTACCACGCACTCTTGCGGCGCAAGACCAAGCAATTCAGCCCCGAGTAAAAAGGCATCCGGTTCCGGTTTGCCAAGCTTCACGCACTCAGCGGTAATAAACACCTCTGGCTGCGGTAGTCCGGCCGCCTGGTGACGGGCATGGGCCACGGGAATGGAACCGGAGGTAACAATGGCCCACGGAATATGCGCTTCGTTAAGGTGCTCAAGCAGTTCACGCGCGCCCGGCAGCGCGACAATGCCATCGGTATCCGTCGCTTCAATGCGTTCAAGATAGTTGAACTCTGCCTGAATCTCTTCCTCAGCGCGCCCCGCCAGGAAATGTCGTAGTGAGGTAATGGCCTGCTTGCCATGGATGAAATTCAGTACCTCCTGATGGTCGATGCCATGTCGGTCAGCCCAGTGGCACCACGAACGCTCCACTACCGGTAACGAATCCACCAGCGTACCGTCCAGATCAAACAGAAAACCTTTACACTGCACACGCACCTCCGTCAGGCATTAATGATTTGTTGAATTTCGTTGCTGCTCAAATGGTACTGACGCGGGCAGGCGTGCCACACGTTCAGCATGCGCTGGTATTTTTCCCACATCGGGGTTTGCGCGTTAAAGCCGTGGGTACCCGCATCGAAGTGGGTATAACGCCCTTCGGTAGTGACCATAAAGCGCACATAGCTGAGATAGCGCGCTTCCGTGGCCGCATCAAAGCCTAAAAAGGTGACGCGACGTTCGTCAATAGACTGCGAATCTTTGTTATTCGTCCATGAGACGTGCAGCGCATGGTACATCTCCATGATGTCGATAACGATGCGGCAGGTTTCTTCTTTCAGCTCGCCAAACTCGCGATCCAGTTCGCGCATCTGCAAACCAAACCCGCGTTCAACGATGGTCTGCAAACGGCTGTAACGCTCAGCGTTATCGGGATCTAGCATAGTCATCATCTTGTACTGGTTAGACAAAATCAGACGTTGAGCATGGGTCATTTCCATCTTTCGACTCCTGTAGCGCATTGCACTTGTAAAAAAGACACGGTAACTCGTTGTTACTGTGCCTTCTTTTATTTGTCGTTTCGATGATCAATCACAAGTCATCAAGAAATGTTTTATCAAGTTGCTTAAAAGCGCGCTTGAGCGTGTCGGCCAGCGCCTGGTAATCCGGCTTGCCTTCAACGGGGGCCAGCGCCTGCCCGGCTTCCTCGAGTTTCCCGCGCACTTCATAAAACCAGTGTAAAATAGTAGGTGGTAAAGGCGTAACTGAACGCTTACCTAACCACCATAGCCCCTGCATCGGCAGGCTCAGGGCGAAGAGCGCGGTGGCAACCGCCGGGCCAAGCTGCCCGCCGAGGGCGATTTGCCAGCATAAGGTAAAGATGGCGACGGGCGGCATAAAGCGAATCGCATAGCGCGTGGCGCGGATAACGCGGTTCTCAATAAACATCGGCGCAAGGCGCTTTTCCAGTGGCCACGTCTTTGCGTAATGCTGTCCACGACGAAACAGACTAAAAAAGTTTACGGACGGGATCTCAGGTGTCGACATGGCTGTACCTCAACTTCACATATAAACATTAAAATTTTCGTGCAAAACCACAACAGGCTATGACAACGTTCAAAATATTTTGTCTTCACTACCCCGTATCGGGTATCCTGTGCCAGCCTGATAGGGCCTTAGACGAGAATCGTTAACTCGTCAAATTATCGCATAGTATGCCATTGTCTGAAAAATGAGCAAAATGGCTTAAAATCATAAGTATTCCTTCCATCATGCCAGAATTTTGGTTTGGCATGATGTTAATCATAAATGTCTGGGTCAGTATGCGTTACGCTTTTAGACTCACTGACGTTTTTTTAGCCACGTATCAATTATAGGTACTTCCATGTCGAGTAAGTTAGTACTGGTTCTGAACTGCGGTAGCTCCTCACTGAAATTCGCCATCATCGATGCGCTCAACGGTGACGAGTACCTCTCTGGTTTGGCCGAATGTTTCCATCTGCCTGAAGCGCGTATCAAGTGGAAGATGGACGGCAGCAAACAAGAAGCGGCTTTAGGTGCAGGCGCCGCTCACAGTGAAGCGCTGAACTTTATCGTTAACACTATTCTGGCACAAAAACCAGAACTGTCTGCTCAGCTGACTGCGATTGGTCACCGAATCGTCCACGGCGGCGAAAAATACACCCGCTCCGTGGTTATCGACGAATCTGTTATCCAGGGCATCAAAGACTCTGCCTCTTTCGCACCGCTGCATAACCCGGCTCACCTGATCGGTATCGCTGAAGCACTGAAATCCTTCCCGAATCTGAAAGACAAAAACGTGGCCGTGTTTGACACCGCGTTCCATCAGACCATGCCGGAAGAGTCTTACCTGTATGCTCTGCCATACAGCCTGTATAAAGATCATGGCGTACGTCGCTACGGCGCACACGGCACCAGCCACTTCTACGTGACTCAGGAAGCCGCAAAAGTACTGAACAAGCCAGTTACAGAAGTGAACATCATCACTTGCCATCTGGGCAACGGGGGTTCTGTTTCAGCTATCCGCAACGGCCAGTGTGTTGATACCTCCATGGGTCTGACTCCGCTGGAAGGTCTGGTGATGGGGACCCGTTCCGGTGATATCGACCCGGCTATTATCTTCCACCTGCATGACACCCTGGGCATGAGCGTTGACCAGATCAACAAAATGCTGACCAAAGAGTCTGGCCTGCTGGGTCTGACCGAAGTCACCAGCGATTGCCGTTACGTTGAAGACAACTACACCGACAAAGCAGACGCTAAACGTGCAATGGACGTTTACTGCCACCGTCTGGCGAAATACATCGGCTCTTACACGGCACTGATGGACGGTCGTCTGGACGCAGTCATCTTCACCGGCGGTATAGGTGAAAACGCAGCAATGGTCCGTGAACTGTCCCTGGGCAAACTGGGCGTTCTGGGCTTTGAGGTTGATCACGAGCGCAACCTGGCTGCCCGCTTCGGCAAGTCTGGCTTCATCAACAAAGAAGGCACCCGCCCTGCTATCGTTATCCCAACGAACGAAGAGCTGGTTATCGCGCAAGACGCGAACCGTCTGACTGCCTGATTCCACACCGCCAGCTTTGCTGGCGGTGCTGTTTTGTCACCCGTCCAATCGCGACGGTAACGAAAGAGGATAAACCGTGTCCCGTACAATTATGCTGATCCCTACCGGAACCAGCGTCGGCCTGACCAGCGTCAGCCTTGGCGTTATCCGTGCTATGGAACGTAAAGGCGTTCGTCTGAGCGTCTTTAAGCCTATCGCCCAGCCTCGTGCCGGTGGCGATGCGCCTGACCAGACCACCTCCATCGTACGTAAGAACTCTAATCTGCCTGCGGCTGAACCGCTGAAGATGAGCTACGTTGAGTCTCTGCTGTCAAGCAACCAGAAAGACGTGCTGATGGAAGAGATCATCGCCAACTATCACGCCAATGCGCAAGACGCAGAAGTGGTGCTGGTTGAAGGTCTGGTCCCTACGCGTAAACACCAGTTCGCTCAGTCGCTGAACTTTGAAATCGCCAAAACGCTGAACGCAGAAATCGTCTTCGTAATGTCCCAGGGTACAGATACTCAGGAACAGCTGAAAGAGCGTATCGAACTGACCCGCAGCAGCTTCGGCGGCGCAAAAAATACCAACATCACCGGCGTTATCGTTAATAAACTGAACGCCCCGGTTGATGAGCAGGGCCGTACGCGCCCTGACCTGTCCGAGATCTTCGACGACTCCTCCAAAGCGAAAGTGATCAAAGTTGACCCGGCCTCTCTGCAGGAATCCAGCCCGCTGCCGGTTCTGGGTGTAGTGCCGTGGAGCTTCGAGCTGATCGCCACCCGTGCCATCGACATGGCGCGCCACCTGAACGCTACCGTGGTTAACGAAGGCGACATCAACACCCGCCGCGTGAAGTCCGTGACCTTCTGTGCGCGTAGCATTCCGCACATGCTTGAACACTTCCGCGCAGGGTCCCTGCTGGTGACCTCTGCAGACCGTCCTGACGTGCTGGTTGCCGCATGTCTGGCCGCCATGAACGGCGTTGAAATCGGTGCCATTCTGTTGACCGGTGCTTACGAGATGGACCCACGCGTGAGCAAACTGTGCGAGCGCGCATTTGCGACGGGCCTGCCGGTATTCATGGTCAACACCAACACCTGGCAGACCTCGCTGAGCCTGCAGAGCTTCAACCTGGAAGTGCCGGTTGATGACCACGAGCGTATCGAGAAAGTTCAGGAATACGTTGCGGGCTACATCAATGCAGACTGGATTGAATCCCTGACGGCGACCTCCGAGCGCAGCCGTCGTCTGTCTCCGCCAGCGTTCCGTTATCAACTGACCGAGATGGCGCGTAAAGCGGGCAAACGCGTGGTTCTGCCGGAAGGGGACGAACCACGTACCGTTAAAGCGGCAGCGATCTGTGCAGAGCGCGGGATTGCGACCTGCGTGCTGCTGGGTAACCCGGATGAGATCACCCGTGTTGCGGCATCTCAGGGCGTTGAACTGGGCGCAGGTATCGAAATCGTCGACCCGGAAGTGGTTCGCGAAAGTTACGTTGCCCGTCTGGTTGAGCTGCGTAAGAGCAAGGGCATGACCGAAGCCGTTGCCCGTGAGCAGCTTGAAGACAACGTGGTGTTGGGTACGCTGATGCTGGAACAGGACGAAGTTGATGGTCTGGTTTCCGGTGCCGTTCACACCACCGCAAACACCATTCGTCCACCGCTGCAGCTGATCAAAACGGCACCGGGCAGCTCGCTGGTCTCTTCCGTGTTCTTCATGCTGCTGCCTGAACAGGTTTACGTTTACGGCGACTGCGCGATCAACCCGGATCCAACAGCAGAACAGCTGGCTGAGATCGCTATCCAGTCTGCAGACTCGGCGATTGCCTTTGGTATCGAACCGCGCGTGGCAATGCTCTCCTACTCTACCGGTACCTCTGGTGCAGGTAGCGACGTAGAGAAAGTGCGTGAAGCGACGCGTCTGGCACAGGAAAAACGCCCTGATCTGATGATCGACGGCCCGCTGCAGTACGACGCCGCGGTTATGGCTGACGTTGCGAAATCCAAAGCGCCGAACTCTCCGGTTGCAGGTCGCGCTACCGTGTTCATCTTCCCGGATTTGAACACCGGTAACACCACCTACAAAGCGGTACAGCGTTCTGCAGACCTGATCTCCATCGGGCCTATGCTGCAAGGGATGCGTAAACCGGTGAACGACCTGTCTCGTGGCGCGCTGGTTGACGATATCGTCTACACCATTGCCCTGACCGCGATCCAGTCTTCACAGCAGCAGTAATTTATCCGCTGTACTAAAAAGGCGACCCGATGGTCGCCTTTTGTATTTACAGCAGTTCCCTCGCCGCCGTCACAATGTCATGCGCCGTCAGGCCATACTCTTTTTGCAGGAAGTCCTGCGTGCCCACCTGGCCGTAACGCTCCTTCACGCCAACCCGCCGCATCGGCACCGGGCTGGTTTCCACCAGCACTTCCGCGACCGCCGAACCCAAGCCGTTATGAATGCTATGGTTTTCACACGTCACAATACGTCCGGTTTTCTCGGCATAGTTTTTCACCAGCATCCGGTCGATGGGCTTGAGGGTAAACATGTCGATTACCGCTGCGCTCACCCCTTCCTGCTCCAGCTGCCGGGCTGCCTCCAGCGCTTCCGCCACCATGATGCCGTTGGCAATTAACGTAATGTCGCGGCCGTCGCGCAGCACGTTGCCTTTGCCAAGGGTAAACGTCGAACCAGGTGCATACACGCTCGGGGCCTGCTTACGGATGGTCCGTACCCAGTAGAAGCCTTCGAGATCGATAAGCTGGCGCAGTATGTCCTCGAACATCACCGCGTCAGTCACCTCCAGCACCACCGAATTCGCCAGCCCGCGCACAATGCCCATGTCCTCAAACGACATATGCGTACCACCGTTATGACACGCAGTCACGCCCGCATCCGAGGCGATCACCTTTACGTTGTTACGCGGGTAGTCCAGGGACATAAACAGCTGGTCGAAGCAGCGGCGGCTGGCAAACGCGGTAAAGGTATGCACGAACGGCTTACGCCCGGTGAGCGACAGCCCGGCCGCCGTGCCGATGACGTTAGCTTCCATGATGCCGCAGTTGATCACGTGCTGCGGGTAATCGCGCGCCACGCCGTCCATCGCCATTGAGCTCATCAGATCCGCTTCCAGGGCGATAATTTCGCTTCCGGCTTCAATCTGCTGTGCCACAAAGCCCGCGTAGACCTTGCGCATCTCAACGGCATCTTTCTGTCCTGCAGGTGCAACCTTAATCATGTGTAGCCTCCAGTTGGCGAATCGTCTCGTTGAGCGCCGCTTTACTCTCCTCGGTCAGACGCAGGTGGTGAGAGTTACTCAACTGTTCCAGATATGGCACCCCCTGACCTTTGATGCTGTCAAGGATCACCACCAGCGGACGGGCATCCTCCTCCGGGATCAGCGACGTGACCTCCAGCAGCGCCGGGATGTCGTCCCCTTTCACCGTCACGACATCGTAACCAAAAGCGCGGAATTTTCCTTCAAGGTCGAAGGCGCAGATGATTTCATCCAGTTCACCGTCGAGTTGCTGTTTGTTCCAGTCGACGAACACCGTGAGATTGTTCAGGCGATGATGGGCGATAAACTGGAACGCTTCCCAGCACTGGCCTTCGTTTAACTCACCGTCGCCGACGATGCAAAATACCCGATTTGGCCTGCCAGCCAGCTTGTGCGATAGCGCCATCCCGCCGGCGATGGAAATGCCCTGCCCCAGCGAGCCGGTGGTCGCATCCACGCCGCGGGTCTTCAGGCGATCCGGGTGGCTTGGCAGGCGCGTGCCGTTCTGGTTCAGCGTGCTCAGCTCTTCCACCGGAAAATAACCCTTAATCGCGAGGGTACTGTAGAGTGCCGGTCCGGCGTGACCTTTCGACAGAACAAAGTAGTCTCGCTCCGGCCAGTCCGGTTCGGCTGGGTCGATTTTCATCACGGCACCATACAGTACGGCCAGCGTCTCGACGACCGACATACTACCGCCGTAATGCCCAAAGCCCAGTTGCGTCAGTGATTTCAGCGTTTCAAGACGGATTTGACGCGCCAGGTCGGTTATCTCATGCTCACTCATAATTTGGCTCCGGTATTTTCCTGTGCGCTACCGCCCGTAGGTTTGTTTTTAGCGAAGACGTTATACGCCACCAGCAGCGCGAATAACGCCACTACCAGCCCGGTGATGGCAAGCGGCGGCAGGAAGCGCGCCAGGTTGCCCAGCACAATCCCGACGGCCCCAAAGTCGGCATCCGAGAAGGTGGTGTTAGCAAAACCAATCGCCCCCAGTACCGGCAACAACAGCACCGGCAGGAAGGTGATCAACAGTCCGTTGGCGAAGGCGCCGATCATCGCCCCGCGACGCCCGCCGGTGGCGTTACCGAATACGCCTGCGGTCGCGCCGGTGAAGAAGTGCGGCACCACTCCGGGCAGGATCAGTACCCAGCTAAACTGCCCGCAGATGAACAGCCCGACCAGTCCGCCAAGGAAGCTGAACAAAAAGCCAATCAGTACCGCATTTGGCGCATACGGGTAGACTACCGGGCAGTCCAGCGCAGGACGCGCATTAGGCACCAGTTTTTCCGAGAAACCGGTAAAGGCCGGGACAATTTCCGCCAGGATCAAACGCACCCCCTGCAGGATGATGAAAACACCCGCCGCAAAGGTAATCGCCATGATGATGGCGTACACCAGGTAGTTCTGGCCGCCGCTGAAGGTCGCTTCAACGTACTCCCCCCCGGCGCTCACCGCCATGATCAGGTAGATAATCATCATGGTCAGCGAAATGGAGATTGAGCTGTCGCGCAGGAAGCTCAGGTTTTTCGGCAGGTTCATCTCTTCGGTCGAGCGCGAGCCCTTGCCGCACTTGCTGCCAAGCCAGCCCGAAAGCACGTAGCCAAGGGTACCGAAGTGGCCAAAGGCGATGTCATCATTGCCAGTGATGCGTTTCATATAACGCTGGGCAATCGCCGGGAAGAAAGCCATGATCAGCCCGAGGATCAGTGAACCGGTAAACACCAGCCCCACGCCTTCAAAGCCGGCCACCGTCAGGATCACGCCTATCATGCACGCCATGTAGAAGGTGTGGTGGCCGGTCAGGAAGATGTACTTCAGACGGGTGAAGCGGGCGACAATGATATTCGCCACCATACCGAAGGCCATAATCAGCGCAGTTGAGGCACCGTATTTTTCCAGGGCAATCGACACAATAGCTTCATTGTTCGGAATAATGCCCTGAATATCAAAAGCGTGCTCGAACATGCCGCCTAATGGGTTTAACGACCCGACCAGCACCGTGGCCCCGCCGCCCAGAACAATAAAACCAAGAATGGTTTTAATCGTCCCTTTCACCACATCAGAAAAAGCTTTTTTTTGCGCGACAAGGCCAATTAAGGCAATTAACCCCACCAGTACCGAAGGGACCTTTAAAATATCAACAACGAAATTCAGCGTTTCAAGGATAAACATATCCACCTCGCCAATCAGGGTTATTGTTTTGCGAACCAGGCGCGCAGTTGCGCTTCGAGCTCGTTAATATCAATGATGTTGTTGATCACCACCAGTTGGCCTTCCGGGACGCTGGCGCTGGCCGCAATATCTTTCGCCATCACGAAGAGATCGGCCGCGCCGGGCGTTGCAGAAGAGAGATCGGAGTGTTCAACATCGGCCTCAATATCCATCTTTTTGAGCACCTTTTTAATATTCATTTCGACCATAAAACTACTGCCCAGGCCGGAACCGCAAATAGCCATAATTTTCATTGTTATCCCCTTCTTTTGAGTAGAGTACGACCCATCACGCTGATGCGTAATGTGGTGATGAACCGGATTAATTAAATCAGAAGCGGTCGATTATCGTTTTTATCTCCTCCAGCGTATTCGCCTGATGTAATTCAGCCATGTCCTGGTCGCTGGAAAATAATTCAGCCAGCGCGGAGATCATTTCGATATGGCTATGTTTGTCCGGCGCCGCGAGCATCACGATAACATTCACCGGGTCAAATTCTCCGGCACCAAAAGCGACGCCTTGTTTCAGTTTTAATAATGACAGGCCGAGTCCTTTCGCCCCCTCTTCCGGCCGCGCATGCGGCATGGCCAACCCTGGCGCCAGCACATAATAGGGTCCTAAGGTGTGATGCTGCTCGACAATCGCCGCGACGTATTCCGGTGAGATAACCTGTAAATCCAGCAAAGGTTTCGCGCACCGATCCAGCGCTTGCTGCCAGTCCTCTACGCTATCTAACAGCGTAATGGTTGTATCATATATCCACTTTTTGAGCACTTTTCACTCCCGCCATATCGCAAAAGATGGACAAACTTTATTCAACCCTTCCGCAATTGACTGCGATCAGGATCACAAAGATAGCGCTATCATTCACGAACATGCATAAATGTGATAGCGCTATCAAATTGCAATCATCGCATCAAATCACAGCAAAAAAAGGGGTTTAAGGCGTATACTGCCAGTCACGTGAAGCGAAGGATGAAATGAGTCGCGTCCTGTCAGCAGGAAGAGGTATGTCTTTAACCCGAAAACGGCGCAGTACCGGCAAAGTGACACTCGCCGATGTCGCACAGCTTGCCGGTGTGGGCACCATGACCGTGTCCCGTGCACTCCGCACGCCTGAACAGGTTTCCGATAAACTGCGAGAAAAAATCGAAAGCGCAGTACAAGAGCTGGGATACATGCCCAATCTCGCGGCCAGCGCGCTGGCGTCGGCATCATCGTGGACGATTGCGATGGTGGTTCCTAATCTCTCTGAAGCGGGTTGCTCGGAGATGTTTGCCGGGCTACAGCAGGTGCTACAGCCTGCCGGATACCAGATTATGCTGGCGGAATCCCAGCATCGTCTTGAACAGGAAGAGAAGTTGCTCGAAACGCTGCTGGCCTCGAATATTGCCGCCGCTATTTTGCTCAGCGTTGAACATACTGACACTGTCCGCCACTGGCTGAAAAATTCCTCCATCCCGGTGATGGAGATAGGGGCGATGCGCGCCGATCCTCTCGATATGAACATCGGTATAGATAACGTCGCGGCCATGTACGAGCTCACGGAGATGGTCATTAGGCGGGGCTATCAGAACATTGGCATACTATGTGCTAACCAGGAACAGTGGATCTTCCAGCAACACCTTCAGGGCTGGTACAAAGCGATGCTGCGCCACCATATGTCGCCAAACAGGGTGATTAACGCCGCCATGCCGCCGAGCTTTTCCACGGGGGCCGCTCAGCTACCGGAGTTTTTACTGGCGTGGCCGGAGCTGGATGCGCTGGTGTGTGTTGCCGATGAACTGGCCTGCGGCGTGCTCTATGAGTGCCAGCGCAGACGCATCAAAGTGCCGGACGACCTTGCCGTGGTGGGGTTTGGCGATAGCGACGTTAGCCGCGTTTGTCAGCCGCCGCTGACCACGATGGCAGTTCCGCATCGTAAGATTGGTATTGAAGCGGGCAAAGCGCTGCTGGAACGTTTGCATGACGGAGACTGGCGCGACCATAAACCTATCGCGTCCAGCCTGTGCGTGAGGGAGAGTTGTTAAGGCTTATTCAGCCTCTTCCTCTTTTGCCGGTTTATTTTCTGGTTTAGTGGATTCGTTTTTGGCGTTGCGGGTCATCCACAGCGCCAGCGCTTTTAGCGAATCCGGCGTGAACTCGTCGCAACGCGCGGTAATCTCTTCCGGCGTCATCCAGCTAACTTCACTCACCTCTTCTTCCTGCAGCGCGAAAGGCCCGTGGGAGACGCAGCTGAAAAGCCCGCCCCAGACGCGGCAATTTTCGTCCTCGAAATAGAACTGACCGTGCTCAGCGAACGGCACGCCGGCGATACCTAACTCTTCTTCTGCCTCACGACGGGCGGAATCCAGCAGCACTTCATCCGCCTGGACGACGCCGCCGGCGGTGGCATCCAGCATACCCGGCAGAAAATCTTTGCTGTCCGTGCGACGCTGGACCAGAATTTTGCCCATACCGTCATGCACCACGATATAGGTCGCGCGGTGACGCAAACGCTCTGCACGCATTTGTTCGCGGCTGGCCTGCGCGATCACTTCATTCTCTTCGCTGACAATGTCAACCCACTCTGTACTTGCCAAATGACTCTGCTCCACCATCGGGAAACCTTCTCGTCTAAGCGCTCTTTCGGCGCGTTTGCAGTTGAGGTGTAACTTACGGATTAATCGCTACCTGCGCAATAACTTGCTGATCATTAAGTGCGATTACGCTAAAGGTATTCTCATCGAATAGGCCATAGCTCGCCGGATACCCGCCTTTGGGGATACTGACCGAACCAGGGTTAACGTGATAAATCTCCCCGCGTTTTTCCGCAACCGGAATATGAGTATGACCGTAAACCAGGACATCGCCAGCCGCGAGCGCAGGCAGAGTATCCGGGCCATAAAGATGACCATGCGTTAAAAACAGACGGCAATTTTTCAACAGCACCTGCTGCCAGGGCGCAGTCAGCGGAAAATGCAGTAGCATCTGGTCCACTTCACTGTCGCAGTTGCCGCGAACGGCAATAATTCGTGAGGCGTATTGGTTGAGCGTTTCCGCCACCTGCGCAGGGTTGTAGCCTTCCGGCAGGGCATTTCGTGGGCCATGGTTTAACACATCACCCAGCAGCACCAGCCACTGCGCCTCGCTTTCGGCAAACAGAGCAAGAATACGCTCGGTTGCGAGCAGCGATCCATGGATATCCGACGCAAACATTAGTTTCATCAGTGTTTCCTCAGAAAAAACGGCCCCTATCATACCTGAAGCCCCGAACCTTATCAGCCAGCACGCTTAGCGGAGAGTGCCACATAGCGCTGTACCGAAGCCCGCTGCCACTGGAATACGGCATAGTCCACCAGCCGTTGCGGCACGTGGTCGCCGTTAAGGATCAGGCGGTTTAGCATCAGCGCCAGGTCAGTATCTGCAATACACCACTCGCCAAACAGATTTGCGTTGCCGTGCGCAAGCAGCGCGGAGGCGGTTTCAATCAGCTTTTGCGCGCTTGCATGGCCTTCAGCGCTCAGCGCAGGCTTTTTCACGCCGGCAAACACCACATCGGTTGAGCGTTCAATGCGGACAGGCACCAGATCGCTGCGCAACCACGCCTGGATCTGACGCGCGCGGGCGCGTTTCTGCCGATCGTGTGGATAGATCCGTTCCCACTCCGGCGGCGCAAAACGATCTTCAAGGTATTCATCGATCGCCGAAGATTCACTCAGTTGAAAGCCTTCAATATCCACGACCGGCACGCGTCGGGTCAGGGCGTACCCTTGCCACTGCGGATTGAGGTGCTCGCCACCGTTTAAATCAACCGTTTTCAGGGTAAACGTCAGCCCTTTTTCGGCCAGCGCCACGTAAACGCTCAACGCATAGGGTGAAAAATAGCGGGAATCTGACCACAGGGTAATTGCAGGCTGGTGCATAACATCCTCATTAACCGATCGCTTTTCACTCAACATATAACCTCTTTATGCCGCTGTCACTTGATCAAAACTCATGATTTACAACAGGCACTATACTGATTTTTATGGCATCACCTTTCACACTGACAGGAGTTGAAAATGATCGACCTTTACTATGCCCCTACCCCAAACGGCCATAAAATCACCCTTTTTCTTGAAGAAGCCGAGCTGGAGTATCGCATCATTCGCGTCGAAATCAGTAAAGGCGATCAGTTCAGACCGGTTTTTCTGGCGATATCGCCCAATAATAAAATTCCGGCCATTATCGATAACCTGCCGGAAGACGGCGGCAAACCACTGAGTCTTTTTGAATCCGGGGAGATTTTGCTTTATCTGGCGGAGAAAACCGGCAAATTGCTCAGCGGCGAACTGCGCGAACGCCACCAGACGCTGCAATGGCTTTTCTGGCAGACGAGCGGCTTCGGTCCGATGCTCGGACAAAATCATCACTTTACCGCCTTTGCCCCGCAGCCTATCCCTTACGCTATCGAGCGTTATCAGGTTGAAACACAGCGGCTGTATGGCGTCCTCAACCGTCGGCTGGAGAAAACGCCGTGGCTCGGCGGCGACCATTACAGCATTGCCGATATCGCCTGCTGGCCGTGGGTGAATAGCCATGAGCGTCACCGTATCGATTTAGCGTCTTACCCTGCGGTGAACAATTGGTTTGAGCGCATTCGCAACCGCCCGGCCACCGAACGCGCGATGCAAAAAATCCAGCAGATTTAACTCTGCGCCTGGTTGGGCGCACGCGTTGCGCTCATGTATTATGGGGAGGAAATACTGACCCGGAGAAGACCTGCAATGTCCCAGCAAGACGCTGTTATTCGTATAAAAAACTTACGCCTGCGCACCTTTATTGGCATCAAAGAGGAAGAGATTGCCAACCGTCAGGATATCGTGGTGAATGTGGCGATCCACTACCCGGCCGACAGGGCGCGCGCGAGCGAAGATATCAATGACGCCCTGAACTATCGCACCATTACCAAAAGCATCATCCAGTACGTTGAAAACAACCGTTTCTTTTTACTTGAAAAATTAACTCAGGATGTGCTCGATATCGCACGCGAACACCAGTGGGTCACCTATGCTGAAGTTGAGATCGATAAACTCCACGCCCTGCGTTATGCCGATTCCGTCTCAATGACGTTAAGCTGGCAGCGCGAGGCGTAAAACCAGGAGAGTGTATGAAGATTCTGCTGACCGGCGGTACGGGCCTGATTGGTCGTCATCTCGTTCTTCGCCTGCAGTCGTTGCAACACGACATCACCGTGGTCACGCGCAGCCCTGAAAAAGCACGTCGGGTGCTGGGCGCCGGGATCGTCTTCTGGAAAGGACTGTCCGGGCAGCAGGATCTTGACGGTTTTGACGCCGTCATTAACCTCGCGGGCGAACCGATTGCGGATAAACGCTGGAGCGAGGCGCAAAAGCAGCGCTTGTGCAGCAGCCGCTGGACCCTCACCGAAAGGCTGGTTGAGCTTATCCGTAACAGCCACACCCCGCCGTCGGTGTTGATTTCGGGCTCCGCGACGGGATATTACGGCGACCTCGGCGAGGTGGTGGTGACCGAAGAGGAGCCGCCGCACAATGAGTTTACCCATAAACTCTGCGCCCAGTGGGAACGCCTCGCCTGCGCCGCGCAAAGCGATAATACGCGCGTCTGCCTGCTGCGTACCGGCGTGGTACTGGCGTCAGAAGGCGGTATTCTGGGCAAAATGCTTCCCCCCTTCAGGCTGGGTCTCGGCGGGCCAATCGGTAACGGCCGTCAGTATCTTGCCTGGATCCACATCGACGATATGGTGAACGGTATTCTCTGGCTGCTGGATAACGACCTGCGCGGACCATTTAATATGGTTTCACCCTATCCGGTGCGTAATGAGCAGTTTGCCCATGCGTTAGGGCGCGCTCTGCGCCGTCCGGCGGTGCTGCGCGTGCCCGCGTCGGTGATACGGCTGTTAATGGGGGAATCATCGGTGCTGGTGCTGGGCGGACAACGCGCGCTGCCGAAACGGCTGGAAGCGGCCGGGTTTGCGTTCCGCTGGTATGATGTAGACGAGGCGCTGGGGAATGTGGTTCAGTGAGTATGTTACTGTCAGATGAAACCCCGCTCGGCGATATTGGTTTGCAAATCAGCGCGGAAAACGCTGAAAAGGCGGATATTGGCGATACCGTCGTGCCTGCCGGTTAGAGAAAGCCGGATTTGTACGCACGCAGGTGCTGGTGAAGGCGTACGAGATTGACGGCGTGTATTTTGACGACTGGGTGTATCGGCTGGAGTACGGTGCGGTCTGACGCCCTCTCCTGCAGGGAGAGGGCGAAAGGCAAAACTACTTTAACGATCCCTTCAGGAATTGCTGCAGACGCAAGCTTTGCGGGTTGGCTAATACCTCATCCGGATGCCCCTGCTCTTCGATTTTACCCTGATGCAGGAAAATGACATGGTTAGAGACGTTTCGGGCAAAGCCCATCTCGTGCGTCACCACCACCATCGTTTTGCCCTCTTCGGCCAGCTTCTGCATGATGCGCAGCACCTCCCCGACGAGTTCCGGATCCAGCGCCGAGGTCGGCTCGTCGAACAGGAGTACTTCCGGTTCCATTGCCAGCGCACGGGCGATAGAGACGCGCTGCTGCTGGCCGCCGGACAAGTGCACCGGGTACTTCATCTGCTGACGCTCGTCGATACCCACTTTCGCCAGGTATTTCACCGCTCGCTCGCGGGCTTCGTGCTTGCTCAGGCCCAGCACCTGAATCGGCGCTTCCATTACATTCTCCAGCACCGTCATATGGCTCCAGAGGTTGAAATGCTGGAAAACCATCGTCAGCCGCGTACGCAGCAGGCGCAGTTGATGCTTATCCGCCACCTTAAGCTGGCCATCCTTATCCCGCACCAGGTTGATGTTCTGCCCGCTCACCGTGATCGAGCCTTCGCTCGGTTTTTCGAGGAAATTAATGCAGCGCAGGAAGGTGCTTTTACCGGAACCGGATGAGCCGATAATACTGATCACGTCGCCCGCGTTAGCCTGCAGCGACACCCCTTTTAGCACTTCATGTTCGCCGTAGCGCTTGTGCAAGTCGATAACGTTAAGTTTATTCTCAGCCATCATAATTCTCAGTGCGTCGAAGACGGTTTTATGTGCTGCAACCAGCGTTTTTCAGCCTTACGGAACAGGCTAATCAGGACCCAGGAGATCATCAAGTAAAGCACTGCTGCAATGCCAAACGCGGTAAACGGCTGGTAGGTAGCGGAGTTGATATCGCGCGCGATTTTCAGTAAGTCCGGCACCGTCGCGGTAAAAGCCAGCGCGGTCGAGTGCAGCATCAAAATCACTTCGTTGCTGTACGCAGGCAGCGAGATACGCAGCGCTGAAGGCAGAATAATGCAGCGATAGAGCTTCACCGAAGAGAAGCCGTACGCGCGCCCCGCCTCGATTTCACCGTAAGGCACGGCGCGGATGGCGCCGGCGAAAATTTCGGTGGTATAGGCGCAGGTATTAAGCGTCAACGCCAGCAACGTACAGTTCAAACCACTGCGGAAGAAGGCGTTCAGCATCTCGGTGCCTTTCACGATCTCCAGCGTATACATTCCTGAGTAGAATACCAACAGTTGCACGTACAGCGGCGTGCCGCGGAATACGTAGGTGAACAGCCAGACAGGGAAGCGAATGAATTTGTTATTCGATACGCGACCAATGGCGAGAAACACCGCCAGAATGCCGCCCATCACCACGGAAGCAATCAGCAGCCACAGGGTGATCGCCACACCGGTAAAGCGATAACCATCTGTCCACAGCAGCGATTTCCAGTACTCCTGAATAATCTCAATCACAGGTCAGCCCTCTTCACACCCACGGAGTAGCGACGTTCGAGCAGCAGTAGCACACCATTGGAGACCGTCGTAAAGACCAGATAGATTACGCCACACACCACCGCAAAGTAGAACGGCTCCCAGGTACTCTTACCTGCCAGTTGGGTCGCTTTGACCACATCTTCCAGACCCAACAGCGAGACCAGGGCGGTAGCTTTGAGGATAACCTGCCAGTTGTTGCCGATGCCTGGCAGCGCGTAACGCATCATGGCCGGAAACATGATTCGGCGAAACGTCTGCGCGGCGGTAAAACCAAA